>JAZRXK010000080.1:0-19418 GCA_045600185.1 Desulfocucumaceae bacterium
GGCGAAGGTGAAGAACGCATTGGCTGCGTAATGGGTACCGTTAAAGGTGATGTACACCAGGTTGGTAAAGATATGGTTTCCACCATGTTGATGACCGTTGGTTTCGATGTAAAAGACCTGGGACCTGATGTAGCTCCGTCTGCATTCATGGAAGAAGCTGCTGCAATGGATGCTAAATTGATCGGTGCTTCCGCTCTGATGTCCACCACTCTGCCGGTTCAAAAAGACTTAATCGAATTTCTGGAAGCCAAAGGCATGAGAGATAAATATAAAGTTATGGTAGGCGGCGGTGTTGCTTCCGCAGCCTGGGCAGAAGAAATCGGTGCTGACGGCTATGCATTAGACGCTGTTGCTGCTATCGAAATGGCTAAAAAACTGGTAGGCAGAGGCTAGTTTAACTGCCTGTTTTGACTCACCCTTGGCTTTAAAGTTGGGGGAAGTAACAAAATAGAATGTTCATCTGAGAACAAAAAATATAAAATTTACATCCATAGAGGAGGTTTTACACAATGACAGTTACTTCCAGAGGTAAAATGTTAGATTACTGGGCAAGAGCAGAAACTGGTCCGGTTTGTTTTGAAAAAGAATTTGATTACAAACGCTATTGGCCCCTGTTGAAAAAAATCACCAAAAAATACGGTATCGAATATGATCCGAAAAAATGCGTTCCCGAAGATGATGATTTCCTCGAAGCCCTGTGGAAAGCCGGTTATGAATTCTTCCTGGAATGCGGTATCTTTGTATCCAACACCGAACGTTTGATTATGTTCCAGGAACAGGAAGTTAAAGACGCTATCCGCAATGTTCCCGAAGCTTGCGTAGTTGGTGAAGACTATGACCAAATCGTAATGAAATATCGTGAATTCGAAGATTACGAAAGCGGCAAAAACCCCGTTGGTCAGCTCGGTCGTATCTTAGGACCTATCAGTGATGACATTTATGATGCCACCATCATGTCCTACCTGAAAGAACCCCTCATCGACTTCTTCCACTTCCAGGGTGTTGTAACCTCCGTAAACGGTGCTTTAATTAAACCTTATTCTCCGTTCGAACTGATGTCCGAATTAAAGAGAATGCACATTGTTAATGACTGCCGTCGTCGGGCTGGTCGTCCTGGTGCTTCTGATGGTGCTTCCATGCCTTGTACTTTACAGGGTGAAATGGTTGCTTCCGACCTGGTTAAAAAAGGCGATGTACGTCACGTTTATGTAATGCCTCACCTGAAAACCGACTATGACCAAATGAGCCGTGCATTTATGTGGCATCAATTTGGAGCTAAAACTTGGGGTATTATGCAGGCTTACATCGGCGGTGGTTCCGGTGGTCCGGCTACTTCTGTTGTACAATCCGTTGCTGACCAGCTCGCTTACATGATGCTGTACGAAGTAAGTCAGATGGGTTGCTTCATTTCCGACGCTCTGTACTTCTCCAACACCTCCAACACCGTTATGTTCGTAGGTCTGAATGGTTGTGCTGCATTCCAGAAATACACCAAATGGCCTGCCACTTTGGGACCTGGCTGGCAGATGACCGCTGGTTTGGGTGCTGAAGAATATTTCTGGGAACATGTAAGTGGTGCTATCGGTAACTGCGTACTGGGTCTGGCTAACTCCGGTGGTACTGCCAAACAGTCCGCTGCTCTGGACCATGTTGGTGGTTTAGGTGCTCGCTTCGCTTCCGAAGTTGGTTATGCTGTTGGTCAAGCCAAACTTACCCGGAAACAAGCTAATGAACTGATTAACAAAAACATGCTGAAATACAACGATCAAATCGTTGCTCGTACCATCCACCTCAAAGGTGGCGACTTCAGAGAATGTTATGATGTGAAGACCGCTTGCCCGCAGAAATGGTATGTTGACATGTACGAAAAAGTTAAAGCTGAACTGAGAAGCGACTACGGTCTGCCGATGCTGTAAGCCTTTAAGCGAAATTCTCGATTTTAAACAAAACAGACTCTTGCTTTCAAGAGAACTGGTATGTTATAATTAAATAGTCAAAATCATATGGTGGGACCGGGTAACCGGTCCCATCAGTCAAATTCTAACAAATTTATTGTTTGAGGAGGTTTTTGTTCGTGGCAACTAAAAAAGAAATTTTCATGGCTGCTTTAAAAGGTGAAATTCTGGAAAGACCGGCTGTAGCCTGCGTTGACCAGACTGCTACCTATGAACAAATGGAACTGTGCGGAGCCAAATGGCCGGAAGCTAACTATGATGCTGAAAAATTAGCTGAACTGGCTTTCTTTGGTGCAAAAATGCTGGACTGGGATGCTGTTCGTATTCCTTTCTGTCAGACTGTTGAAGAAGAAGCTCTGGGCTGCATTCTGAAACCCGCTGACGAAAAGAACCTGCCCAGTGTTGCAGAACATGCTTTCAAACCTAAAGAAACCCCCAATCCGGAATTCCCGGCTGACTTCCTGCAGCGTGGCCGCTGCCAGATGTTAATCAATGCCATTAAGTTGGCCAAAGAAAAAATCCTGGCAGAAAAAGCTGAAACCGGCGAAGAAAGAGCTTTGATGGGCGGTATCATTGGACCTTTCACCATCGCTTCCGAATTGATTGGTCTGAAAACCTGCTTGAAATTCGTTCTGAAAACTCCGGAAAAACTGGTTCCTTTCCTGAACATTGCCAGAGAAGCCTGCGTAGCTCTGGGTAATGAACTGTTGAAAGCCGGTGCAGATGCTATCTCCTGCGAAGATATGATGGCTTCTGTTGACATCATCAGCCCGCAAAACTACATGGATAACGCTCTGCCTTGGGAAATTGAAATGTGCCAGCAAATCAATGGACCGGTTATCCTGCACATCTGCGGTAAAGTTGACTTCATTATCGAAGGCATGATGAAATCCGGTGCTGTAGCTTTAAGCTTTGAACCCAAAACCGATGTTGAAGCTGTTAAAAAAGCTTTGGCCGACAATGGTTTGAAACTTGGCTTAATCGGTGGTATCGACACCATCAACGACCTGTTCCACGGTGGAGTTGAAGAAGTTGCAGCCGCTGCTAAAAAAGCTATTGCTGATGGTTATCATGTTATTGCCCCTGGTTGCTCTCTGCCTCCGGCAACTACTGCTGATAAACTCAAACCTATGAAAGATGCCGTTGACGCTTACGGTAAATAATTCGTGATTTTGACTATGCTTAAAATAAGTGTGCATCTGCTCTCTCCTTGTTGGAACAGAGCAGATGCACAATTTAACTGAATTTTTGTAAGACGAATTCGGTTAAATTTCTTTGTACTTGAGATAGTGAAATTTTGTACAAAAAATTTTTAACAACTAGGATTGTAACATACTATTTCTTTACAAAAAGAAAATAACCATTGTTTACACAATGGCTACAGAGTTTGCTGGGGGAATGTGAAATGGATTTTTTGTCAGTAGGAATTGTAGGTCAGGTTAAAGAATTTCAACTAATGATCAGAGCTTTGGAAAAAGGCATTCCGGTTATTTTGGAAGGTGAAGCTGGTACCGGCAAAACTGAAATGGCTAAAGCTGCGGCTCGTTATTTAAACAGACCATTGTACAGAGTGGACGGAGATCAGGAGCTGTCCTCCTTAAAATTGCAGGGTTGGTTTGATCCTCCTATGGTTATTCAAAAGGGTTATTCGGAAGATACTTTTGTTCCCGGATCCTTAACTCTTGCAATGAAAAAAGGCGGAGTCTTTTTATTTAATGAAGTAAACCGGGCCCCGGCTGAATGTGTCAACGGTACTTTAACTGCAATTGACGAACGCAAAATTTATATTCCTCGTTTGGGTTCTGTTGTAGCAGATGACAATTTTACCAGTATTTTTACCTGTAACCCTCTGGATCGGGTTGGCACCAATCCTTTGCCCCAGGCTTTCTTTGATCGCTGCGTCTGGATTGAAGTTAAACACGCTCCATTATCGCAGGCTCTGGAAATTGTTAAATTGAGAACCGGCGAAGAGGATGAAAAATTAGTAGAATTGATCTGCCAAATTGTTCAGCTTTCCCGTACTCACAAGGATACCATTAGCGGGGCTTCCATCAGGGCAGCTATTTTTATGGTACGGATTGCCCAGTCTTATCGGGCATCGGGAGAAGATCCCAAATCTTTTGAAACCTTGTTAACTATTTCCAATGCAGCTTTGCTGCAAAAAATTAAGCTGCGTTATGACAGTGAATATACCGAAATGGAATTGGTAGAAGACATTGTCAGAGAAGTATTGGAAATGGAACCGATCCAAAAAAAAAAGCTGGGATTCCGGCGAGCTTAAAGGTTTTAAAAAAATCTCGACTGCATAGGGCAGAGGGCTTTGGTTTTGACGACTCGGAAAAGGAAATAGTTCCTGGAACAGAAAGTATTGATTTGGAAAATATCAATCTTAAAACAGCCCGGGCTTTGCCTCTGGTCAAAAAGTATCGTGGTCAGGGCAAAAGATTAACTCCGGCTCAAAAAAAGATGCTGCTGCAATATGTTATAGAAGCTTTATTGCGGGAAGGTCAGCATTTGGTCAGCAGAGGCGGAATTATTACCACCCGAAGCGAAATTGTTCCTTATAATCCGGGAAAAGAATGGGATTTGGACAGCTCTCTGGACTTGCTAATCAGTAATAATAATTTGCATTTGCCTAATTATAATGATTTACGCAGTCGTGATATTATCCATGCTCAGCGTTCTTTTATTATTCTGGCTGATAAGAGCAACAGTTTAGGTCCGGTTATTGATTATGTGGCTTTGGCTGTCAGTGTATTAGCGGAAGCAATTAAATCAGAAAATTATTCTTTGATTTTCTTTGACAGTAATCCCAAAGTTTCCAAAAGCATTCGGGGCTATTCGGATCATGCTTCTATTCTGGAAGAGATCCTGGATATTGAATGCCGGGGAGCCACTGATTTGTATGCTGCTTTTTCTGAAGCTAAAAAGCAGCTGGATGCAGCACCAGCCGGCACAGAAGGAATTTGTATTATGATCAGTGATTGTATCCATACTGATGGAGATGATCCTTTAAAAGGTGCTTTGTTATTGCCTAAAGTGGATATTCTGCTGGTTAACAATGAAGCGTCAGCCATTGGCAATAGTTGTGCCGACAAGCTGAATCGCCTTTCCAATGTTACTTTGCGGCAAATAAATGAGCTTAGTGATATTATAGATGCTATTCAGGAAATAGTTTCTTATGGCGGTTTGCAGTCTTCTGATAAAATCAAGATCTCTTGATTTTATAAATTGCTCATGGACGAAAACCCCATGTGCTTCAGCACTGGGGATGAAGCACACTTTGCTTTCTGACCGTGCCGAAGCACGGTTTGTATAAAAGCAAGCAGAATTTCGACTGCGAAAAACTGTGTATTGGGCTTTTGACGAGTCCCAGAAGAATAGAAATTGCTTAAACAATTAAACTTCTTCCAAATCCCCGCTGCTTCAGCAGCGTGGGAGCGTCAATATATGGTCAATAAGTTGTATATGGATGTGCGGAAGTACATAAATCAATAAGGGAGGTTGTAATATGTCTCGAAAAGAACAGACTGTTGGAATTCCTGATTTTAACTACTTTCTTAAAGGCTTACCGTGGGTAATTGCCATTTTAGTGTTTTCGGTGTTGTCTTACATCGTTTATCCACCGATGTTCAGAGCTATTTTTAGCTGCTTTATGAGCGATCCGGCAGCGATTAGCCTGGAAGCTGCTTATGCTGCTCTGGCCATGGGGCCTCAAGTTGCTTTGCAAATTACTCTATTTGCTTTGGCTAACAACTGGCCTTGTCAAAATATCGAAAACAGATGGGCCAGAGGTATTGCCTTAACTGTTTTATCCATCGTGATTCAAATTGTTTTTTGGACTTTGGTTCCCTTGTTCGGAGTTAATTTGGAAACCTGGGCTTTCCCGATTATCGCTACTTCCTGGTTCTTTATTGCTTTGACCAGTTTTGTCGGCGGAGATGCTCATATGCCGGATACTCCTCCGGTTCGTCGCATGATTATCAATGTTTTAATTATGACTGCTGGTACAGTTATGGTTCTGAATACCATTAAGTGGATTCCGCCTTTCTGGTTTGGTTTACTGGAAATCACTCTGGTAACTGGTGGAGCTTCCTATTACTTCCGGCGGATTAAACAACCCATGTTCAGTGGAGCAACCTGGGCTTTCCTTTTCTTCTTTATGTGGGTCTTGCTGCACATCTGCAATTATATTTACATGGGTCAGACTGGCGATGCCAGCTTCCAATCTTTTGGAGACACCAATGCTAATGCCGATTGGCTGTGGGATGTAAACGGCTTTGGCGGCTGGGGCGTTGCCGGATATGCTGGTATCTTCTGGGTTTGGTTTGCTTTGACCGGTGGTTTTAACTTTGCAGTTATGACTTTGATTCATTGCTGGCCGTTCTGCTTAATTCGGCAGCCTTGGGGTACTCCGGTAGCTATTGTTGTTTGGTTTTTCATTCTTTACTGGGTAGCCAAGTTCTTAATGTTCCTTACCATGGGCTTGCCTGCGAGTGATCCGGCTTCAGATGTACAAGGATTCGATTACATGTGGTTCAATGGTCAGGTTTTGGCCTGGCAGACAGTTGCCTGGGGCTGGGCTTGGGTTTACAGCTTTGGCCAGGGTCTGGATCCCTATCTCTGGAAAGGTCAAAAGACTCCCGGAACCTGGGACGATGTGGACTAAAATCTGAACTAAAATTTGGACTAAAGTTGGCTGGCAGATCGGATAAGGCTGGCTTAAATTTGTAAGTAAGAAAAATTATAACGAGGGCGTTTGCAAAAATGCCCTCGTTATAAATTGAGCAGGTCATTTTGACCGAAGTGAAGAAATATTTCTTTGTTTCGTTCAGAATGACAAAGTTTCAAAAAGGGTGAAATAAAAATGACTGATATTAACTCTAAAACCAGAATTATGAAAATATTTGCTGGAGAAGAAACGGATCGAATGGCCTGCTTCAGCGGAATGAGTATGGTTACTCTTGATTGTCTGAAGCCTTTTGGTTATAAATTTTACGAAATTCATCAGGACAGTCGCAAAATGGCTGATGTAGCTGCGGAAGCTTCTCGCTTGTATGGGGCGGAATGTGCTGTAGTGCCTTTTGATATTTGCATAGAATCTCAGGCTATGGGCTGCGAAACCAATTTTTATGAAGATGCTGAACCAGGCGAAATTTTATTTCCGACCATTCGTCCGGTAATTGGCCACCTGGTAAAATCTGCGGAAGATTTGGCCAAGGTTGTCCTGCCTGCTGATTTTCCGGCCAGAGGTCGTTTTCCTCTGGTAAGGGAAGCCATCGGCCTTTTGCAAAAAGAAGTCGGTCAGGAAATTCCCGTGGGAGCCTGGCTTTTGGGTCCTTTGACCTGGCTGGGAGAAATGATGGATTTGCGTCTTTTGCTGAAATTGGTGAAAAAAAATGAGGACGATTTGGTTAAAGTCGTGGATCATTTGGCAGACGGTGTAATTGCGGTGGCCAAATCTTATCGGGAAGCTGGAGTGGATTATTTGTGTATTCGAGAAATGACCGGTTCAACCAATATGATCTCTCCCAAAAGCTTCCGAAAAATCTGCAAGCCGGCTTTGCAGAAAATTTTCAAGGCTTTGGACTTTCCAACTGTTTTGCACATTTGCGGTAATGCCAACCATATTATTGGGGATATGCAGGAGTGTGGAGCTGCAGCTTTGGCAGTGGAAATGAAAAATGATATTGAAGCCAATCGGGAAGTAATTGGAACCAGGCCTTTGTTATTTGGTAATATTGATGTAGCGGCTTTGATGACCAGCACCCCCAAAGAGCTGGTTTATGATGTCACCAAATCCATTATGGAAAGCGGTGTGGACAGTGTTTGGCCTTCCTGTGATGTCTGGCCGGGAGCTTTAACCGAAAATATGCAGGCCATGACCAGGGCTGTGCGGGAATTGGGAGGAAAAACCTGGCTTAGAAAAAATAATCAGGAATGGTTAAAAAAATAATTTGTTAATACTTTGAATTCTTGGGAGGATAATTGAATTTGGGACAGAATATTTTTTAGATAAGGAGATGGTTATATGTCTTGCAGCGTTGAAAAATTGGAAGAAATTCTGCAAAAAGAATTGCCTTCTGGTGTAACTTTGCATCCTTTCTCCATGGACTTGCTGAACATAAGTGAACGAGTCAGGGTCAAATGTCAGGTTCCAATTTGTCATAATTATGGATTGCGGAAAGTTTGTCCTCCCAATATGCCTCCGATAGCAGTGATTCGGGAAGCCATGAAAGAATTTCAGGTGGGCTTTATTGTTGTGAAAAAAGTGGCAATGAAGGATCTGCCGGAAGACTATCAGGGAAAAGTTGATGCCCGCAACAAATTAGGCTGTGAAATGCTGGATCTTATTTCCAGGCTGGAAAACACTTTGATTGGAGCCGGTTGTGACAAAACTCTGGGCTTGGGTTCCGGAGGCTGTCCGCTGTGCGAAAAATGCACTCCCCCCGGAGAGCCCTGCCGCCATCCTTTTAAAGCCCGTCCGGGTCCTTCTGCCATGGGTATTGATATTACTGACCTGGCCCAAAAAACAGGTATTCCAATGGAATGGCCCCCCAAAGAAAATATGCTGGTTATGGCCATGCTTTTTGCCTGATTTTTCGATTATTTTTTCCAAAAAAAAAAGAAAGATCTGAAAAAGCATTGACTAATTTACAAAAACTAATATATAATAGAAGCGTGTGCAGGTTTCCTTGTAATGTTTTGCGTTTTTTCAAAAGCCGCTAAGACAAGTTGAAGTGAATTGCAAAAGGCTGTATTGTAAACTGGTTTGTCGTAAAATATCTGTTTAAACTTGGGAAACCTGATTAAACGACAAATAACAAATGAAAATTTCCTTGCCTGGGTTCTGAAATTTCACCCCCCTGAGGAAAATCAACAAGAGGAAGGTGCCTTGTGCAAAACAGGGTTTGAATTTTATAGCACAAACAGCTTCACTAAACTTAAATTTATTAATCAATAGGAGGCGTTGACCTAATGGCAACCGAACAAGAAATTTTAGAAAGACTGAAACAAGGCGTAGTAGACTTTGACGAAGACGATGTAGTAGAAGCTGCCAACGAAGCTCTGGAAATGGGCGTTGATGCTCAGAAAGCCGTTTTCGAAGGTCTGGTAGAAGGCATGGTCGAAGTTGGCCGTCTGTATGAAGAGCAGGAATATTTCGTACCTGAAATGTTAATGTGTGCCGATGCTCTGTATGCCGGTCTGGATGTTTTGAAACCGCACATGGGCAAAGAAGGCCAAACCAAAAAAGGTGCTGTTGTAATGGGCGTTGTTCAAGGTGACGTACACGATATCGGCAAAAACATCGTAAAAATGATGTTCGATGCTGCCGGTTTTGATGTATACGATCTGGGTCGTGACGTTCCCCTCGATCAGTTCGTAGAAGAACAACTGAAAACTGATTCCGAATTGGTTTGCCTGTCTGCCATGATGACCACCACTATGGTTGGTATGCAGGAAGTTATCGAAAAAATCAAAGCTAAAAACCCACAGGCCAAGATTATGATCGGTGGTGCTCCGGTTAACGAAGATATCGCCAGCAGATGGGGTGCTGATGGTTATGCTAAAGATGCTAACAATGCTCTGAAAGATGCTATCAACATGATCAGCTCTCTGCGTAACTTATAGGATTAATTTTGAAAAGGGGACAATGTAAATGCAGTATCAGGTAATTTTTCAGCCTTCCGGACGCCGTGGTCTGGTTGATGAAGGTAAAAGCTTGTTAGAAGCAGCCCGTGAATTAGGGGTTGATATTGAAAACCTGTGCGGCGGTGCCGGTGTTTGCGGCAAATGTATGGTTAAAATTGAAGAAGGTATCTTTGATAAATTTGGTATTACCTCCAAAAAAGAAAACCTCTCCGATGTTGCTGAACAGGAAAAGAATTTCTTCACTGAAGATCAATTATCCAAAAACTACAGACTGGCTTGCATGGCCACCATTCAAGGCGACATTCTGGTATTCGTACCGGAAGAAAGCCGCGGTGCCCAACAGGTTGTTTTGGAAACTGGTGCAGAAAGAACTTTCGCAGTTCGTCCCGCAGTTAAAAAATACTATGTAACTCTGCCGGAAGCTACTCTGGAAGATTACAGAGGCGATTTGCAGCGTTTGAACGATGTTTTGCATGAACAATACGGCCTTCCTTTGGGATTGACCTGCGATTTGAACTGCCTGCGTACTTTGCCCAGACAGATTCGCAAAGGCGAATGGAAAGTAACTGCCTATGTTTGGCAGGATAAAGAAATCATTCGGGTTCTGCCTGGCGAACAGGAAACCTATTATGGTTTAGGTGTTGATATCGGTACTACTACCGTTGCTGCTTACCTGTGCGATATGGTAACTGGTGAAACCGTTGTTGTTGACTCCCTGATGAACCCTCAGGTTCGTTATGGTGAAGATGTTCTTTCCCGTGTAACCTATTCCATGATGAACGCCGATGGCTTGCAGTTGATGAGCGATGCTATCGTTGAAGGTTTAAATACTCTGGCTGCCAGAATGACCGAGAAAGTCGGTTTGACTGCTGAAGATATTGTGGATGTAGTGTTGGTATTCAATACTGTTATGCACCACATTGCTTTGGGTATTGAGCCCAAGTTTGTTGGTCGTTCTCCGTTTACCGCCGGTACCAGAGCCAGCTTGGATATTAAAGCCAGAGATATGGGCGTGAAAGTTAATCCCGCCTCCTTCTTGCACACCCTTCCGGTTGAAGCTGGTTTCGTAGGCCCTGACAATGTATCAGTATTGATCGCTGAATCTCCTTACAATCAGGACGAAGAAGTAAGATTGCTGATTGACATCGGAACCAACGGTGAAATTGACCTTGGTAACAAAAACCGTATGTTATGTACTTCTTGTGCAACTGGTCCTGCTCTGGAAGGTGCTCAGATTAAATTCGGTATGCGGGCTGCTCCGGGAGCTATTGAAAAAATTAAAATCAGTCCCGACGACTTTGCTCCTACTTACAAAGTTATTGGCAACGATGTCTGGTATCCTGAAAATAAAAATCCTGAATCCAAAGGTATTTGCGGTTCCGGTATTATTGATGTAATTGCTGAAATGTTCAGAGCCGGCGTTGTGGAAAAATCCGGTAAGATCAACACCAAGAGCGGTTCTCCTCGTATCCGCCAAATGGAAGACAGCAAAATGTATGAATATGTACTGTGCTGGAAAGAAGAAACCTCCATTGGTAAAGATATTACTGTAACTCAGGCTGATGTTCGTGCTGTTCAGTTGGCTAAAGCTGCTCTGTATGTTGGAGCTAAATACCTGCTCGAAAAATATGGCGACACCAATGTTGACCGGGTAACTTTGGCTGGTGCTTTCGGTTCCTATATTAACCGGGAAAGTGCTATGCTGATGGGTATGATTCCTGACTGCGATCTGGAAAAAGTTGAAGCCGTTGGTAATGCTGCCGGTGACGGTGCTAAACTGGCTCTGTTGGATGTTAACAAACGGGAAGAAGCAAAATGGATTGCTGAAAATATCGAATTCATTGAAACTGCTGTAGAACCTGGCTTCCAGGATGAATTTGCCAAAGCTATGTGGTTCCCGCATGCCAAGGATCCGTTCCCGCACATTCAACATATTCTGGACACCATCAAAGTTAAAAAAGTAAAATAGTTTTTATAAAAAAGCAATGATTTTTTCTCTCATAAAAATTTGTGTTGATAAAAAATCATTTGCTTTTGTAAAATTATGTTCGACTGGTACTGCCGTTTTAATTCCCCTGGGGTTTAAACGGCAGTGTCTTAACTAGAAATAGAAAGGTGATATATCCATGTTCACACTGAAAACCGAACAAAAAGTATTCAAAATCGGCGATCTGTTGATCGGCGGACAACCTGGTATTAACCCCCCTCTGTGCATTTCTTCCATGTTCCATAAAGGCGATAAATTGCTTGGAAGCAGAAAAGACCGGGAATTTAATCGGGAAAAAGCCAGAGATTATGTTCTGAGACAAGAAGAATTGATGGAACAAACCGGCGTTCCGGCTTTGGTTGCTCTGGTTGCTACCAGTGCTGACGAAATGAAAGCCTACATTGATTTCATGCTGGAAATCACCGAAAAACCTTTCGGTATTGATATGTGGATGGAACAACCCCGTTTGGAAGCTGCTCAATATGTAGCAGATCTGGGCATTCAGGATCGGGTTCTGTACAACAGTATTACTCCCTGGGATCCTGATATTCCGGCTCAGGTTGCCAAACTGAAAGATATGAACATTAAACATATCGTTATCCAGGTTTATGATGAAACTGATCCCACTCCTGTGGGTCGGGTAAAAGGTATGAAAAAAATGCTGGAATTGATCGGCGAAGATAATTTCGAAAGCATTTTGGTTGATACCGCTGTTATGAACTTACCCTCCATGGCTTTAAGCTGCGTTGCCAACCGTCTGATCAAAGAAGAATTTGGTTATCCCTGCGGCGTTGCTTCTTCCAATGGTACTTATATGTGGAAAGATGCCAGAGATATGTGGGGCAGCGACGGTTTCACCGCTATCAACGGTGCTGCTCAGTCCATCGCTGGTATCCTGTGGAGTGACTTAATGTTCACTGGCCCGATTGTCAACCTGCCGAAAATTATGCCCGCCATTGCTGCTGGTGCTTCCATGTTGGCTACCATGTCTTACTATGAAAATGACAATAAAGTAACCCAGAATAAAAACCATCCTATCTGGAAATTATTCGGTGACTTTGCTGAAAAACTGTAAGCAATGCTTATTTAAGATTGCTTAATTGACTCGAATTTTAAGGAGGAAATACTCTCATTATGAATGCAAAAGAAAGAATCATTAAACAGCTCAAAGGCGAAGAAGTTGATCGGGTTCCGTGCTATACCGGTATGGGTGCTGCTTTAACCGCTGGTCTGGATCAATATGGTTATAAATTTGCCACCGTTCACAGTGATGCCGAAAAAATGGCTAATGTTGCTTGTGCAACCGTTGAATTAACCGGTTATGAATGTGCTCTGGCTCCCTTTGACTTCTGCGTAGAAGCTGAAGCTCTGGGCTGTGAAATGAATGCTTACGAAGATGTTTCCCAATTACTTTATCCTACCATTAAATCCAAAATCCTCGAAGACCCCATGAAGGAATTGGAAGGATTTAAAGTGGATACTACTGACCTGCTGAAAAAAGGTCGTATTCCGGTAGTTTGCGATGCTCTCAGCAAAATGAAAGCAAAAGTTGGAGCTGAATTCCCGGTTGGTTCTTATGTTTTAGGACCCTACACCTTAGCCGGTCAGATCATGTCTTTGGACGATATGTTCAAAATCACCTTCAAGAAAACCAAAGAATTAAATGCTCTGTTGGATCAACTGGCAGATGTTCTGATTGAAATCAGCAAAGCTTATGTTGCCGCTGGTGCTGACTTCATCTGCGTTCGTGAAATGGGTGCTACCAGCGACATTTTAAGCCCCAAGAGCTTCCAGAAAGTTATTGTTCCGCATCTGCAGAAAATCTTCAAGGCTCTGAACGAAGCTGGTATTCCCAATGTTCTGCACATCTGCGGTGGTGTTAACTTGGTTATCAAACAAATGGCTGACTGCGGTGCTAATGCTGTTGCTATTGAAACCAAAACTGACATGGCTAAGGTTCGTGAAGATTTGGGTTGGGATCCTCTGGTATTTGGTGCTGTTGATGCTTTCAATATTCTGGTTAATGCCAGCCCGGAAGAAGTCGAAGCTGCTACCAAAAAATGTATTGATGATGGCGTAGACGCTGTATGGCCTGGCTGCGATATTTGGCCGACTGCTCCGGTTGCCAACATGAAAGCCATGATTGAAACCTGCAAAACTTATGGTGCCACCAACTGGAAAAGAAAAAAATAAGTAACCGATAGCTTAAAATAAGCAGGTTATTATATAAAGCCTGGATGTGGAGTTTTTGATTCTCAGTGAAGCTGATCGAAAACTCCATATCGTCAGGTTTTTTCTCTTTGTTAAGCTGAATAAAAAGTAACCATCCTGAATTAAACTTGAAGTTTGCTTCAGAATGGTCGGACAGGTTAAATATTACGGGGCTTACAAATAATTTCCTTTACTTTGGTTTCAAAAAAGCGGTTACAGTGGGCTGGTTCAATAATAATAGCCGTATCTGATCCTTTGAGTGAACCGCCAATGGCAATAATTTCTTCTCCGTAGGGAATGAGTCCGGCATCCAAAGCCATGCCGGCAATTTCAACGCCTACCTTAACGCCTTGTCCCAACATTCTGAGGGTTTGAGCCATGATTTCAGCCGGATAGAGACCACCAAAAGCATTGCGGACTCCTCTTTCTACTCCGGAAAGCAAATGACTGGTTCGCAAAACCTTAATGCCGCCTGCCTCCAGTTTTTCCTGCATTTCTGGAAGCATACTGATTTTTCCCGGTTCAGAAAAACCGGCATGATAGGTAACAGCAATTACCTGAACCGGACTGCCCAATAATTTGGCAGCGGTTTCTCCGCTGGAAGTGGCAACTACCACATAACGGATATTGCGTTCCTGAGCGGTTTTGAGTGCTGCCTGTAAAGTGGCCTCTGTATTTTCTGCTCCTTTGTTTTCCCAATACATAAAAATTCCTCCTTTATCTGCTTTAGACTCAGGAATTTTTATTTTTGTTTCCCAAATGGAGGATTAAAAAAACAAAAAACCGGCAATTTGGGATTGCTGTTAATTAGCGATTCAGATTAGAACCTTTTCGGACGGGGAACCCCATGGTTTTAACTGTGGGATGACAGCCCGCTTTTAATCTCAATAAATGGGCGGAAAGACCACCTTTTTAAAGATGGGATGGATAGTCCAATATTTTTAATCCTTTTGTGTATGTTAATATTGACTACAAATATTAAATGCTTTATAATAAATTAAAGTTCAGGTACGAGCATTTAAGTTATCACTGATTTATTCAAAAGTAATGATTGATAATGAAAGTCCAAAAGTAGGTTGTTTAGTACTCTGGAACCCCACTCCTTCAGAGGCGGGAGTGTCAGAAAAGTCAAGGAGGAATTTTTATGTCAGATACACAAAAGCCAATTTCAGGTACTAAAATAAAATCAGCAATGGAAATGGCTTTGGAAAGACTGGAAAAACGCAAAGCTGTAGATCCTGAAAATATGGCTCGTTTTGAATTGCTGCCTAAAGGCAGAGCCCTGGCTGGCAAATTTATGAGCGACAAAAATTTTAACCTGGCCGCTGAACTAAAAAATATTGCCAAAAAAGATTTGAACATTATTGTTGAAGGTATTCAGGAAATCTTCCTTTCCAATATGCATTTACCTTCATCAGATATAATTATAACTGCTAACCGGAAAGCCATGGAAGGTTTAAGCCAAATTAAAAACAATAAAAAACAACTGAGTGGTATTTTAAAAGATATGGAAACTATGTTCCATCATTATCAAAGTACGGTGCAGCAGGCTGGTGAAGCTTTTCAACAGCAAATTCAAATGGAACAGGAAAAAACACCCCAACCTCCAACTATGGGTAATTATGATCCTCAAGGACAAAATCAGCAACAAAATTATCAGCAGCGTTGGGCGATGATTGTGAACCAGATTGAAAAAAGATATAATGAAGCTTTCAGCAAAATGAAAGAAGCCATTAGATCCCTGGACTAAAGCCAAAGGAAATTCCGCCATTGGTTAAGCGGAATTTCCTTTTTTAGCTGATTTCAGTTTGCCTTAAAAATAGTAAATTGTTAAACTGATGAATTTCCTTTTCAGGAACCTGAGAGCCAATTTTAACCATCAAAACATTACAGGGGTGGCTCATAATTTCCGGTTCATCAGTCTTATAGCGGGTTAGTCCGGCTTTTTGAAAAATTTCGGTTAACATTTTTTGATAGTCCCAGACTGAAAGAGAACTGTTTTTTAAGTCCCAGTGCCAGGCGTATTCGGTGGCGATACTAATAAATTTTTCCAGTTGAGGAGCTGCAAAAGCAAAAGTCAAAAGCTGGCAGCCAATATTATGCTGTCTCCAGTCACTGGATACTTCAACAGCACCCATTTCCAAAATTGCCGGGTGCTTAAACCAACGGGTATAATTTTCGGGACGATGAAAAGTAACATAGCCAATAATTTCAGACTGATGACAAGCTGTAAAAATCATACCATTGGGCATTTGGCTGATCCTGATGAGGGCTTCTTTTTGTTTAAGAGCCGGACGAAAATTATTAAGTTGTGAATTGATGCTTAATTGCCTTAATTCATTTGCTTCCATGGCTCCTTTCAGGATAATTTTATTTTTTTTGATAAAAAGCTCTTGAGTGCGTATATTCATAAGATCACCTGCCTGAGTTGATATTTTGGATAAGGTTTGAATATTTATAATTGTAGTAATTTAATTGAAAGTTTAAGATGAATTTAAAAAAAAATGATTGGGGGGGTATTAAAAAATTTTCTGAATTTCCTGAAACATTTTCCTGATAGTATTGTATCAGATACTTGTAGTGGAAGCAAGGAGTTTAATTCGTTCAATTTTCTTTAATTTTTTACTTGTGAATTTAAAAGCAAAAAATGGGGGAAGAAGGTAATTATTTTGGATCAGGTTCGATTGTGGTGGAAAATTGCCCGACCTAAAACTTTGCCGGCTGCAATGGCTCCGATTATTTGTGGTTCAGCTTTGGCCTGGAGTCAGGGGAATTTCTCGGGGACAGTGTTAGTTTTAGCCCTGTTAACTTCTCTGTGTTTGCAGATTGGAGCCAATTTTGCCAATGATTATTTTGATTTTCGCAAAGGTACGGATCGCAAAGAGGATCGGCAGGGACCGGAACGGGTTTTGACCACAGGCCTGGTAAGTGAAAAGCAAATGTTGTGGGCAACTGTAGTTATTTTGTTTCTGGCAGTGCTTTGCGGCAGCTATTTAATTTATTTAGGTGGTTTTTATTTTGCTTTGTTGGCTTTGGCCTGTCTTTTGGGAGCCGTTTTATATACGGCTGGTCCTTTTGCTTTGGCTTATAATGGCTGGGCGGATTTGGCAGTTTTTATTTTTTTTGGCCTGATTGCTGTTAGCGGAACTTTTTATTTGCATACCTTTACCCTGACCAAAGAGGCCATTGCTGCTTCCTGCGGGATTGGGGCTTTGATAGTCAATATTCTGGTGGTTAATAATGTACGGGATCGTGATACGGATCAAATCAGCCATCGTAAAACCTTGCCGGTTCGCTTTGGGAAAAATTTTGGTTTGTGGGAATACAGAATCATGCTTTTTATAGCTTATGCGGCGGTAATTTTTTTATCTTTTACCTGGTGGCAGGTTTTGCTGGCTTTGTTGACTTTGCCTTTGGGATTGAAGCTGTATCATGATTTGGCCACTTTGGAAGGTTCAGCTTTAAACAAAACTCTGGGTTTGACCGGCAAGCTGGCTCTGCTGTATGCTTTGCTGTTGAGTCTGGGCAGTCTTTTGAGTTAAAAAAACCTGCCAGTGAGCTGGCAGGAGGAATAAAATTGTCTGAAAAAATTTTTAACAATTTCAACAAACAGAAATTTTAGAAAATCTTTTCGAAGCCGCCTTGCATATCGGCCAATTCAACATCCAAATTGTCCAGATACAAAAGACCAAAGTCATCTTTATTGGGATACATTTTTTCCAGCATAGGCAAAGCTTTGAAAGCTGCTTCGCTGGCGGCAGCATCGTTAACCATTTTGGCAACACCTTTAATCCGCAGCCAGGCCGGTCCTTTGCAGGCACAAACTTCAACTGCCGGATTGACTTGTAATTGTTTGTAGGATTGTTTGGCTTTGCCAATACCGAAGAACAATTTGCCATCGTAAATCATTTTAAATCCAAAAGGTCTTACTCTGGGTTTATCTCCATCCACAGTGGTAAAGAAGAAAACGCCGGCTTCATTTAAGAAGTTTAAAATTTTATCCATTGTGTCACCCTCCTTATGGTGTTGATTTATTGTGCTTTAAATTTAACACAGAGGTTTTAAAAAATCAAGTACAAATTTTTTGGATAGTCACTATCTTTAAAGATACTTAGTATTATTCATAATAGTATCCGCTGATTTGGTTCTTTTGCATCCAGAGCAGTTTGTGAGTCATTAAACGCTGGAGATCCGGATCCTTTTTACCTCGATATTTTACCAAAGTTTGCTGTAAAAGAAATAAGTCATTATAGGTTAAATAAGGGTAGTCGGTGCCTAATGAACTGTGATCGCTTAAAAGGGCATAGACCAGATTATTATCGGGTAAAATCCATTCTGAACAGGTCAGCTTAATGCCGGTCAGCATTTTGTCTGCCAGTTCTCGATATTTATTTTTTGCTTTTGCCGAAGATAAATCATAAAGGTAACGAATTTCATTGATCTGGTGATTGAGGGAAGTGTGGGTGGGAACTGAGGCTTGGGGATGCCAGTAATCTTCCACCAGCCAGCCTTCCTGACCCTGCGGATTTTCAACTTTAAAATGATGTTCCGAAGCATAATTGAAGAAAAATTCGCCATATTTTTGGCTGGCCTGACCAAATTCTTCTATACCAAATTTTTGACAGGCATCCAGATAAATCTGAGCGGCTTCAGTGCTGAAACGAGTATCATAAAAATCAGGCTTAATGCCATAAGCTTCAGACAGCCATTCGGAACCCGGAGCAGTAGGAAAGTAGCCTTCAGCATTTTGCATGGGCAGCATAATGTCCAGCATGGCAATGCCCAGCATATCTGTAGCCAGAGAATTGAATTCCTTGATATATTTGGTAACAATATAAGGTGAAGGCATGCGATAATAATAATTCTTTCCAGCGGGCTGATAATTGGAAGGCGAAATATAATAATAGCCATCATAATTAAAGCGGTGGTCATCATTTAAAAGGCATTTAGGCCACAAAGCCAGAATCTGCGGATTATTCCAGTCTGAAAGTTCCTCCGAAGACTGTAAAATCCAATATTCAACCTGCTGATTTGCCTGGGGAATGGCCTGAATATTCAGGACTAGACCGTTTGAATCAGGAATTAAACTGATCTGGCCATTATTTTCCGCAAAATATTCCAGAGAATGATTTTCCCGTTTGGCATAGGCCAAAGGCTGACTGAGAATTAAATAAATGGATTGATTGAAAGCTTCGCCAAAATTTTCAATAGTTAAAAAGAGTGTTTGAGCCGGTAAAATTCCGCTGGGATTTTCCTGGACAACCCATTGTCCCTGGGCAGAATCATAATAACGCAAAATCGCCTTCTGTCCGCTGTAATGCCTTTGCCACAAAGTTTCCGGAGCAGCGGAGCTTTGTTGAAAAAGAGCCTGATTTTGAGTATAAAGACTGCCATTGGAAAAAGCATATTGTTTTTTTCGGAGAGTTCCCCAGATAAAATTCTGTTCGCTTTCGATTTTATCCTGATAACTGAAAACAGGAATGGTTTTCGGTTGAAAAAATTGTATTCGGATTGGAATTATAATTGAAATTACAAGAAGTGCTGCAATTAAAAGTATAATGAATCTTTTCATCTTTGGAACCTCAATCAGATATTTCTTTCCAGTATAGCTG
>JAZRXK010000081.1:0-4552 GCA_045600185.1 Desulfocucumaceae bacterium
AATTTCAAGTGGTATTGCCCTTGCGGCAAATTCTTCCACGCTTTACAATGTCATTACAAGCGGAGTCAGAGTTGTAATTGATGGGAAAGAATTAAACGCTACCGATGGCAACGGCAAGCATGTAGAACCGTTGATTTATAATGGAACCACCTATCTTCCGGTTAGAGCTATTGCCGGTGCATTAGGTAAGGAAGTCTATTGGGACGGCGAAAATTATACCGTTTACCTGGGTAATATGGACGGCAAATTGCAATATCCAACCTTAAGAATGGATCAGGCTACGGATATTGGTTCAAGGAAATTAAAGTATACAGAATATCTAACAGACAATTATGGTAATAGATATGCATATGCATACAGAAATTGTTATGATAACTGCTATAGCTATAATAGTGAGTCTGAATTTTTGTTGAATATGCAGTATTCCAAAGTGAAAGGAACAATATATGTTTCATGGGGAGAGAATAATGATAAAAGTGCTGTAGTTACTATCTCCTGTGATGGTAAGATTATTTTTACCAGTCCAATAATGACTAAAACATCCAGACCTGTTGACTTTGATCTCAGCATTAAAGGCTGCAATGATTTTAAAATCAGTACTAACGGAGAAATGAGTGTACATGTAGGAAATGTAGGATTTTATCAATAATCCCTGTTGATTTAAGTAAGGCATCACTGCTGTGGTGCTTTCTTGATACTAAGAGCATAGTTTTTGTTATGCTTTCAGTTCTGCGAACATTTCCTCCAGATCAGTATATCCTTTTACAGATGGATCTTTCGCAATTTTTTTTGCTTCCAGCAGGGCAGCAATAGTTTCTTTATTAGGCTGATTTAAGGAAATCTCAAAAGGAATTTTTCCTTCCCGAAGAGACTGACGCACAAAAATGTTAAATGCTGTCGATAAATTCATACCGAGATCCTCAAAGAAGGCATCGGCTTTTGCTTTTAAATCAGAATCCATTCTGATGGTGATATTTGTGGTAGATCTGGCCATATAAGCATCTCCTTCGTTTTTGATATTTAAATTATAACATATCTGCCCAAATAATGCACTGTATTGCACGAAGAAAAGAATAAGTCAACAGCCCTGATCTTGTGCGAGATCAGGGCTGAAATTTTAGGGACTTTGACTTGGATCGGGGCTTGCGTTGTCGGGCAGGGGCAGGCTGACTTCCAGCCAGTCGGTCTGCACGGCGGTTTCTTCTTCAGCTCCCACCAGACTGCCCACCCAAAGGGAAAGCAGCAGCAGAACCCCAATCAGCAGAAAAAGCTTCTTCAGCAAGGGCTTGCGGGGAATAATATAAACTCGCATGGTCATTCCTCCCTTGCTTCCAGCTTATGCTCAAAATGGTTAATTTATATCAGGCAAAAAATAATTGCCTCAAAGCTGGCCGGTTTAAATTCTGGCCGATCAGACAGATGAAGTTCTGCTGAATGGCACAGGGACGAAAATTCATCCTGCCCGGAGTGTATTGCACTTCCTGAGAACCGGATTCCGTCTGAAGGATGCCTTTGGCTCGCAAAATCAAGCCAGCCGTGCCCATGGTTAGCTGTAAGGTAAAATCATCCAGTTCAGCCTGAGTAAACTTATGTTCAGTTTCCAAAGTGATGGTTTCAAAAACTTCGTGAGCTGAATGGCCATGTCCTTCCGGCAAAGCTTTGGGCGAAAGAGGCATTTTGTTTTCGGGCTCCAGCAAGTCCAAAGCCGAATATTCCACGCTGTCAATAATCATGGCATCCGGGTTTAATTCCCGAATTCTTTGCCGGGCTGCCGCCACTTCTTCCGGAAAATCTTCCACCCGGGTTAAAAGAATAATATCCGCATAAGTGATTTGATCGGCATAAAATTCGCCGAAGTTATCCAGATACAGATCGCAGATTTCCGCATCGGCTACAACTACCAGATTGCTGATTTCAGCCACTCCTTTTAAAGCAGGGGAGTCCAGAATTTTGATTAAATCCGAAAGCTTGCCTACTCCGGAGGGTTCAATAATAATTCTTTCCGGCTGATAGTTTTGGGTCATTTCCTGAATAGCTTCCACAAAATCGCCAATTAAAGAACAGCAAATACAGCCGGATTTGATTTCCTTGATTTCTATCCCGTTTTGCTGCAAAAGGGTGGAGTCAACGCTGGTTTCTCCAAAATCATTTTCAATCAGCATGGTTTTCTGATTGTGTTCCGGGCTGCATTCCTGCAAATATTTTTGAATCAAAGTAGTTTTTCCAGCTCCCAAAAAGCCGGAAACCAGAATAATATCAGTTGCCACAATAAGACCTTCTTTCTTTAGGCTTTAAGACCCATTTCCTGAGCTAATTGAGCGAAAGCAGGCAGAGAGTTTTTGATCACTTCAGGATTGATGCAGTAGGAAATCCGGAAATAACCGGGCAGACCAAAGCCCCGACCGGGAACCAGTAAAATATTATATTTTTTGGCAATATTCACAAATTCAACTTCATCTTCCAAAGGTGATTTGGGGAAGAAATAAAAAGCTCCCTGGGGTTTATTGACTTCAAAGCCAAGGGAAATCAGGTGATTATATAATAAATCCCGGTTATCCTGATACATTTGCAGATCAATGCTTTCTTCCTGCAATTCGGCCACCAGTCTCTGCATTAAAGCCGGGGCATTGACATAACCCAAAGTCCGGTTGCAGAAAATAAGTCCGTCCATAATCTTTTGAGCATCCTCACAGTTGGGACTTACGGCCAGATAGCCAATTCTTTCACCCGGCAAGGCCAGATCCTTACTGTGGGAAGTAGCGACAATAACATTTTTAATATGCTTGAAGACCGAAGGAACCTTGAGTCCGTCATAAGCTATTTTTTTATAGGGTTCATCGGAAAGAACATAAATAGTTGTGCCAAATTCCTGGCCTTTTTCCAGGCAGATACGGTTAATCATTTCCAGATCCTCGGCGGAATAAACTACCCCGGTCGGATTATTGGGAGTATTGATTAAAACCAGTCTGGTTTTGGGAGTGATGGCCTGAGCCAGAAGCTCCGGAATGGGTTTGAAATTGGCATCTGTAGCCAGTTCAACGGTTTGTCCGTTATGATTATCGGCATAAAAACGATATTCCACAAAGAAGGGCTTGAAGACAATTACCTGATCACCGGGATCCAGAAAGGTTTTCAAAGCTGCATTTAAAGCTCCGCCTGCTCCCACGCTCATCATAATATTATTGATGTCAAAGGGCAGGCCGGTTTCTTTCTGCAAAACTTCAGCTATGGCCTGGCGGGTTGTGGGATAACCGGCATTACTCATATAACCGTGCATACCAGGTTCGGGATTCTGCACCAGCCGCAGCAGGGTCTCCTGACATTTGGCGGTAGGCTCCATATAGGGGTTGCCAATGGTGAAATCATAAACCTTGTCAGCTCCGAAGACTGCTCTTAATTTTTCTCCTTCTTCAAACATTTTGCGAATCCAAGATGAGTTAGCCAGATAATTTTCTATTTTTTGACTGATCGGCATAATTTGCACCCCTTAGTTTTTTTGGTACTGTAAACTTAAATGAAAATTGAAAACTCGCCATTCTTTTTTCAGAGGTATCTCCCAAAAAAGAGACGAGTTCTCATGCTAAAATCATACCAGATTTATTGTCCCAAATGCAATAACCAATCTGATTTTTATCGTTAGGGTAAAACAAAAGTCAGCTTAAACTTTTTGGGATGTGATTCCTGCCTGTTTACTTTACAGTCCCATTAACGAATATGAAAATGTGCGGGATTAAAACACCGCAGGTTCGGCGGGATAGCCCTTCCACTCAGGAGTAGTCCAGCCTGATTTACCTTCCAAATAATAGATAACAAAATCAGAAGCAGTACCTCGGAAAACATCAGATCCAAAGTAGCTGGGAGCATCTCCCCTGAAATAAGCCGCCTTCAAAGATCCACAACCTTGAAATGCTCTATACCCAATACTGGTCAGTTTTTCCGGCAAATCCAGCTCAGTCAAAGAGCTGCAACCAGAAAATGCATAATCCCCAATACTGGTCAGGCTGTCCGGTAAATTTACTTCAGTTAAAGAGCTGCAACCAGAAAATGCATACCAATCAATATTGGTCAGGCTGTCCGGCAAATTTACTTCAGTTAAAGAGCTGCAACCAGAAAATGCATACCAATCAATATTGGTCAGGCTGTCCGGCAAATCTATTGTCTCCAACTTACTGCAATCCGCAAATGCATAACCCCCAATACTGGTCAGGTTTTCCGGCCAATTTATCTCAGTTAAAGAGCTGCAATAAGAAAATGCTTCCCTCCCAATGCTGGTCAGACCGTCCGGTAAATTTATCTCGGTTAAAGAGCTGCAACCAGAAAATGTCCAATCCCCAATACTGGTCAGGTTTTCCGGCCAATTTATCTCAGTCAAAGCACTACAATAATAAAATGCATGATTCCCAATACTGGTCAGGTTTTCCGGCAAATTTATCGTAGTCAAAGAGCTGCAACCATAAAATGCACCATCCCCAATACCGGTCAGGCTGTCCGGCAAATCCAGCTCAGTCAAATAGCTGCAACCCTCAAATGCATAATCCCCAATACTGGTCAG
>JAZRXK010000082.1:0-46238 GCA_045600185.1 Desulfocucumaceae bacterium
CTAAATATACAGTAGGGATGGAACAGCCCAAACTCATACGCCTGTGGACATTGTGTAAGACCTGAGCTAACGATTATGTTAGCCAGGCAGTAGTGATTGAAGCAGGAAGCTCCGACTTCTATAAGTCGGAGTAGTTCACCACTCAGGCAAATATTTTTTTGTTTTGCTTTCAGGAAAAAAAGGAAATTACTGTCCTTTGTCGAAATCCCATATCCAATAACTCTATAAAAACTGCTTAAGCAGGGAGGAAGGAACCGTGTCTAAAGAACTTTCCCAGGAAACCATGATGTTTAAGGTTAATCAGGAAGAACTAAATCAGGCAGGAGAAATTCTACTGGCGGTTTATTCCGCTCTTAAACGCAAGGGACATAACCCGATAAACCAAATTGTTGGTTATTTGCTGTCCGGGGATCCGGCTTATATTACTGCTCAGGATAATGCTCGTTCCTTAATTCGTCAACTGGAGCGAGATGAGCTTTTGGAGGAATTAGTAAAATCATATCTGGAAAAATCAAGCCCTGCTTCTTAGCAGGGTTTTTTAGGCTGATGGAGCGGGAATCCCCGGCAATTCAATTACCGAGCAGTCACCTCACTTAATGGTATTTGATATTTTCCACCGGGAAATAATAAAAACTAATCTAGCCATATGGAGATGAATGTTATTGCAAAATTCAAATTTAAAGATAGCTTTGGGACAAATTGAAATTCAGGCCGGACGACCTGATCTGAATGCGTCAGCCATGCTGTCCATGATTCAGGCAGCCGAAGGAGCCGCCGACTTGCTGATTTTTCCGGAATTAGCTCTGTCCGGTCATTGTCTCGGAAATAAAGTGGAACAACCTGCTTTTTTACAGGATTGTCAGGAATGGGCAAAAAGAATTATCGAAGCTTCGCAAAGAATTCCCTTAATTTTCGGCAGTATCAACCCCGAAAATCAATCCAGTTATTTTTATGCAGCTGCTTGCGGTCAGCTAATCTCCTCTGGTTCCCTGAACTCCGATCTGGCTTTGAAGAAAACAACTATTTTGCCCGCTGTTCCAACCTGGAAAAAAGTTTTAATTCCCCTGCAGGATCGAACTCTTGCTCTGGGAATTTTAAGCGAAAAGGCCGAAGCACCAGAGGTAGACATTCTGCTTAACTTACAGACTGCTCCTTTTATGCAGGAAACAAAACCGGATTGGGGAAATCTGGCTCAAAAAACCGGATGCCCTTTGATTAATCTGCAAGCCGGAGGAATACAAAACCAGAGTAAAAATATCTATATTTTTCCCGGCTCTTCGGCTGTGTTTCAAAAAGATGGAGCCTTAATTGGCCAAACTCGTTCCTTCGTTCAGGATTTGCAAATTGTATCTTTAAATTCCCCGGCCTTAAATATTTCTGCTCCTGCTTCCGTTGCTGTCCGGACTCAAGCCCTGCTTTACGGCCTGCAAAAGTTTTTGAGACAAATTAACCTGAACAAAGTAGTCGTTGGTTTGTCCGGAGGCATTGATTCGGCAGTCAGTGCCACTCTTTTCCGTCAGATTCTGCCTGCGGAAAATTTGCTGCTGATCAATATGCCCAGCCGTTTTAATTCTCAAACCACTCAAAATTTATCCCGTCGTCTGGCTCAGAATTTAGGCTGTCTTTACACAGTTTTGCCCATTGGTGAAAGTCTGGATTTAACCGTCCGCCAAATGAAAGAAGCTGAATTGGAAAATTTATGCACTAAACAAAAGCAGCACTTATCCATCAAGCCTTTTATCACCGAGAATATTCAGGCCAGAGATCGTTCTTCCCGGATTCTGGCAGCAGCAGCGGCAGCCTTCGGCGGAGGTTTCAGCTGCAACGCCAATAAAAGCGAAATGACCATTGGTTACGGCACCATGTATGGAGATTTAGCCGGTTTTGCAGCACCTCTGGCCGACCTGTGGAAATTCCAGGTTTATGAAACCGCTCATTATCTTAACTCTCAGTCTTCCCATGAATTGATTCCCCAGGGTATAATTGACATCAAGCCCAGTGCCGAGCTTTCTCCGGAACAGGCCATAGAAGAAGGCAAAGGAGATCCCCTGATTTATCCTTATCACGACTATTTATTTCGCTCCTGGGTGGAAAAAGGACTTAGCCCGACCGAACTTCTGACCTGTTATTTGAATGGGTCTTTAGCTGAAAAAATCGGCTGTTCGCCCCAATTACCACTTCAGCTTTTTCCGCAGGCGGTCAATTTTATTAACGATTTGGAAAAATGGTGGAATTTATTCTGTGGTTTGAGCGTAGCCAAGCGTATTCAGGCTCCGCCTCTTTTGACTTTAAGCCGCAGAGCATTTGGTTTCCCGGAAGCTCAAAATGGAGTTTATTATCCCCAATCCTATCTTAAACTAAAAAGACAGGTGTTGAAAAATGGTTGATCGAATTAAATGCGGATATTTTTTTGACGGAAAAGAATGGTTTGATCAGCCGGAGGTGTTAAGTTTAAACGGTTCCGTTTATCCCTCAAATCTTTCTGATTACAGCAATTATACGCTTATTCCCGGTTTAATTGATGCTCATGTCCATCTGGCCTTGCCCCAGGCTTTGCAAGAAAACATTCAGCCAGAAGAAATTCTGACTGAAGCCGGATGCAATGCCGATCAGTTAATTTCTCATGGCATAACAGCCGTGCGGGATGCTGGAGACTTGCAGGAAATTGGCCTGCAATTAAGCCAGCAAAAATGCTCTGCTTTGCTGATCCAGTCCGGAGGAGCTGCCCTGCGTCGGCCTCATCTTTACGGAAGCTTTTTGGGAGCTGGAACCAATTCCAACAACTGGCCGGAAATTATTCAAGCCTGTCAGCAAAAAGGAGCCAAACATCTTAAAGTTCTGGTTTCCGGCATTATGAGCTTTAAAAAATATAAACAGGTCGGAGATTTACAATTTACTCAACATGAGCTTAATGAACTGGTTAAAACCGCTCAGGAAGCAGGTTTACCAGTTATGGCTCATGCCAGTTCCGACCCGGCAGTCAAAATGGCTGTTGCAGCCGGGGTACAATCCATTGAACACGGTTATCTGGTAGAACAATCCACTTTACAGCAAATGGCAGAAAAACAAATAACCTGGGTTCCCACGATTGCAGCGGTAGCCAATCAACTGAAAGAACCTCAGGTTTATAAATTTCGGCCAGAGCAACGCCAGATTATTGCCAGGCTGGTTTTCGGACAAATGGAAAGATTGAACTGGGCAGCAGAAATGGGAGTACCTCTGGCCGTAGGCACGGACAGCGGTTCCTCCGGCGTTCAGCATGGCCGAGACTATTTCACGGAATTGCAGCTTTATCAAAAAGCCGGTCTGACCACCCGGCAGATTTTAACCGCAGCCACCTCCGGAGGAGCCAGACTGATTGCAGATTATACTTTTGATCGCTGGCTGGCCATTCCCGGCAATCTGCAAAAAGATCTCAAGCTCCTGAAACATATTATTGCCTCTTGAAAATCAGGCATTCTGTTGACGCTCCCCCGCTGCTGAAGCAGCGGGGATTCGGAAGAAATTTAGAAGAAATTTAATTGTTTAAGCAATTCTTATTCTTCTGAGAATCGTCAAAAGTCCAATACACAGTTTTTCGTAATCGAAATTCTGTTTGCTTTTACAAAGTATGCTGGCACTTCCAATAAACTGACAAAGTACTCCAGGCAATCTGCTGCCAATTATATTGAGTTAAAATTTTTCTTTCAGCCTGCTTGACCAAAGAACGGCTTAATTCCGGATTATTCAGCAACCGTACAGCATAGTGAGCCAACATTCGAGCCTCGCAAGGCTGAAATTTATAACCATCTACCCCATGTTCCACAATCTCACTCAAACCGCCGGTATCTGCTGCTATAACCGGAACCCCGGCACTCATGGCTTCCAAAGCTACAATGCCAAAAGGTTCATAGGTACTGGGGAAGACAGCCAAATCAGCTCCAGCCAGCAATTCATTGCGTCCCTGTTCATTAACAAAACCAACCAGCTTTACCTGATCCTCCAAGCCCATTTGAGCAATTTGTTCCCGCAGGTTATTTTCCAAAGGCCCTCGCCCCGCTGCCCAAAGCCGAGTCTGAGGTACAGACTGCAAAATCAAAGGCATGGCTTCAATTAAGGTCTGCAAACCTTTTTCCGGAACCAAACGACCCAGAAAAACAATATTTTTCCACTTTTCTTCTCGATAAGCCTGGGACTCACCCCAAGGAAGAAAATCTTCTGCATTAACCCCATTAGGCAGAATATGCAAATGATCTTCCGGCACCTGAAATAAATGCCGAATTTCCCGGAACATATATTGACTGCAACAAATCACCTGCTGAGCTTGTCTGACCAGATCATTTTCCAAAGCATCAATGCTGCGTTGCAGATCCGTAAATAAACCATGATTGCGTCCATATTCAGTGGCATGAATAGTCACCACCAGCGGCCAGTTAAATTCAGCCGTTAAAGCTTGAGCGGCTTCTCGTACCAGCCAGTCATGAGCATGCAAAACCTCAAATTTTTTTCCTTCAGCGGCCAGTTTTCTGCCCAAAGCAATCATTCCCGCATTAAGCTGGTGCAGCCAGTCCATAAATTCCGTGGCCTGTAAGGTATCAGGCTTAACCCGGTGTACCCAAACCCCATTTTCCAGCCTGGTTTCCGGCAAATCTCCGGCCGGGCAAGTTAAAATATGCACTTCCACGCCCAGGGCAGCCATGGCTTTGGATAAATCATAAACATGCCGAGCCAGTCCTCCGATGGTACGGGGCGGAAATTCCCAGGCAAGCATTAAGACCCGATGGATCCGGTTTAAGCTGATCCTGGATTTTTTTTGTCGGCTAAAGCTGGTAAAATGCAATTCAGGAAAAACCGGTTCTTCCTGTTCCAATTTTTCCACTAAAGCCGGATCAATTTGTTTCTGTTCTATTTGTTCCGCCAAAGCATTAAAATTACTGATATATTTTTCTATCTGTCTGGCTGCATAATCAACAGTAGTTTTTTCTTTTAAAATAAAAGCCCAGTCACTGCTTTGAGCCAGTAAAAGCTCCCGGCCAAGCTGATTCAAGGCTCTGGCTGTTATTCCTTCGTCCTTGGCATGTAAAAAAGCCAGCTCAGCCATTTTCTTTTCTGCCCGGTGCTGATGCCGATAAATCCAGTCATTGGCCGGATTCAGCCAGACATAAGAATAACCGCCTTCCCCCCAACTGCTCACAGGTAATTGAGCCATCTGGTTGACAGCATAAGGATAATCTCCCGGACTGATTAAAGTAATTTCCGGGCGATCCGCCGCCAAACGACACAGATTTTCCAGCCAGATGGGGCCTTCATACCACCAATGGCCAAATAATTCAGCATCGTAGGGAGCTACCACTATCGGTTGACGATCCTGCATCCAGACAGAAGTTTGGTTAAACTGCTGCAATCTGGACTGCAAAAAATGAACTGCGTGTTCAGCCGCTCTCTGCTCAGCAATTTCCGGCCGATAGATCTCCTTATGCTCACCATTTCCAGTAATGCGATAATATTTATAACCGGTATCTATCCGAATCTTCTGCGGCAAAAACTCCCGCAAATATTCTTCCGAGGCATCAAAACCAACATCCCGGTAAAATTCCCGATAGTCCGGATCTCCGGGATAACCGAAACGGCGTTCCCAAACCTGTTTGGAACTTTCCGGATCCCGTCCGAAAGCCAAAATCCCTTCCCCACAATCTACAGGAGCATAAACTCCATAACGGGGAGTCGGCCTGGCTCCCAAAATTCCGTGAGTACCCACAAAGAAATATTTTATACCCTGTTCCCGCAAAAGCTTTTCAATGTTTTGTACATAACCACATTCCGGCAGCCAGAAACCCCTGGGCGAAAAGCCGAAAACCTTTTGAAAAACAGCCAGTCCCACTTGAATTTGGGCTTTGCGGGCTTCGTCCGAACTCATCAGGGGCAAATAGCCATGAGTAGCACAGGTGGTAATCAATTCCAGCTTTCCCTGAAGTGCCAGACGCTTAAAATAAACGGTTAAATCTCCCTGACATTGTTCCCACTTTGCCAAAACATTTTCAGCATTCTGACAATACCTGGCAGCCAAAATTGCAAAGTCCGGATTATCCTGATATTTACGCTTTTCCTTGTTGCCCAAAGCCACCATGCGTTGCAGATACCTCCAGTATTTTTTCTGCAAGTGGCTGTCTTGCAGCATACCTAAAAGCGACGGCGATAAAGAAACGGTTATTTTAAAATTAACCCCTTCTTCCGCCATTCTGAACCAGGAGTCCAGCAAAGGCATATAACAGTTGGTAACAGCCTCAAAAAGCCACCGTTCCTCCAAAATTTCGGCCGAACCCGGTTCCCGAACAAAAGGTAAATGACAATGCAAAACTAAAGCGAGATAACCCAAAACAACCCCTCCTTAAAAATCCTCTAATTGAATTCCCAAGTAAAAAGGCATTTCCTGAATAATCTTCTCCAGTGGTTGATTCAATTCTTCAATCGGTTTAATCGGAACTTCAGTCAGCTTTGGCCGGTCATCTTTTCCTGAAGCTTCAGAGGGGGTAAGCATCTGCGGGTTAAAAACCTGCACCGGACAGGCAGGAGTTGCGGCAACATTGGAACGCAGAACGGCAATAAAATCCTGTTCTTCCTGATAACCTATTTCAGCCACATAGAAACTTTCGCTTTGAACTGGATCAAAATACCATTTATTGCTGAACGGGGGCAGGATGATTTCCTGCAATAAAATTTTGCTTTCAAAAGCAGCATCTTGCAGCTGATACAGGCGAAGATAAACTGCAGAGGTAATACTTTGCCAATTAGCCTGGTCAAGTTCCCAATAGACAAACAAAGTTTGAGGATTTTGCACCAGCATAGTCATAATATTTTCTCCATATTCTTCAGGCAAGCTCCAAATTTTACTCATATTTCCCCCTTCTTAGTGATTTTAGCTACATAAATAATATTATAATACATACTTTCAGGCTTCATATCATAAGAATCAATATAATTTAAAGAACTTGACTAACCCTCAAATTCATTGTATCACAAAGTTCAAATGATTTCAAGATAATTTCTTCATTGGACGCAGCATCAATCAGCTAAACAAACCGGAATTTTCATTTTTGATTACCTCTGAATACAAATCGGGGACCTTCTTCGCCGATTGTTCCAGTCGGAATAAAACCACAGGCGGCAAGCACCTTTTGGGAAGATTTATTTCCAGGCTCGGTTTCCGCTTCCAATCTTGTAACGCCCTGTTGAGCAAATGCCCATTCGGAGATAACCTTTAAGGCTTCCGTCATATAACCGTTTCCACAGAAACCTTCTCTTAAGCCATAGCCGATTTCAATAATACCGTCCGCATTTAGACCCTTAAAGCAAAAATCACCAACTATTGTTCCCGGACGATTTTTAAGCTCCATCAGCCACACAGCATACCATATTCTGTTTTCCGGCTTCTGGATGCACCCCTGCAGCATTTCAGAATAAGCCTGCTTTAATGCGGAGTTTTTTTCATTCCTGATCAATGTTTCCATCTCTTCATCACTCATCGGATAAAGAAACAATCTGTTGCTTTCTATTTTCATAATATTCTCCTAAGTTCCAGTTTGTCGATTTCCCTTATAAATTTTAAACCACTCGTCAAACGGATAGTTTGCACAAAGGATGAAAGGCTAAAAGTTACAAATAAGTCAAAATGCTTGCTTTAACTTTGTTCAAGCCTGCTGCCACCTTTTCCGCTCCTTAAAGTGTACCTGGTGCTGCCTTCGGATTCAACTGCCTAAGGCAATACAGGCGGGCTGCCACACTTCGAAGCGTGGCAGCCCGCCTGTCAAGCGATCTAAACATAAACCAGAGAAGCTTTGGCATAAGTCCGAAAGACTTCCATAATCCGAACAGTAACGATTTCTCCCACCAAAGAACCGGCATTCAGAACATCAATAATAAATCCGTCCTTGCGGGCAATGCCATCTTTCAAATTAGCTGAATGAGGTTCCAGAATCCGTAATTCCAGAACCTGACCTGGTTTAACCGAAATCATATTTTTGGAATTAACCTGCTCATTATCATAAAGAGGCCGCACCATAACCGACTCAATATGCTGTCCCTGCGAGCCCCGAATATATACATTTTTACCGGTTCTTTGTTCCAGATCCCGCAGATTAACTCCTCCACTGCCAATCAAACGGGCAGCCACCAAAGGATTAGCTTCAACCAGAATATCATCCGCCGGAGTAGAACGAGCCAACTGCTGAATCTGGTTTTTAAAATAGATACTCATGGTTTCTTCCGACAGGACTTTTCCCTTGCCTTCACAATAAGGACACTGTTTTTGCAAAACTTCTCCCAGACTAAAACGGGTTTTTTTGCGGGTCATTTCTACCAGTCCCAGGTGAGTAATGCCCAAAATATTTACTTTGGTGCGATCCCGGCGGGTTTCATCTTCCAGAACCTGCAAAACCTGCTTGCGGTGTTCTTCCTCCAGCATATCAATAAAGTCCACCACAATAATGCCGCCAATATTGCGAAGCCGAATCTGCCGACTGATTTCGACCGCTGCTTCCAGATTGGCTTTTAGAACCGTATCTTCCAAATGACTGGTGGAACCAACAAATTTTCCGGTGTTTACATCAATAACTGTCAAAGCTTCAGTTTGTTCAATAACAATATAACCACCGCATTTGAGCCAGACTTTCCGCCGCAAAGCTCTGTCCAGTTCCTCAGCTAAACCGTAATGGGAAAAAATATCATCTCGATCATCCAGAACCACCTTAATTTTCATGTCTGATCCAGTGGCATCCAGCAAATCCAGAATTTTTTCATAGCCAAAGCGAGAATCAATAGTCAGTCGTTCAATATTTTCCGTAAAAGTATCCCGCAAAATTCTTTGAATCAGTTCCAAATCCCGATGCAATAAATTAGGTATTGAGCCATTTTCTGAACGCAAAAGCACCTTTTGCCAAAGCTTATGCAAAAGCTGAAAATCCTGCCGCAGTTCTTCTTCGCTGGCTCCGCTGGCTGCGGTACGCACAATCAGACCCAAATTATCCTCCCTGATTTCCTCACCCAAAGCTTTCAGGCGTTCCCTTTCCTTTTCATTTTCAATTCGGCGGGAAACTCCCACATATTCCACTGTGGGCATTAAAACCAGATAGCGTCCGGGCAAAGTAATATAACGAGTTACCCTGGGGCCTTTAGTACCGATGGGGTCTTTGATAATCTGCACCATAATATCCTGACCTCTTTTTAAAAAGTCAGAAATATTTACATCTCCCAGCACCGAACGCCCTTCATCATGACCGGGAGAACGGGAGGATACGGCATCTTCTACATATAAAAAAGCATTTTTTTCCAGACCTATATTGATAAAAGCGGCCTGCATACCCGGCAGAACATTTTCCACTTTTCCCTGATAGATATTGCCAACCAGCCTTTGGCTGTCTGAACGCTCAATAAAAAATTCTACGGCTTCACCATCTTCCAACAAAGCTGCTCTGGTTTCATCATCAGCAAAGTTAATTATAATTTCCCTAAACATTACTCGCCGCCTCCTGGTTGAATTTTTGCTGCTCCCTCCATTGTAACAGATTTAACCAAGAACTGCCAGTTACTTTATAACTGACAAAATTCTGGAAAAGGAATTTGCTTTTTACCCCAAAGTTGAGTTCGCATAAGTTCCAGATCACTAACTGACAAGCCATTGAATTCCAACCAGGAATCAAGAACTTCAGCCGGTCGAATATTGATTTCGCTGCCGCATTTTACCACAAAGGTCAGGATAAATCCATCAGGCTCCTGTTTCAGGCTCAGACTTTGCAAGCCCGGTCGAATATCATAAGCCTGGGGTGGAATCTGTCCTTTGCTTTGCCGCACTGCCCTGGTAGATCGGGCAACCACAATGGAGGGTTGAGTCAAATAAGCCTGCACCAGCTCGGACAGTTGTTCGACATCCGGTTCAGGTTTCAGTTTAAACCTGGCCTGATATTCCGCCCAGGCTGTTTCAGCCATCAAAGAAATATGTTCGGCCAGAACAAAGGCCAGATTGATTTTTAAGCCCGGTGGCAGTTGAGCATTTAAAGCAGCAATCAAACGATCCGGTTCCCAAAACTCCAGAAGTTCCAAATCAAAATATTCATCCAGACCGACAATTCCCACCGAAAGCGGAGAGGCAAAGCTGATTTTGGGATGGGGATTAAAGCCCTGACTATAAGCTAAAGGCAGTCTTGCCCTTCGCATGGCTTTTTCAAAAGTATGCAGTAAATCCAAATGGGATAAATAACGAGCCATACCTTCCTTACGGTAAGACAGTCCATACCGGTTCATTTTCTTCCCCCTTTCCGGCTATCAGTGGTTTAACTCCCAAAGTCGGACACAAGCCGCAGCCGGAACATTTTCCATTGCGGCAGTCCCCAGTGGTAATTCCCTGCCGGGAACGCTGATTTTCCAAAATCAGATATTTTTTCCGTACTCCGCTGTCAATATGATCCCAGGGCAAATGATCTTCATAAGCAAATTTTCTTTGGGCATAATCAGCATAATTAAGCTTACTTACGGCGAAAGCTTCCTCCCAGATTGAAAAATCAAACCATTCCGACCAGCCATCAAATCTGGCTCCCAAATGCCAGGCCTGAGCAATAACCTGTCCCAAACGCCGATCTCCTCTTGCCAGAACCGCTTCGATCAAACTGATTCGAGCATCATGATAATTTAAGACTATTCTTTTTTCAAAACGCAATTTTTCCCGCAAATATTTTTGTTTGGCTTGTAATTCAGACAGACTGTTTTGCGGTTCCCATTGAAAAGCGGTATGAGCTTTAGGAACCAGAGAAGAGATACTCAAGGTAACCTTCAAATGCTTGCCTGCTTTGTGCTTTTGGCCGATTCGCAAAACCTTTAAAGCCAAATCTGCAATGCCGTCCAAATCTTCCAGAGTTTCTCCGGGAAGTCCAATCATAAAATAAAGCTTAATGGCTTTCCAGCCCGCCGCAAAGGCAGCATCAACCGCCGTCATCAAATTTTCTTCAGTGACATTTTTATTGATAATATCCCGCAGGCGTTGGGTTCCGGCTTCCGGAGCAAAGGTCAAAGTTGAACGCCTCACCCGTTGAATTTCTTTGGCCAGATCCACGGAAAAAGCATCCACCCGTAATGAAGGCAAGGAAATATTTACTCCCTTTGGCTCCAGCTTATCCAGCATTTCCCGAACCATTTCCTGTAACTGACTGTGATCTGCCGTACTTAAAGAAGTTAAAGAAACTTCATCATAGCCGGTATTGGCAATGAGTTCCTGAGCCTGCTGCACCAGATCAGCCGCTTGTTTTTCTCTGGCCGGACGATAGATAATGCCGGCCTGACAAAAACGACAGCCACGGGTGCAACCCCGCAAAACCTCCAGCATCACCCGATCATGAATGACTTCAGTGGAAGGCACCGGCACTACCGACGGAAAAGGAGCTTTATTCATATCCGGCAAGATTCTTTTGCAAATGGATAAAGGCAGATCATCCGAGCGGCTGCTCCATTTGCAGACTGTACCTTGCTCTGTATATTCCACTTCGTAAAAACCAGGCACATAAACCCCTTTAATTTGAGCCAGCTTCCGCAACTGTTCAGGTCGGCTTAAATGTTTGACTTCCTGAAAAACCTGAATAATTTCCCCAATAACTTCTTCCCCTTCACCAACAGCAAATAAATCAATAAAGTCCGCCAGGGGTTCCGGATTAAAAACGCAGGGTCCCCCGGCAATCACCAAAGGGAAATTTTCATTTCTGGCTGCTGCTTTCAATGGCAAACCGGATAAATCCAGAATAGTCATAATATTGGTAAAGGTCATTTCATATTGCAAAGTAAAAGCCAAAATATCAAAATCCCGCACTGGCTTTAAGCTTTCCAAAGTATATAAAGGCAAATTTTCTTCCCGCAGAGCTTCTTCCATATCCGGCCAGGGAGCAAAAACCCTTTCCATTAAAGCGTCTTCTCTTTGATTAACCACATGATATAAAATCTGCGAACCCAAATGCGACATTCCCACTTCATAAACATCGGGAAAAGCCAAAGCCACCTTAATTTGATCTTCCTGCCATTCTTTTTTTGCGGCTCTCCATTCTCCGCCGGTATATCGAGCCGGTTTTTGCACTTTGGCCAAAACCTTTGTCAAATCCATGCCTTTCTTTCCGTTACTGAAAACTTATTTGATTACATCGTTTGTTTTACAGTATTTTCCTTTCGTTTTATTTGTATTCTCGAAAAACGCTGCGTTGTAATCTACGCTTGCACTTTTCGGATTTCTTAATCTTTCTGAGCCTTAATCAGTTTAAATTATAAATTTCAGGATAAATTTCTCCCTGCCTGCCAATTTCCCAAACCCCATAGCTGCAGCTTCCGCCATCTCTTGGAGCCGTAATACTGCCCGAATTAAAAAGCAAAATGCCGTTTTCCCAACGACATTGAGGAATGTGGGTATGACCAAAAATGACCGCTTGAGCTTTTTCTGCTCTGGCCTGCTGCAAAACTCCCAGCCAGTCATATTTTACCCCATAAGCATCTCCATGGGTCAAAAGTACTTTCACCGAACCTAAAGTTATTAAAAGCTCATCTTCATAATTGGAATAACGGTCACAATTACCCCGAACAGCATAAATGGCAGTTTCCGCCGGAAGATTTAGTTTATAGGCATCTCTGGCAAAATCTCCGGCGTGAACTAAAAAATCAATTTTTCCCATTCTGTCCAAAGCTGCCTGAGCCTTGGTTAGATTGCCATGGCTATCGCTTAAAATTCCTATTCTAAGCATAATTTCCCCCACTTTCCAGCAGTCTGGCAATTTCCTTAACCATGGCCTGCAAAGCTTTGGCTCGATGGCTGATCCGGTTTTTTATTTCCATTCCCAGTTCGGCAAAAGTCTGTCCGGCTGGAGGATAAATAAACAGGGGATCATAACCAAAACCCTGTTCACCCCTCAGATCCTGCCCAATCAATCCTTCACATCTTCCTTCGGTCTGAGCCAGAATCCTGCCCGGAGCAGCCAAAACCATAACGCAACGAAAGCTGGCAGTTCTTTGTTCCGCCGGAACTCCCTGCAAAGCTCTCAATAATTTGGCATTGTTGGCAGCGTCATCATGTTCCTTTCCCGCATATCGAGCCGAATAAACTCCGGGCTGTCCGTTTAAATAATCCACTTCCAAACCGGAATCATCCGCCAAAACCAGGCAGCCGGTAAAAGCCGCCGCTTCCAAAGCTTTTTTGGCTGCATTGCCCTGAAAATCCGGCTGATCCTCCAAAGTACCCGGAAAATCCGGAAAGTCTTTTAAAGAGCCGATTTCCACTGGCAAAAAGGCCAACAACTCCCGCAATTCCCTTAATTTTCCCTGATTGCCGCTGGCTAATATCAATCTCATAAATTCACTGCTTTCTAATAAACAAAATAAGTATCCCCCTGACCGGCCAGTTCCACTCTGGAGCCATAACCGGCTTCAGCCTGCTGCTGTAAATCCGCCAAATCATATTCCGGGAAAAAATGCGTCAGAATTAACTCTTTAACCCCGGCCTGCCGAGCCATTTCACCGGCCTGTCGGGCTGTCAGATGATTTCCGGCCAAAGCTGCTTCATCGCCGTCTCGCCCGCTGGCTTCACACAAAAATATATCCGCTTTGTGAATCAGTTTGGCCAAATCCTCAGTATAGCAGGTATCACCCGAATAAACCAGATAACCTGAACCTTCCACTGCCAAAGCATAGGAGGGTAATTTATGCTGAACAGGCAGCAGATAATACTGCACTGCTCCCAAAGACAGCTTGTAAACCTCCACACCGGGAGGAACCTCAGCTTTGGGCAAGTCTTCAATAAAATGAACAGCAAAGCTATCCTGATAACCGGATATAATTTGAGCTTCCAGAACCGGTTCTTTGGGCAGGTACAAAGGCATTCTGGCTTCTTCCGGAATTTTCCCCAACATTTTAGCCGCCCTTAAAGCATGACGCAAGCAGGGCAAGTCCCCGCAATGATCCGGATGCAAATGGCTCAAAATAACCGCTTTCAAGTCCACAGGCTCAAATATTTCAGCCAGGTGGCTAAAACAGCCATGCCCCAAATCCCACAAAACCCTGGCTCCGCCATCCTGCACCACATAGCCGGAACAGGCCTCCCCCGGACGGGGATAAGGTGCCCAGCGGCCTAGAACGGTAATTCGCATTTAATTCTCTCCTTTTCCCAGCTTTCTGCTTTTAAGGCACAGCCCCAGGCTCCGGCAAAAGCTCCTTCCGGCAAAACTATTATCGGAATTTGCAGTTCCCGTTCCAGAATCCGTACCAAAGCCTGATTTTGAGCTACTCCGCCGGTAAAAATCAGCTTATCACTCAAAAGACGGCTTAACAAAGGCCTGATTCGTTTAAAAATGGTATAATTCACCCCGGCTGCCAAATTGGATAAAGCATGACCTTCCACTATTTTTCCAATCAATTCGGTTTCTCCAAAAATAGCACAAGTGGAATTCAGTTCCACCGGATCCTGATCATAAAGAGCCAGCTCCGCCAGAGAAATCTGTAAAACCGCCGCCATATTTTCCAAATAACGACCGGTACTGGCTGCACATTTGTCATTGGTTGCAAAATCCACCAGACGACCCTTTTTGACCAAAGCTACTTTGCTGTCCTGTCCGCCCAAATCCAGCAAAGTAAAATTTTCTTCTCCGCTTAAATAGGCAGCTCCCTGCACATGAGCCTTAATTTCCGGAATAATCAAGCCATTTTGCAGATTGATGGTTTCCCGGCCATAACCGGTAGCCACCAGACATTCAATTTCCTGAGCCAGAATTCCCGGCAAATTGGTTAAATCCAGAACCAGACGGCCTTCAGCCATCCTGCCCCGCTGCCGATAAAAATCCATGCTGCTGCCCAGATAACGCCCCACAAGCTGTTTATTGTGATCCAGGATCACGATTTTAACCTGACGGCTGCCTAAATCAATTCCAGCAAACATTTACTTCAACATCTCCAAAAAGCTGTCAATTCGCATTTTACTGCGGGCATCCAAACGATTGGGATTGTCCCCTTCCAAAGTTAAAACCGGACAATCCACCTTTTGCCGGACAATTATATCTTCAATCTGGCGATAGCAAAAGCTTTGGGCATAATGAATAATTCCATCCACCCGTCGCTTTTGCAGCTCCGGCAAGGCTGCTTCCAAACGAAAAAAGATTCCATAAGGATAGGTATAGTTTCGATATTGTTCCACCAAATCCTGCTCCTGATTCAGCATGGCAAACTGATGCTGCACTTCATTATAAACCACTCGTCCGCCTTTTTCTTCCAAATAGGCATATAAGTCATCCATAATCGGCGGAACCCCCAAATAACCCAAACGAATTTCCTTTTTAAAAGGCTTTCTTTGTTCAGCTTCCTGAATAAATTTCTGAGCTTTTTGGGAAAATATTTCCGGATCTCCCTGAAAATCACTACAGCTTATCAGCCACAAATGATTTTCCCAGCCGCTGACCTGATTTTCCTGCCAGGTCAGCAGATCAATTTTCCGAATTAAATTTCGCACCTGATTCAGTCTTTCCTGCTGAATTTTCACCTCCGGCCAGTCCACTCCCAAAACTGCCATGATCTTTTCCAGCTGCAGTTTCAGCAAATCATAATCCCGATCAAAAGGAAAAGCAAAGGGAATAACTTTAATGCCCAGAAGCTGCCAGGTTTCCATCAGGGCATGGGTATTGCTGCAGTCCCCCTGCGTTACAGCCATAACTGTTTGTAAATTATGCTTTAAAGCCGTACTGTATAAACCTTTAATCCAGGAGCAGACATTGCGGGGAAAACCAATCAGCTCGGCTTCTTCAATTAAAGTCTGGGGTTGAGGATCGCCAATAAACAGATTGTTCAAGTCCACCGGTATTTTATTGGCCGCATAGATTATTTCCATGGGAACGGTAGTAGTCAAACCAATTCTATTCATAAATAAAATAATCACCCCTTATTTTATCAAAAAAAGAAACCCTTACAACAGGGTTTCTTCAAATATTGTGAACTACTCCGACTTATAGAAGTCGGAGCTTCTTGCTTCAACCACTACTGCCTGGCTAACATAATCGTTAGCTCAAGTCTTACACAATGTCCACAAGCGTCAGGTTCGGCTGATCCCCAGCCTACCATTTATATTATGACTATAACACTAAACAAAAGTCAAGAAAATGCGTGTTTATCGCAATTCATCCCGCCACCTATAGAGGTGGGGGATTTCTTGCTCACGGCGTGTTAAAAAATCTAATTACCAAAATAAGCTGCAATACCCTGGGCAATGCTCAGGCCAACTTTATCCCGGAAACTATCAGTATTCAGCAAAGCTTCTTCATTATAGTTACTAATAAAGGCCATTTCCACCAAAACGGCTGGCATATGTGAACCTCGCAGAACCGCAAAATTATTAGATTCAATTCCCCGGTCAGTCAAGCCCAAAGCACCAACCAGTTTATTCTGGATATTTTGTGCCAACTGCATACTTGACTTATAAAGGTTCTGGTCTCCATTATAAACCTTGCTTGAAGTAATATAGTGAGTGCTGGTTCCTCCCGGAGTGCGGTTGGCAGAAGCATTGCTGTGAATGCTGACAAAAACATCAGCTCCATTTTCGTTGGCCAAAGCCGGTCTTTCATCCAGAGTCCGATAAACATCGCTCTCCCTGGTCATAATTACTTTGGCTCCCATAGATTCCAGATAAGCTTTGGTTTTAAAAGCAGCTTCCAGGTTAACATGGCTTTCATAAGTTCCATTGCCGCCCACAGCTCCAGGATCACTTCCGCCATGCCCCGGATCCAGAACTACAGTAACATTTTCCATGTTTTTTTGCACCCCGACCTGAACATTGGTGTTGGAACTGCTGGGAGTTAAAGTAATTGTCAGAATGGTTCCATCCGGAGATAAGCTGCAGGTATAACCGCTGTTGGTGCTGCCCATGTCAAAAACCATGCGGAACAGGCCATCGTCCGGACTGGCTCCAAAGCGAATCTGCTGCAAAACATCATTACCAATACTAATATTATCCGGCTCATTTTCGGTACTTAATCCGGCTAAATCAAAAACATCCCGTTTGGGAGCAGTCAAAGTAAAATCCCTGATTTCACTGATGGCTTTGTTAGAGGTTAAATTTACCACGATTTTACCATCATCGAAAGTATTATAAGTTACATTAACGGTTTTGGCACAGTTGCTGTCAGAAGCTGGAGTTTCCGAAACCGGTTCGGTTACAGGCTGCTGAACTGCTGAACCATTCAGTTGTAACGACTGTTGAAATACTAAACCAGTCGATTGTACCGGTTGTTGAGCTACTGGTTCAGTCTGTTGTACCGGTTGTTGAATTATTGATTCAGTTGGTTGTGCCGCTGGTTGTTCAGTTACTTTTTCCGGTGTTTTTAAAGAAGTGATAGTCAAAGATTTTTCCGATTCATTTTCTTTTGCTGAATCGAGAGCAGTACATGGAGTTATTGAAGAATCAGGCACAATCCAGCCCTTCAAACCCTCCGGAGCGGTATAAGTTACTTCCTCCGCCCAGGCCACTCCCATAACTCCCACCAACAGGAGTAAAACCAAAAGACTGCTCAATACAAATTTTTTTCCATTTCTCATAAATTTTTTTGCCTGACCAAGCAAGCTTGCAGACATCCATCCCCCCTATACTATATAAACTTACCTGTTAAGACGATTTAAAAAAACAACTTGTTCCCAAAAGAGAAAATTTTTTAAAAACATCTTTTGAGCATATTTTCTTTGTGGCTTTTTAACCGATTTGAATGATAGCCAGATCCAAACGAAACAAATTTTCTTCCGAACCGATAATTCTGATTTTGCCCTGTTTATATAAGTGAGAAGGCATGACTGCTCCCCAAAACAAGCTGATTAAATCTTCACTTTCACCCAATAAAGTTAAATCAGCTTCCCCTTTCCCCTCCAGAAGCATTTTGCCCCCGATTATAACCAGCACCGCCTGAAAGCAGCGATCCGTGGGCAAAATCTTAATGCGGCAATTCCAGTCCCAATTTAATTTTTGATTTTTCTGCCACTTATCCTGATAAGCTCCGACAAATTCGTGAATACTATCTGACAAATCATCAATCATTGATTTCATCTCCTTTTCTTTTTCAGTATACCACATTTTATTTTTTTAAAAAAAACTTGACAGCCAATCCAAAAAGTTTTACAATAAAGTCAAGGAAAGTCAAAGTTAATAGGAAATAATTTGGTTTTTGAGAATATAACAGGCAGGTGATTAACATGGCAGTAGCTTTTCAGGATTACTATAAGACCCTGGGGGTCAGTCGGGAAGCTGCCGACAAGGAAATAAAATCCGCTTATCGTTCTTTGGCACGCAAGTGGCATCCAGATGCTCACCAGGGAGCTGACAAAGCGGAGGCCGAAAAAAAATTCAAGCAAATTAACGAAGCTTATGAAGTGTTAAGCGATCCAGATAAAAAAAGCAAATATGATCGACTGGGAGCCAACTGGCAAGCTGGACAGGATTTCAAGTCGGATATGAATGGTTTTCATTTCTATTCCTCCAACGGCAGCAGCGATTTCAGCGATTTCTTTGAAAGCCTGTTCGGAGGCGGAGGTTTCAGCTTTAATGCGGATCGGGCATCCGGCGGATTTCATAATTTTAAACGAACCCCCCGTCAGCAGACAGGTCAGGACACGGAATTCATTTTGAAACTGTCTCTGGAAGAAGCCTATCAGGGCATTGAAAAAAGCGTCCGCACCCCGGACGGTCAGATTATTAAAGTCAAAATCCCTCCAAAGATTCGGGAAGGTCAGAAGATACGACTTAAAGGTCAGGGAGGACAGGGTTTAAACGGAGGAGCCAACGGAGATTTATATATCCAGGTTAAATTCCTGCCCCATCCTCTTTATGAAGTCAAAGGCAACAATCTGGAAACTATTGTTAAAATCAGACCGGATGAAGCGGTTTTAGGCACTCAAAAGGAAATTAAAACTTTAGATGGTCAGATTAGTTTGAAAATTCCTCCTCGCACATCCAGTCAACAAAAATTACGGCTCAAGGGTCAGGGCTTACCGGTCAATTCGGGACGGGGTGATTTGCTGGTTCAGGTGCAGATAACTCTGCCGGACGATTTGTCTGAAGCTGAATTAAAGCTTTATCAGCAATTATCAGATTTGAGAAAATAAGGAGGTCTGACTGATGGATTTAAATAAATTTACCCAAAAATCAAGAGAAGCCATTGCCGCGGCTCAACAATCAGCAGCCAGTCGGCATCATCAGGAAGTCAGCGGCCGTCATCTGTTCTGGGCTTTATTAACTCAGGAAAACGGTTTGACCGCTCGTTTTCTGGAACATGGCGGTTTAAATCCGGAGGTTTTGAAAAATAAAACCGAGGAACTTTTACGCAAAATTCCGGCCGTAACCGGTTATGACCAACTGCATATGGCGCTTGCCCTGTCCAGAGTTCTCAGTAAAGCGGCCGAAACTGCCGCAGATATGAAGGACGATTTTATCAGTGTGGAGCATCTCTTAATTGGCTTACTGGAAGAAGGAGAAAGCGATCTGAAACAGTTGTTCCAGCAAAATGGTTTAAATCGTCGTTTAATTCTGGAAAGCCTGAAGGATATTCGGGGCAATCAAAGAGTTACTTCGGAAAATCCGGAAGAAACCTATGAAGCTCTGGAAAAATATGGCCGAGATTTAACTAAACTGGCCGCAGCCGGTAAACTGGATCCGGTTATTGGGCGGGATAATGAAATTCGGCGAGTTATGGAAATTTTGTCCCGCCGCACCAAAAATAATCCGGTTTTAATCGGAGAACCCGGTGTAGGGAAAACTGCCATTGTGGAAGGACTGGCTCGAAGAATTGTAGCCGGGGATGTTCCGGAAGGACTGAAAAATAAACAGCTTATTGCTTTGGATATGGGTTCTCTGGTAGCCGGAGCCAAATACCGGGGCGAATTTGAAGAAAGACTGAAGGCAGTTTTAAAAGAAGTTGCCGACAGCCAGAACCGGATTATTCTGTTTATTGATGAACTGCATACTGTGGTTGGAGCTGGAGCGGCAGAAGGTGCCATGGATGCCGGTAATTTATTAAAGCCCATGCTGGCCAGAGGTGAACTGCATACCATTGGAGCCACTACTCTGGACGAATACCGCAAGCATGTGGAAAAAGATGCAGCTCTGGAACGGCGTTTTCAGCCAGTAGTTGTCAATCCGCCTTCTCTGGAAGATACCATTTCCATTTTGCGGGGTTTAAAAGAACGCTATGAAGTACACCATGGAGTCAGAATTCAGGATGGAGCCATTGTAGCTGCCGCCACCCTTTCTGACCGCTATATTTCTGATCGCTTTCTGCCGGATAAGGCCATTGACTTAATGGACGAAGCTGCTGCCCGATTAAGAACGGAAATTGACAGTATGCCCACTGAACTGGATGAAATAACCCGAAAAATCATGCAGTTGGAAATTGAAGAAGCCGCTCTGCAAAAAGAAACCGATAAATCCTCTCAGGATCGCCTGAGCAAATTAAAACAGCAGTTAACCGAGTTAAAAAGCGAAGGCGATGTTATGAAAGCCCAATGGCAAATTGAAAAACAGGCCATTGGGCGGGTTCGGGGTCTGAAAAAGGAAATCGAGGCTACCCGGCAGGAAATTGAAAAAGCTGAACGGGAATATGACTTAAACCGACTGGCCGAATTAAAATATGGAAAGCTGAACGATCTGGAAAGACGGCTGAAAACCGAAGAAGAAAAGCTGGCTGGCAAGCAAAAGCATAATATGCTTTTGAAAGAAGAAGTAGACGAAGAAGATATTGCCAGAGTAGTCAGCCGCTGGACGGGAATTCCGGTCAGCAAATTATTGCAGGGAGAACGGGAAAAACTTCTGCATTTGGATGAAGAGCTGCATAAAAAGGTTATTGGACAAGATGAAGCAGTGCAGGTGGTAGCTGATGCCGTACTGCGAGCCAGAGCCGGCATTAAAGATCCCAATCGTCCCATTGGCAGCTTTATTTTCCTGGGTCCGACCGGAGTGGGCAAAACTGAGCTGGCCAAGGCTTTGGCCAGGTCGCTTTTTGATGATGAACGCAGCATCATTCGCCTGGATATGTCGGAATATATGGAAAAACATACTGTAGCTCGTTTGATTGGAGCCCCTCCAGGCTATGTAGGCTATGAAGAAGGCGGTCAGTTGACTGAAGCCGTGCGACGCAAACCCTATTCGGTCATTCTGCTGGATGAAATTGAAAAAGCCCATCATGATGTTTTTAATATTCTCCTTCAGGTTTTGGATGATGGGCGTTTAACCGACGGTCAGGGAAGAACCATTAACTTCCAGAATACCGTAATTATCATGACTTCCAATTTAGGCAGTCAGGAAATTTTAGCTCAACAGGAAGCTCAAGCTGATTTTGCGGATATTCAAAAAAAAGTTCTCAATATTTTGCAGCTTAATTTCCGGCCGGAATTTTTAAATCGGGTGGATGAAACTGTAGTTTTCCATGCCTTAACTCAGGAACAGGTACAAAATATTGCAGTTTTGCTGCTGGAAAAACTGGCTTTGCGAGTGGAAGAAGGAACCGGCATTATTTTAAGCTGGGACGAAAAGGCTCTGGCTTATCTGGCTCAAAAGGGCTATCAGCCCGCCTATGGAGCCAGACCCTTAAAACGGCTGATTCAACAGGAGGTGGAAACTCCCCTGAGCCGCCTTCTGATTAAAGGCGAATTAACTTCAGAAAGCAAGCTGCAATTAACAGCCAACAATGAACAACTTGATTTCATAACCTGCTGATCTGCATCTGAACCAGATATTGAATAAATCCCCAGATAAAAAACAGAAACAGCTCCAAAAGCTGTTTCTGTTTTTTATTGTATTACTTTAATCTCTGTCACTGATTTCCATAATAATAGGTAGGATTACCGGCCTTCTCTTGGTTTTTTCGTACAGAAATTTGCTTAAAACCTCTCGAATTACTGATTTTATGGTAGACCATTCCGGAATTCCCCGCCGCATACATTTCATCAAAGCAGCTTCGACTTTTTCCTTAGCATCACCAAGCATTAACTCTGATTCCCGAACATAAACAAAGCCTCTGGAAACTAAATCCGGACCAGCTACAACACTTGCAGTTTGACGATTCAAAGTAACGACTACAATTACAATTCCATCCTGAGAAAGCTGTTTGCGATCTCTCAAAACAATATTACCTACATCACCAATTCCCAGGCCATCAATTAAAATCCGACCGGCATTAACTTTACCGGCAAACCGTCCATTGCGTCGGGAAAGTTCAATAACCTGTCCATTTTCTGCAATAAAAGTATTTTTGGCAGGTATTCCGACCTCCCTGGCTAAATTGGCATGTTTAACCAACATTCTATGCTCTCCATGCACCGGAATAAAATATTGGGGACGAATCAAACGCAGCATCAATTTCAGTTCTTCCTGACTGGGATGTCCGCTGACATGGACAGCCGAGGAGGATTCATAGCTGACACTTGCCCCCAACTTAAATAATTGATCGATAATCCGAGCTACCAGCTTTTCGTTACCCGGAATTGGCAGAGCAGAAATAATTACCGTATCTCCCGGCATAATTTCCACCTGCCGGTGATCGCTCATGGCAATTCTGGTTAAAGCCGACATGGGTTCCCCCTGGCTGCCGGTGGTCAGGAAAACAATTTGATCTTTGGGAATTTGCCGGGCTTCTTCCAGATCCACCAGAGTATCTTCGGGAATGTGCATATAGCCCAATTCTTTGGTTACATTGACTACATTAACCATGCTTCGACCCACTACGGCCACTTTGCGGCCATATTGACAGGCTGTATCAATAACCTGCTGCAAGCGGTGAACATTGGAAGCAAAAGTAGCTACAATGATTCTTTCCCTGGCGGTCTGGAAAGCCTCATTAAAAGTTTTGCCTACTACTTTTTCAGAAGGAGTTACCCCTGCTCTTTCCACATTGGTACTATCAGAAAGCAAGGCCAGAACCCCTTCTTCTCCCAACTGAGCCAAACGATAAAAGTCGGTAATTTCATTATCCACCGGAGTTAAATCCAGCTTAAAATCTCCGGTATGCACAATAACTCCGGCTGGAGTATGCACCGCTATGGCTACAGAATCCGGAATACTGTGAGAAACTCGAATAAACTCCACTTTGAAAGGCTGGATCATAATTTGCTCCCTGGGTTTAACCGGACACAACTGCACCGATTTATCCATGCCTTTTTCCTTTAATTTGCCTTCCAAAAGCCCCAAAGTAAGACGGGTTCCATAAACCGGCACATTGATTTGCTTCAGCACATAAGGCAAAGCTCCAATATGATCCTCATGGCCATGAGTCAGAACAATTCCCCGCACCTGCTCGAAATTCTCCATTAGATAGGTAATATCTGGAATTACTACATCAATTCCCAACAGTTCCTCTTCAGGAAACATTAAACCACAGTCAATAACCAAAATATTTTCGCCATACTTAATTGCCAACATATTCTTGCCAATTTCTCCCAATCCCCCCAGGGGGATTAAGGAAACCCGGGGCTCTTTTAACAATACCCCTGCACCTCCTTAACAATAACCAAGAGAAGGCAGAATAACTGTGGTTTTAAGCCGTTCAAAATCTACCGTTTATTATTATAAGCAATTTTGGGGCAACTGGCAAGCTAATTTATCAAAATAACTAGCTTAATTGTTCCAGGTAATCCCGAAAAATCCGGGCGTGCAGCTCCTCATCTGCCGCAAACTGCCGCAAAATTGCCTTAATGTTCTTATCTTCCCCCAAAATAGCCAATTCCCGATAAAATTTGACCGCTCCTTCTTCGGCAGTCAGATTAGCCCGCAGCATGGCAATCAAATCCTGGGTATAATCAGAAAAATCACCCCGCCAGTAAGTGGCTCGCCTTTTTTCTATTTTCCAGCAGCGAGGATCACCACCCAAAGCCAGAATCAACTGCCCCAGAATTTCCAGATGCCGCATTTCCACCAGAGAAATTCGCCATAAAATCCGGGCAAAATCATTGCCTTGCTGCTCCAAAATCCAGTGCTGATACAAATATTGATAAACTGCCGTCATTTCACTTTTTTCTCCAGCCAAAGCCTGAGAAAGCTGATCTGCCCAAAACGGATTTTTTCTTTCTACCTGAACGGAAGGATAATTTTCCTGAGCCATCACTGCTACCTCATCCAAACGCAAAAAAAGCCACTCCCTTTTTGTTTTTTACCAAAATATGCTTTTACTGGACTTTCCAGACCCAAAAATTTTTCGGTCAGAGCTTAATTTATGCTATAATTAAAAACAAAAAGGTGGTTGAAAATGTTTAATTTACCGACTAAAGTAGTTTCGGAATTCACAGCAGACCTGTTAGCTGATTTGGGCAGCAGGACTTTAATTGTTACCGGCCAGTCTGCCAAGGCCAATGGAATTCTGGCTGAAATCACCACTGTTCTGGAGCAGGCTCAAATTCAATGGCGGATTTTTGATCAGGTAGAACAAAACCCCAGTTTGGAAACTGTGTTTAGAGCTGCTCAGGAAAATCGGATTTTTGCTCCGTCCTGGGTTTTGGGAATAGGAGGAGGTTCTCCTTTGGATGCAGCCAAAGCTATTAGTCTAATTCTGGCCAATCCGGATTTGGAAGCCAACAGCTTATTCCAGGTGCAGGGACGGGATTTTTTGCCAATAGTAGCCATTCCCACCACTGCCGGAACCGGCTCCGAATTAACTCCCTATTCCATTTTAACTGACCATCAACGCCAGACCAAGCAGTCTTTAGCTCAAAGTCTTTTTCCGGTTTTGGCGGTTTTAAATCCACGCTATACCTGGAGTCTGCCTGCCGCCATTACCCTGAATACGGCCAGCGACGCTTTTTCCCATTTGGCGGAAAGCTATTTAACCACCAGAGCCAACCCCCTGAGTGATGCTCTGAACGAAAGCGGATTCTTGCTTTTCAAGCAGGTTCAAACCGCTTTGTTAAATCAGCAGTTTTCTTCGGAAATTCGCCATAAATTACTCTATATGTCCGCTTTGGGCGGTATGGCCATAGCTCAGACTTCCACCAGCCTGCCCCATTTTTTGGGCTATGCTTTAACCTATCACCACAAAATAGCCCATGGTCAGGCTAATGCTCTGTTAATGAGCGGCTATTTGCAAAGCTTGAAAACTTCTGCTAAATTAAACTGTTTGTTGAGTTTAAGCGGTTTTGCCGATTTATCCGACCTGGATCTATTTTTCCGCCAGCTCTTTCCCCAACGCCCCCAATTAAGCGAAGCTCAAATTGAGCTTTACAGCCAAAAGGCCAGTCAAAATACCGCTAAACTGGCCACGCATCCTTTGAAATTAAGCACTTCAGATCTGGAACAAATTTATCGCCAAATTAACGGCTAAAAATTTGGGAGGGAAGGATCATAAGCTGGATTATTTTTTTAATTTTATATTTGCTTTTTATTGGAGCAGTTATTTCCATTCTCCGCAGTTATTCTCTGCAAGTGGAAAAAATCAGCCTGCATTTTCCGCATTGGCCAAAAGAACTGGATAAACTGAAAATAGCCTTAATCAGTGATTTACACTTACCTTTAAATATGTTAAAGATCGAGAAACTGGTCAAAAAACTGGCGGGGCAGAAACCGGATTTAATTTTTCTGGCCGGAGACATTGTGCATAAAAAAATGGAAGCTGAGCAAACCGAACTGTCCTCCCTGCTTCAGCAATTACGAGCTTTGGCTCCGGTTTGTATGGTTCAAGGCAATCATGAACAGGATAATCCTCACTGGGAACAACAGGCTCAAATTTACCGGGAACAGCAAATTCCGGTTTTAAATAATGATTTAATTCGCCTGCCTGTCAAAAATACTTTCCTGACTATTTTGGGTCTCAGTATGCCAAAAGAGAACCTCAATATTGATCCTGCCGCTTTGTTTCCGGAAAAAATCAATGATTCAGGCACAATTTTGCTTTCGCACCAGCCGGAACGCTGGCCGAGCTTCTGTCAGCCTTCAAGTCATGTGCGGCCGGATTTAACCCTGAGCGGCCATGCCCACGGTGGGCAATTTCGTTTGCCTTGGGCCATTTATGCTCCTCAACAGGGAATTCTTCCCAAGTTTACTTCCGGTCTCTATCAGCAGGAAGACGGAAGTGCTTTGGTAGTCAGTCGGGGATTAGGCTACAGCTCTTTTCCTTTTCGCATTAACAACCGGATTCATCTGCCGATTATTATCATTCACACCTGAAAAGAAAATCCCCGCTGCTAAAACGGCGGGGATTAAGTTTGATCGTTTAAGCAATCCGTATTCTTTCAGGAAAAAGAAAGCGGCTTTCATCTTATAACCGGAGGCAGTCAAAACCAGCATTTTTCAGCTTGCTGCGATTGGATTTTGGCCGAATTGGCTTATTTGGTAAGCAGGTTTAAAAGAGTTTTTTCGTTTTCTTCACTCAATTTTTCTCCAATTATAAATTCATTGGCAACACTTCTGGCTTTCAAGGTGTTTTCCCATTGTTGCGGCTCGTATATTTGCCTGATATTGTCGATAGCTGCTCTGACCTGAGAACAAAATTCTTCATTTTGAGCCAAGTCATTGTCTTTAATTTGAGAACACAGTATTCCCAAAGTAACAACAGCTATATTAAGTTCATTTTGCAGCAAACGGCCAGAGTCAATCTGCTTCATAATCAGCTCGCCAAGCTCCAAACCGTCAACCGCCAAAGCAAATTTGTGCATGGACAGACCCATGGCCCAAAGAGAATCTTGAATCGATCTATTATATTTAATATCCAACAAAAGCTGCTCATAGATCCATTCCTGATGTAAGCCACAATAAGCAAAGGCATATATAAAAGCATTTTTATACCTTTCTTGTTGGCACAAATCTTGCATAGCTTCACAATCTTTAATTATTCCACAAAATCCAATAGTTTTGATGGCTTCAATATTGGCATTTACCTCCAGATCACTGGTAGCAAAGCCATGCAACTCTTTATTTAATACAGTTAGACAAGCTGCACTCAGTTGTTCCTTTTCCTGTTTTGTCCAATAAATGGAAAACTTACGGGCAATAGGCAAAATATTTAGAGCTATTGCGGTCGAAGGGTCATTTTTCAACATTTCCAACATCCCAGAAGCAAATTCATCCGGGTTACCAGCATTACTTACCCGATTTTTCCATATCCTAATGTTATCCATAATTTTATTTTTTGGGGCAGCCTGATGCGTTTTTTTCAATCGGTTAACCAAAGACTTAAAGGAAGACAACTCGTTGGCCACTATCAATTTGGTACCTGGAGGTGAGTTAATTGCCCGGCCTCTGGCCCGATTCAACGGTTTCGCCTCACTATCACCAATATTTAAGGCAACTGTTCCTTTTTCAATAACCTGCAAGCCTTGCTTGTCATGACTTGTCCAAGCGTCAATAGAAATAATTCCACTCCTGCTAATATTAACCCGAATTGATACGGGAGTTTCGGAATGAATTTTCTGGTTAAACTCAATTTCTCCTGCTGCAATGGTCTGATATTCTCCATTTTGCAAAGTCGCCTGCTTAATGGGAATTCTGATTCGATTCTGCCCGGTAAGAATAGAAAAACCGGTTATTTTATCCGATTCGAATGGAAGCTCCTGACCGCTGTTAACCAACTGAAAAACCGCTCCGCCTCTTAACCCCAGATAAATAGTTTCATTCTGAACACGAGAAACCGACCTGATTCCCTGATTTTGCTGATATTCGGTTACATCTTCAAAAACAGTTCGGTCAGCCGAAGCTGTTTTCCCGGACTCCTGTTTATTAACCTTTTGATCTCTGTAGAATCTGTTTAAATTGGAACTGTCATTTTGATGCAAATAATAGTGATAAACAGAAGCACCCTGGGCAACTGATTTATCAGGATCATTGATGGTAATGGGTTTAAAGCCAAAAAAGCTGGCAATCCGATTTTCAATCAAATATAAGCGGGACATTCCCCCATTCATAATAACTGCATCAACTTTCAGACTTTCAGTCCCCAATTTTTGAGCCGCTTTATCCAAAACATTGAGAATAGGATAAATAATGTTTTGATCGTCCTGAATATCTTTTATATATTTATAATCTTCAAATTGATATTGCCAACCCAACAAAGGTGCCAGGCATTCTTCAAATTCACCTACTGTAATCTCTCCGTCGGAAACATAGCCATTGGGCATATAACCACCATAATCAAACTCAGAATCCTTAGTCAAATCCTTGTGTATCCTGGCAAGATCCTTATGTCTGTTACTGATAAGAACCTTCAATTTTTCTGCATAATCGGTAAGACTGGCTATAACTGCTGGATAATCCTTCTGAATGTGCTGCACAATGTCAGAACCCTGCTCTTTATAAGAACTCACATATTTCATATACATTAACTGAGCCAAAGTTTCATCAAATTTATCCCCAGCTATCATATTAAATCTATTGGTAGCAAGAGTTTTAATATTAAAATAATTACCTTGACGGCAAATATCATGCAAGGTAATATCCAAAGTTCCTCCTCCAATATCAAAAACCATGATCTTGCGGCTTTGAGAGAAATCAATGGGGATATTGATTTTTTTGTTTTGAATTTGGTTGAGAACATCATAAACAACAGCTTCGGGTTCGGAAAGCAGAATGTCATCACAATATTTTCCATTTCCTTCTCTGACCTCCAGCCCAGCCAGTTCCGCAGCTCTTAAGGTGGCCTCCCTTTGAGCTATATTAAAATTGGCTGGAATGGTAATAACCGCATCAATTATTTCCTCGTCATAATAATCTTCCAGAGCTTTAATCAGATGTTTTAGAATACGAGCTGAAACTTCTTCCGGGGTTTGATCCGGATACCCTTTGTTCCAATCCGAAATGGTTATTTTCTCTTGACCCATTTGTTTTTTTATGGAACGAGCTACAGCATAGGGCTTGATAGAAAAGGTTTTTCGAGCAAAGTCCCCTACAATCGGCTCATATTCGCCGTCTTTTTTGCCATAATAATAAACGCAGGAAGGAAGCAGTTCTCCCCTTTCTGTACGCCAATTATCTTTACCTATAATCTCCACATAACGCTCAATACTACTGACGGTAGCATTGACTTCTCCACCATTGTCCTTATCTACAAAACAGGTAGCAATTACCGAGTTAGTAGTTCCCAGATCAATTCCCACACAAAGATCATTATGTTTTCTCAACATACTTTTATACCTCCTCGTTAAGCTCTCTAACTCTGGGGTAAGAGATGATAATATCCCTGCTGACAATCTCCCAGCCTGGGGAAATCACTTCAACAGTTTTTAATTCTTCTTCATTCAGAAAAGGCTTTCCGTCAAAGCTATAACCTTCAAGATCCGAAGCTTTAACCTGCATTTGCTCTCCCAACTCCAAAATTTGAGTTATTTCGCAATCCTCCACAAATTCCAAAAGCCGACGAACTAAAGTTTGCATACTCTTAATTTCAAAAGGAATCTTTTCCTGTCGCTTCTTAATTTCGCGAAAACCGCTTTGAGCCGATATCAGCAGATCCAAAATAAAACCATATTTTTCAGAATTAAGCATAGACATAAAACGAACCTGTTCTTCCATTTTGCTGTCCTCTAATTGTTCGGCAAAGCTGTCCTGCAAACGAACCAGAAGCTTGTTGGCTCGATTAAGAGAGGTTTCCAAACGATCAATTTCTCTTTGATATTCCTCCGCACTTAAAACCTGAATGTTCTTCTTATTTTTGAAACTGTGAAAATGATGATGAATTAGGCCCAAAATATCATCCAGGCATTCACCCGCAAAATCCTTGTTCATTCGCATGGCCGCCTTATAAATGGATGTATCCTGCATAATAAAAGAATTATAATTGACTACGAGCAGAAAAACAAGTCGCTTTTTTTGTATATGATTATCCAGATTGGAACTTATATCATTAAGCAGATTCGGAGAATATTGTTTGCCAGCCAAAAAATCAGAAACAACCTCGGCCATACCAAAAATATCCGTAAGCTGTTTTTCATTACTTAAAGGATACCGAATTTTAAACCTTTTGAACTTTTGAATTACTTTGTTATGATCAATAAATTCACTGCTTTCTCGTTCCTCCTGGATTTTATTGTATAATTCAGCAATCTCTCTGGGATATTTTCCGGGATTCTCACAGCAGACCTTTAAAAGCAGGTTTTCATTGGTAAAATCAGAATGTTGTCTTTTGGAAACATCTATAATTGCTGAACCAATATCCTGCATTAGCTTGTCCAAAACATCTTGTTTCATTTTAATCATCCTTTCTGTCTGGTATCACTGTATTTATGTCCTTGTTCAGGGTAGACAATCTGCAAGTTGGGAAAATCTCTTTCCAAACGCCTGTTGCCATAACTATTTTTATCATCAGGAGAATGTACTACAAAAACAACAGACGGCTGTAATCTGTCAATTAATTTCCGACAGTCAGCATATTGAGCGTGTAAGGAAAAACTAGCTTCAAAATTAAAATCAAATCTGTTACCTTTCTTTTTATCTCCTATATAAATGCCTGGCTGCAATTTCTGGCAAAAAATTCCAGAAAATCTGCTGCACTTATGTGACAGGGTTTTAATACCTATAGTTCCCAATCTTTCGGCTAAAGTCCAAATATAATCATCAACAAAAATTTCAGTCTCAGAAAGAGTCCCTTCCTGCATTTTTTCAATTATAATTTGAATGGCTTCAATTCCTTTTGTAAGCTGCTGAACAGAAATATAAATCGGAACTTTTTTGTCTACATTTTCCGCAATAGCAGGCATTAAATTTAATAACATATTGGAAGGTTTATAATAAGGGTGTTTAGCATGCAAACCACACATAATTATTACATCCGGCTTGATATAAGGCGGTATTTGATAACCTGGGGCAAGCTTGGTGCTTTCCTCCATAAAGTCCCCCGTATATAAAACATTTTTTTCCGGGGATTCAAAATAAATCATGGCTGCACCAGGAACATGTCCTGCTTCAAAAAATGTAACCTTAATTTCATCAATATTAAACGAACGACCATATCCCACCGGATGAATTCGGCTGAAAGCCTGATCAAGCAATATTTCATCCTGGAGTCCCTGAATATTTTCAGAATAGCGATCATACATTAAGTATTTTCCCAGTTCCTTGCTGACTTTCGTAGAAAAAACCGGAGTATTCTGCGACTGACTAACAAAAGTTGGCAGATAGCCAATATGATCGTAATGAGCATGAGAAATAAAAACCGCATCTATTTGAGAAAGAGACAGGATATCCTGAACTCTTCCCAAAACAGAAAAGTCCGGACCATAGCTCACATTATTCTTTAGCATTCCCTTACCACAATCCAACAAAAAATGCTTTCCAGCCAAATTTATATAATAGCTGCTGGCACCAACCTCATTAGTCCCCCCCAAAGCAATAAAATCCATAAGCAATCACCTGTTTTTATTTTACTCCAAATCATTCAAAAAATAAACTTTCCAACCGACTGTTGTCCAAATCAACTGTTCTGACCTAAAGGTTTGGTGGCTCGTTCCAGAATCCCATTTAGATGAGCAATTAAAATTCCATAATTAGTAATCGGTACACCCTTTTCCCGGCAAATTCGCTGCCGATTTTTCATTTCCTGCTCATTGAGCATACAACCTCCACAATGCACCACTAATTTACAGGCTGTGGGATCGTCTGGAAATTCTCGTCCGGAAGTAAAGGCAAATTCCAGCTTTTTGCCGGTGGCTTTTTGAATCCAGTTGGGCAATTTTACGCTGCCAATATCATTGCATTGGCGGTGGTGAGTGCAGCCTTCAGCAATTAAAACCCGATCTCCATCCTGTAATTGCGGCAAATATTGCACCCCGGCCACAGTTTGTTCCAAATTTCCCTTGTAGCGGGCAAATAAGATCGAAAAAGAAGTCAAAGGCCAGTTCGCCGGAGTTTCAGCTTCTACCTGCTTAAAAACCTGACTGTCCGTAATAACCAAAGCCGGAGTAAGCGGCAGACGAGCTAAAAGCTGGGCATATTCGCTTTCTCTGGTTACTAAAGCCTGAGCCCCATTTTCCAGAATATCCCGGATAGTTTGCTGCTGAGGTAAAATCAAGCGGCCTTGCGGAGCAGCTTTATCCAGCGGCACTACCAGAACAACCAAATCATCCTTTTGGATTAAATCTCCCACCAGTTGGCGGGAATTGATCCGGGAAGCAGCCATGGTTGATAAATGATTTTTTAATTCTTCAATCCCCTGCCCAGTCAGACTGCTGACCAATAAAGCTTCCTGGTCTTGAGGCTTAAATTCCGGACAGAGATCTGCTTTGTTGTAAACCAGCACCCAGGGAATTTTTCTTTCCTGCAATAAAGCCAACACCCTGACATCTTCCGCAGATCGTTCTTTTCCAGCTTCCAGAACTACCACGGCCAAATCAGTACGATTAAGGACTTCCAAAGCCCTGGCAACCCGCAAATTTCCCAAAGTCCCTTCATCATCCAAACCCGGAGTATCAATAATAACTACCGGACCCAGGGGTAAAAGCTCCATGCTTTTCTGTACCGGATCAGTGGTTGTACCTTTGATTTCCGAAACAATAGACAGATTTTGATTGGTTACAGCATTCACCAGACTGGATTTACCGACATTTCGACAGCCCCAAAAGGCAATATGCACTCTTTCGGCGGCTGGAGCAGCATTTAACCCCATACTTCAGCCCCCTAAAAACGGAAATCTCTTTGTCCCTGAGCAATTTCCTGCAAATGCTGCCGACAAAGTTCCCGAACCCCTTCTTTGGGAATGTTATCCAATTCCCGCATAATCACTTCTCCTCCCAACTGCCGGGTTTCTTCTGAAGCATAGTCCATTAAAAATTCCTTCAAGGTCATTAAAGCATTGGGGTGACAACAGTTGGAAATTTGTTTGCTTTTACACAAAGCCATAAAACGATCTCCGGTTCGTCCTTCCCGATAGCAGGCGGTACAAAAACTGGGAATAAAGTCCATCTGCATCAGCCATCTGACAACTTCATCCAGGGTTCGGGTATCCGCCACATCAAATTGGGTGGTATTTTCTTCTTCCGGTTCCGGAGTTACATAACCGCCAACACTGGTACGAGAAGCTCCGCTAATCTGTGAAATTCCCAACTGCAAGGCTTTGCGGCGACATTCCGGGCTTTCTCTGGTCGAAATAATCATTCCGGTATAAGGTACAGCAATACGAATACAGGCAATCAGTTTGGTGAAAATATCATCATCAATAGCATTATCAAAAGCATTGGGATCAATATCTTCGGCATGTTTAATTCGAGGAACACTGATAGTATGCGGCCCCACTCCAAAAGCAGCTTCCAAATGCTCAGCGTGCATTAACAGACCAGCGAATTCATAACGATATAATTCCAGCCCAAACAAAACTCCCAAGCCTACATCATCAATGCCGCCCTGCATGGCTCGATCCATGGCTTCGGTATGATAGACATAATTATGCTTGGGTCCGGTGGGATGCAATTTTTCATAACTTTCCTTATGATAGGTTTCCTGGAATAAAATATAAGTACCAATTCCGGCATCTTTGAGCCTGCGGTAATTCTCCACTGTGGTAGCCGCAATATTTACATTGACCCTCCGAATGGCTCCGTTTTTATGCTTAACAGAATAAATAGTCTTAATGCTTTCCAAAATATACTCAATGGGGTTCATGTTGGGATCTTCGCCTGATTCAATAGCCAGCCGCTTATGTCCCATATCCTGCAAAGCAATAACTTCCTGTTTAATTTCTTCCTGAGTTAATTTTTTTCTCCGAATATGCCGGTTTTTGGCGTGATAAGGACAATAAGTACAGCCGTTAATACAATAATTGGAAAGATATAAAGGAGCAAACATGACAATTCGATTGCCATAAAAATCTTTTTTTATCTGTTTGGCCAAAGCAAAAATTTCTTCGTTTTTTTCCGGAATTTCACAGTCCAGCAAAACCGAAGCTTCCCGGTGGGTCAAACCTTTTCTCAGTCGGGCTTTTTCCAGAATTTGTTCGATAAGTTCCCGATTGTTTTTATTGGCCGCCGCATATTCCAGGGTAGCCAAAATTTCTGCATGGTCAATAAATTCGTGAGCATTAGGTGAAGAAGGGCTATACATAAAAATTTCATCCTTTCTTGGGGGTCAGGATTCGAGCTTTCTCCCGCAGGTCAAATTATTTTTCCGGGCAAAAATCTCCCCGATCAATGACTATTTTCAAACCAATAGACTGCATTTCGTTTTTTAAGAGAACCAGCTTCTCAGATGGTTCTTCCGCCTTATTATTATATAAAGTGTAGTTTTTCCGAGCTTTGGCCGGAGAAATATTCGGCATGATAACATTGGCTCCGGCCAACATACCCAATTTACGCCCTTCCGGATCAATGGTAGCCAAAGCAGTAGTGGAAGGCAATAAAACATCTGGCTGAATCAGGCGGATTAAACCCAACAAAAATAAAGTTAAACCCAGACTGCCTGCTTTTTCCGCAGCAAATGGTGTATCTGTATGAGGAATAAAGGGACCTATGCCTACCATATGCGGCTTAAAGTTGGCAATAAAACGCAAATCTTCCGCCAAGTGCTGAACAGTTTGACCGGGCGAACCCACCATAAAGCCGCATCCTACTTGATAACCGATTTCCTTTAGATCCTGCAAACAGTTAATTCGATTAAACCAGGACATTTTTTCCGGATGCAAATGGGCATAATGCTGAGGATTGGCGGTTTCATGCCGCAACAGGTAACGGTCGGCTCCGGCTTCAAACAGCTTTTGATAACTTTCCCGGCTTCTTTCGCCCAGGGATAGAGTTATCGCTGAATCTGGAAATTCGGCTTTAAGCGTCTGAATAATCTCAGTCAAAACCAAATCAGTAAAAGCAGCCGGATTTTCGCCACTTTGCAGCACAAAAGTACGAAAGCCGGTTTGATACCCCTGTCGGCAACAGGTCAGAATGGTTTCTTTATCCAGGGTATAGCGAACCACCTGTTGATTGCTTTGACGAATTCCACAATAAAGGCAGTCATTTTGACAGAAATTGCTGATTTCCAGCAGACCCCGAATAAAAACCTGCGAGCCATAAACCCGTTCTCTGGCCTTGCGAGCCTTGGCAAAAAGATATTCAGCCGTTTTGGGCTGATAATTATTCAGCAGATAAACAAATTCCACCTGGCTTAAAGTGCGTTCTGATTCCAGTTGTTCAATTAAACCATTTAAGCTTCGTTGCATTTATTACAAACCACCTTGGCAGTAACCCCATGTGAACTACTCCGACTTATAGAAGTCGGAGCTTCCTGCTTCAACCACTACTGCCTGGCTAACATAATCGTTAGCTCAAGTCTTACATAATGTCCACAAGCGTTAGGTTCGGCTGATCCCCAGCCTGCCATTTATATTATGACTATAACACTATAAATAAAAAAAGTCAAGAAAACGCCGTGTTTATCGCAATTCATCCCGCCACCTATAGAGGTGGGGGATTTCTTGCTCACGGCGTGTTAAAAGGGTATTCAGTTTCTCTCTTTGATTAACATCTTCCAGCATAATTCCGATTAAAGCAACTCGATTTCCCATTTACAATTCCTCCCTATAAATAATTATTCTAATTTAATAAGGAGTCCTTTTCATGTTTTCTATTTCCTGAACTTCTTTTTCGCTTAAAAATTTTTTGAAATCTCCCAACAGCAGATCCATTAAATCAGGATTTTCTTTTTGGTGAAAGGCTTTCAGAATTTTTTGAGCATTAGCCTGATTAACCTCCAGCTTTCTCATGGCAAGCTCCAAATCCACAGCCACATAATGGACAAATACTTCATAAGCCTGCTGCAATAATTCTTCCCTTTGCTGCAAAGATAAGAATTCTGCATACTCGGTCAGCAGCTTACGATAAACTTTTGGGGAAGCAAAAAAATCAATAAAGTCCAATAACCGCTGACAATTTTCCACATCAGGCTGCAAACTGCAAACCTCTGCTTCTTCTTCTGCGAATAAATCCAACAGATAATCGGAAGCCTGCGTCAAAGTGTGAATTTCTTTGGATTTTTTAGTCATCAAAACCACCATTCTAAAAATCGAGCAGGAGAAAAATTCTCCTGCTCGCAAGTTTTTTACAGTAATTCGTTGAATTGACCTCTGGGGGTGTAGGTTGTATGAAGCAAATGATGGGATTTTTCGCCGTTCGGAACTCCCAGGAATTGTTTGTATAATTCCTGAATATCCGGGTTCTCATGCGACTTCCGCAGCTTTTTGCCTTCATCTTCCAGCATCAAAGCCTGACGGCGTAATTCTTTATAATTTTCGCTCCGTCCTTTGGCTCTGGGCTGTCCGCCTCCGTTAATGCAGCCGCCGGGGCAACCCATTACTTCAATAAAGTGATAGGGGGAAGTTCCATTTTGAACTTCTTCCATTAAAATGTCTGCTCCAGCCAGGCCGCTGGTAACGGCTACTTTAACTGCAGCTCCTTCCAGATGCTTAAATTCGGGCAAAACATTTTCAATTAACAGATCAGCCGTTTTGATTTGTTCAAAGCCATTGATTGGTTCAATGTGAAGGTTTTCAAAAGGCAGTTCCCTGCCGGTTACTAACTCATAAACAGTTCGCAGGGCAGCTTCCATAACCCCGCCGGTAACTCCAAAAATATCCGCTGCCCCGGTGGAGAATCCCAGGGGAGCATCAAAGGTTCCTTCCGGCAGATTGGCAAAATCAACACCCATAACCCGAATCATTCTGGCCAGCTCTCTGGTGGTCAAAACTGCATCAACATTGGGGTATCCGTCGTTCTGCATTTCCGGACGGGAAATTTCATATTTTTTGGCTGTGCAGGGCATAACCGAAACCATATAAATATTGGCCGGATCTACGCCAATTTTGTTGGCATAAAAACTCTTAACCAAAGCTCCCATCATGGTATGAGGGGATTTGCAGGAAGACAGATGAGCCAGTTGTTCCGGATATTTATGTTCAATGTGTTTAATCCAGCCGGGGCTGCAGCTGGTCATCATGGGCAGTACAGCATCTTTGCCGGTTAAAGCATTGGTAATCCGACCCAGAAATTCAGTTCCTTCTTCCATAATGGTCAGGTCAGCCGCGAAATTCGTATCAAAGACATCATCAAAGCCAAGGTCATGCAAAGCAGTGGCCATTTTTCCGGTAACGGGGGTTCCGGCCGGGATATTAAATTCTTCACCCAAAGCTGCCCGAACCGCCGGAGCAACCTGAACCACGACTCGTTTGGAAGGATCGTGCAGAGCATTCCAAACCTTTTCCATGCCGTCAGTTTCCATCAAAGCTCCGGTGGGACAAACTACGGTACATTGTCCACACATGGCACAATGTACGCTTTCCAAAGGCAGACCGGTGGCCGGGGAAATTACAGTGTTAAAGCCCCGGTTCTGGGCACTGATTGCACCGACTTTTTGCAGCTCGGTGCAGGCAGTTACGCAACGCCGGCACAAAATACATTTGCGGGTATCACGGGTTACAGCCGGAGAAATATCCAGTTTAGCAACCCCGTATTCCCCTTTCATATTGGTATCCAAAATGCCCAGAGTATTGCCCAGAGCCTGCAATTCACAGCTCTGGTTTCTGGCACAGAAAGTACATTCTTTCGGATGGTTGGAAATCAGGAGATCATAAAGCATCTTCCGAGCCTGCCGTACTTTATCAGTATGGGTATGTACTACCATTCCTTCGGTAGCTTTAACAATACAGGAAGCCTGTAAATTTCTGGCTCCTTCCACCTCTACCACACAAATTCGGCAGGAACCGTGCGTATGAAATCCTTTTAAATGACATAAAGTCGGAATAGAAATTCCTACCAGCTTGGCAGCTTCCAAAATGGTGGAACCATCCGGAGCCGACACCGGTTTTCCGTTGATTGTAAGATTTACCATTTTATCAGCCTCCTTAAGCCAGTTCTATAGCATCAAATTTACAATTTGCTTTACAGGTACCGCATTTAATGCAAATATCCTGATCAATAACATGTGGTTTTTGCAGTTCACCGCTGATTGCATTAACCGGACAATTTTTCGCACACAGAGTACAGCCCTTGCATTTATCCGGGTTAATTTTATAGCGTACCAGAGCAGCACACACTCCAGCCGGACAGCGTTTATTAACTACATGTTCAATATATTCATCCCTGAAATATCTCAAAGTAGTCAAAACCGGATTGGGAGCAGTTTGTCCCAGACCACACATGGCCGTCATGCCCACAGTTTTGGCCAGATATTCCAGAGAATCAATATCTTTCAATTCACCTTCGCCGGCAACAATTTTATTCAACAGTTCCAGCATACGCTTGGTGCCGTTCCGGCAAGGCAGGCAGTGACCGCAGCTTTCATCCTGCACAAATTCCATAAAATAACGGGCAGTATCTACCAGACAGGTATTTTCATCCATGGCAATCAAACCGCCGGAACCCATAATAGCTCCCATTTGCGACAGGGTTTCATAATCCATGGAAGCATCCAGATGCTCCGCAGTCAGACAACCGCCGGAAGGACCACCGGATTGAACAGCCTTAAAGGCTTTGCCGTCTTTCATGCCGCCGCCGATTTTATAGATAACATCTCTTAATTTATAGCCCATGGGAATTTCAATAATTCCGGAATTGACAATATCACCAGCCAAAGCAAAAACTTTGGTGCCTTTGCTGCGTCCAACCCCGTATTTGGCAAACCATTCGGCTCCATTCAGGATAATGGCCGGAACATTAGCCAGGGTTTCCACATTATTGATAATGGTTGGACAGCCAAACAGACCCACCTGGAAGGGGAAAGGAGGTTTCTGGCGAGGTTCGCCCCTTTTACCTTCGATGGAGTTGATTAAAGCGGTTTCTTCCCCGCAGACAAAGGCTCCGGCTCCGATCCGGATTTCCAGATCAAAATTAAATCCGCTGCCCAGAATATTTTCGCCCAATAAACCGGCAATACGGGCTTTGTCAATGGCATCTCCCAAACGCTCTACAGCCAGAGGATATTCAGCCCGAACATAGACATAACCCTTATCGGCTCCAATGGTAAAGCCGCCAATCATCATGGCTTCAATAACGCTGTTGGGGTCGCCTTCCAGAATACTTCTGTCCATAAAAGCACCGGGATCGCCTTCGTCAGCATTACAGATTAAATATTTCTGACCTTCGGGAGCATTCATGCCGGACTGCCATTTAATGCCGATGGGGAAACCAGCACCGCCCCGTCCTCTGAGGCCAGAATCAATTAAAGTTTTGACTACTTCTTTGCGGCCCATTTGCAGAGCTTTGGCAAAAGCAAAATAACCATCATGACCAATATATTCGTCTAAAGAAGAAAAGTCAATTTGACCGCAATTTCTCAAGGCAATTTTAACCTGATCCGAGAAAAAGCCAATATCTTTCAAATGAGGAATATGTTTGTTCTGTTCTGGATCAAAGAAGGTATATTCTTCAATAATCCGACCTCCGATCAGGTGCCGGTCAACAATTTCCCGAACTTTTTCAGGAGTCATTTTGCCATAAAAAACCCCTTCGGGATAAACAATTACTACCGGACCCTGGGCACATAAACCGACGCAGCCGGTAACTACCATTCTTACTTCACTGCTCAGACCCCGTACAACCAGAGCTTTACGGAAAGCCTGTTCCACTTCCACACAATGGGAGGAAATACAGCCTGCTCCTCCGCAGACAACCACAGTATGTCGATAATCTTTAACTGCATTATGATAATTTTTCTTTACTTCAAGCAAATTGTCATAGTTTCTAATCTTATAACTAAACAAAGTAGACATTAAAACCCTCCCTGCGCAGTCGGCTGTTCTGTCCAGGAAGCAATAATTTCCGGCAACTGTTCCGGTTTAACTTCCCGATAAACGGTATTATCAATAGTCATAGCCGGAGCTAAACCACAGGCTCCAATACAGCGGGCTACTTCAAAAGTAAACTGACCGTCTGCAGTTGTATGTCCCAAACGAATATTTAATAATTTTTCCAATTCGTTCACAATGGATACTCCGCCCCGAACATAACAGGCTGTACCAAGACAAACCCGTATGGTATGTTTTCCACGAGGTTCGGTAGCAAAAAAAGAATAGAAGCTTACCACTCCGGAAACGGTAGACAAAGGCAGTCCCATGGCACTGGCAATGGTTTCCTGAACCTTCAGGGGCAAATAACCAAAAACTCCTTGAGCCATATGAAGAACCTGAATCAAAGAACCTTCCTTATTCTTGTAATTGTGAGCCAGAGTTTCTAAACGCTGCAACAAAATCTCTTCATTGGAAAGGCCGTTATCGGAATTATTTGACATAATCGCACCTCCTAATTTATTTTGAATTTTATTGATTTGAAATACCCAACTTTATACATAAGTTAGTGACAATTCAGAGGTTCCTGTTTAAACCTTTAAGCTGATTATATATACTTTTGACCTCCTAGTCAATATATATCGGTTTAGTTTTAGATATTTTATTTGTATAGCTGTATACAAAAATACAACTCTTTACAAATTAAAGGACAGATTCAAAGTTCCGGATCTGTCCTTTAATTTATTTATTCACATACTGGCCAGTTGAAAATTATTTTTCTTATCCACATCCGAACCGTCTGAATTAACGCTGTCATTCGCCTTCTGCATTTCTTCGGAATTAGCCGCCCTTTTATTTACTTCTTCCGGATCCCTGTAGCTGGGTACAACCTGCTTCATGGCTTCTTTCAGCACAACACTGCTGATCTCTTTTTCCGAAGCTCGTACCGCCTTTTGCAGAACCAGAATTTTTTCATCTACTTCTTTTCTGCTCAGGGGAGTATCATATTCAACGAAGATCAATTTATTCTGTGTCATATTCAAATTTTCTGTTTTAATCAACAATTCCTCATACAGCTTTTCACCCGGCCGCAAACCAATTTCCACAATATCAATATCTTTGTAGGGACGATAGCCGGAAAGCTGAATCATATTTTCGGCCAGATCCAAAATTTTAATGGGATTGCCCATATCCAACACAAACAGTTCTCCATTGGAGGCCATAACGCCGGCTTCCATTACCAGTTGGGAAGCCTCCGGAATGGTCATAAAGTAACGGATAATTCGCTTGTCAGTAATAGTAACCGGCCCGCCATTTTCAATTTGCGTCCGAAACAAGGGAATAACCGAACCATTGGAACCCAGAACATTGCCAAAACGCACAGCCGAAAAAGCAGTATGACTGTCAGTTCGGCATTGAATGATCATTTCACACATTCGTTTGGAAGCTCCCATAACATTGGTTGGATTAACCGCTTTGTCCGTAGAAATCAGAATAAACTTATCCACCTGATATTTTTCAGCCAGATTAGCCGTTTTATAGGTTCCCAAAATATTATTTTTAATGGCTTCGCAGCTGCTGTGTTCCATTAAAGGAACATGCTTGTGAGCGGCAGCATGAAAAACTATCTGCGGACGATAATGAGCAAAAACGGCTTCCATTCGAATTAAGTCCCGCACCGAAGCAATTTCCACCGCCAGATTCAGCGAATTACCATATTTGCGAATCAATTCCTGTTGAATTTCATAAGCATTATTTTCATAAATATCCAGAATAATTAACTGCCTGGGATTATGCTTGGCAATCTGCCGACAAAGTTCACTGCCGATGGAACCGCCGCCTCCAGTTACCAGAATTACTTTACCGGTATAATAAGCCTGCACATTTTCGCTGTTAATTTTAATACTGTCCCGGAATAACAGGTCTTCAATTCTAATTTCCCGAATTTCCCGCTTATTGGTTATGTAGTCATTACCTCTGGCATTAAACGGAAAATCAAAAACTTTAACTTTCCAGTTATGCTGGCTGTAAAATTCATAGAGCTTTTCTACTTTTTCACTGTTAATATCACTAATGGCAATAATTACTTCCTGAATCGGCATATTTTTCAAAATATCAAAAATGCCTTCTTCCGGATAAATCTTTAATCCACATACCTGTTTCCCGATTTTATCATTATCAGTATCAATAAAACAAATGGGTTTATAATTTGAATTACCGTTATATAACAAATCCTCAGCCAGCAGGGTTCCCGCTTGTCCGGCTCCGGCAATGGCCACTCCAATTTTGTTAATGTCGTTCAGGTTAACATTAAGATGTCGGTAATACTGCTGATAAACAAACCGGGAAGAAAGTGTCATAATATTAAACAAGGCTACCAGCATGGCCAACTGAAGCAGTTCAGACCACTGACAGGACAGCAGCCAGCAGACTGCAATTCCCAGCAGGCCGCCCGCCAAATCAGCCAGAACCATTTTCAGGTAAACTCTGGAATTGGCATATCTCCAAACATTATTATAAATTCCCACCACCAACCGGCCAGACAGAAGAAGCACCAAAAACAAACCGAATTTAAGCAGGTATTTTTCAATGACAAATGAAACCTGGGGTACAACAATATAATCTATTCCACAAGCAACCAAAAAGATTGCCAACAAACATAAAGCATCAATCAAGATCAGTTGATACTTACGCATTTTCTTATTTCCTGGCTTGGAAGTTGATTTATCTGTATTCATTTTCCATACTCATCCTTTTCAATTATTTATCTGAATAACAATATTTTTATGGATTAGCCTGACAAAGAGCTACAGCTTCTTCACCAGAATAATCTGCCTGCATGGTTATTCGCTGATAAACCCTTAATTGATGATTCAGAGAATTTAAACCGGGCTGCGTGGAAAAAAGAAGTTTCATTCCCGCCTCAGAAGCCATATCCAGACAATCCTGATTATAACTGCCATAAGGAAAAGACAAAGCTGAAGCCTGATGTTTCAAGTATTTGTTCAAATCCTTTTGAGACAAAGCCAGATCTTCTCTGATCCTGGTTTTATAGGCTTCCGAAGTTTCCTGCTGACCATTTATCATAATTCGGGCAGTCATTAAGGCTTGTTCTCCATCCGGAGTTTCAGTCATATGATGCAAGTCATAGGTATGACTTTGAATATCAATCAATCCGCTGGCTTCCATTTTTTGAGCCTGCTGCCAGGTCATAAAGAGCTGCAAACCTTTTTCCGGATCATTTTCATCCCGCATATTTGCCCCGATAACAAAAATAACTGCCTGCATATCCAGCTTCTGTAAAATCGGATAAGCCAGAAGATAATTGCTTTCATAGCCATCGTCAAAAGTAATCAGCAAAGGCTTGTCTGGAAGTTTGGCCTGCCCTTGATAATAAGCCTGCAAATCCGCCAGCGAAACCGTTTGATAGCCGGCCGACTTAAAAGCTTCCAGTTGTTCCTGAAGTCTTTCCGGGGTAATAATGACCCCACCTTTTTCCTGGGGATCAAAGCTGCCAGCTTCCTGAAGATGATGATAGGTTATAACGGTCAGATAGTTTTCATCTTTTAAAGCAAGATAAAAAATAACTGCCGCTGCTGCTACCACCAAACCCAATACCAGTCCGACTTTTGCACCTGTTTTCAACTTCTTAACCTCACTTGTTTTCACTCTCAAAATCAATTATAACATGAAATCCCAATAACAGCAAATTTTTTTGAAAATTTATTCAACGATTCTTTCCCGGCAAATTAAGAATTGTTAATCTGTCGCAGAAATTTCCTGTCGAAAACTATTGTTTTTGCTTCCGGAGATTGTTATACTTAATTAGGTAAATTTCAATTTACTCTGATTCTGTATTTAGCTAATTATGGGCAGATGCTCATAATTAAGTTTAAAAATATCATACTTATTCAATATATCCAAGTTTTACGGAAGGAGTTGGGTTGATGGAATTCTTGACTGAACAAAATAACTCTTTTTTGGAATCCATCAAAAAATTAAGTGGTCAGTCAATTGATCTGTGTTTCCAATGTCAAAAATGTGCTTCTGGCTGCACTATGGCAGGAGATGCTCAGTACGCCCCCAATCAGATTATCAGAATGATTCAACTGGGCTTAAAGGAACAGGTTTTACAGGCTGACAGCATTTGGCTCTGCACTGGCTGCGAAACCTGCGGAGCCCGTTGTCCCAATGACATTGACAGCGGAGAAGTTATGGATGCCTTAAAAGAAACTGCCGTCAGAGAACAAAAAATCAATAATCCCAAAATTTATGCTTTTAACAAACTTTTCTTAAATTACATTAAAAATGCCGGGAGAATCAATGAAGGAATGATGATGGCCAAATACAAAATGCAGTTTAAAGACTTTTCCGATATGGATTATGGCCGAATGATGTTCTTTAAAGGCAAAATCAGTCCTTTCACCAAAAAGATCAAGAACCGGGAACGCATCAGAAGAATTTTTGCCGAAACCTTGGAAAAATAAATCCTTAAATTTTAAGGAGGTAAATATTTATGGATTTAGCCTATTATCCTGGCTGTTCACTGGAAGCAACTGCCAAAGAATTTAATCAATCGGCTCAACTGGCTGCCAAAGCTTTAGGTATAAATTTAAAAGAATTAGATGACTGGGTATGCTGCGGAGCCACTTCGGCTCACAGCACTAATCTTAATCTGGCTCTCAGCCTGCCGGCACATAATCTGGCTCAGGCTCAGAAAGCCGGGCTGGACATTGCCATTCCCTGTGCAGCCTGCTACAATCGCATGAAAAAAACCGAATATGCTTTAATTAACGACCCCCGGAAACGGGAAATGATCGAAAAAAATGCCGGTTTCAAGTATGATGGAAGCGTCAAAAGCATTACCCTGCTGGAAGCTGTTGCCGGAAGATTAGGCATTAAAGCTGTGGAAGAAAAGGTTCAAAAACCCCTGAAAGGCTTAAAACTGGCTTGCTATTATGGCTGTCTGCTGGTTCGTCCGCCTCGTCTGGATAATTTTGATCGGCCGGAAAATCCTACTTCCATGGACAATATCATGCAGGCTTTGGGAGCCGAACCGGTTAAATGGTCTTATAAAACCGATTGCTGCGGAGCCAGCCTCTCCCTGACAGCTACCGATCAGGTGGTCAAATGGGTTTCCAATATTCTGGATCATGCCGTTGAAGCTGGAGCAGATGCCATTGTAACAGCCTGTCCTTTGTGTCAAACCAATTTGGAAATGCGGCGGAGAAATCGTTTGCAGGGTATTCCGGTTTTCTATTTTACCGAACTCATCGGCCTGGCTTTAAATGTTCCTCAAACCTCAAGCTGGCTGAAAAAACATTTGATTAACCCCATTCCGCTTCTGCAATCCAAATCATTGCTGTAATCAAGGAGGTTGGTAAATTGAGTAAAAATAAATACGCCGATAAAGTCAAAAATCCGAAAAAGCAGCCGAATCCTGCTAATGTTCAAGATGTTCAGGCTGCCCAATCTGAACCGGATGCAGCAGTTGATCCGGCTCCGGTGGAAGTCAAACCAGCCAGCCCGCCCAAACCAGTCGGCGATCCCAATATTATTGGTTCCGTTCTAATTATTGGAGCCGGGATCAGTGGTATGCAGTCTTCTCTGGATATGGCGGAAATGGGCTTCAAAGTCTATCTGGTAGAAAAAACTGCCGCCATTGGCGGTCGTATGCCTATGCTGGATAAAACCTTTCCCACCAATGACTGCTCCATGTGTATTCTGTCACCAAAACTGGTAGAATGTGGACGACATCGCAATATTGAAGTTTTAACCACTTCCGAAGTAGTATCCCTGACTGGAGAACCGGGTAAATATCAGGTTAAAATTAAACAGCACCCCCGGTATATTGATATTGATAAATGTCTGGGCTGCAGCAACTGTGCAGAAGCCTGTCCTGTTAAGGTGGACGACGAGTTTAACCAGAATATGGGCAAACGCAAGGCCGTTTACAAGCTTTATCCCCAGGCTTATCCCAATGCTTATGCCATTGACCCCACCCAATGCCTGCGTTTAAGAAAGGGTTATAATCCCAAGGTTTGCGGGAAATGTATTGAAGCCTGCCAGGCCGGAGCCATTGACCACCAGATGCAGGAAAAAGAAATTGACATTACGGTAGGAGCGGTTATTATCTGCACCGGCTTCGATCTCTTTAATGCCGAATTAAGAGGCGAATTTGGTTACGGGATTTATCCCAATGTTATTACCAGTCTGCAATTCGAAAGAATGCTTTCCGCTTCCGGCCCATATAAAGGCCATGTACAAAGACCCTCCGATAACAAGGAACCCAAAAAGATTGCCTTTATTCAATGCGTTGGCTCCAGAGATATTTGCAAGGACAACGGCGGTTACTGTTCTTCAGTTTGCTGCATGTATGCCACCAAAGAAAGCATTATTGCCAGAGAACATATTCCCGGCCTGGATTCCACAATTTTCTGCATTGATGTTCGAGCCTTTGGCAAGGACTTTGAAAAATACTACAACCGGGCTAAAAATGATTATAATGTTCGTTATATTAAATGTATGGTTTCCACCGTACGGGAAATTCCCGGCAGCCAG
>JAZRXK010000083.1:0-26659 GCA_045600185.1 Desulfocucumaceae bacterium
CAGCATAATACGGAAGTTTAACACGACCATCAAGCGTGTTTACAGAGAATAACTCTTTACTGAGAGAGTAGTCTCTGTTCCAAACAAGGTCATATTGAGGCTTTTTGAACTCAGGTTTAATCCACTCATGCTGGTTTTCCAAAATGGTCTTAAACCGTGCAATTACAGTCTTAAAGACCGACTGAGCCATTTGTGATTTAAGCCCGTATTCTTCACGGAGACAATAATACAGTGCTTTGTTAAGCGAAAACTGTTTCAGGTCGTGTGTCTGATAGACATAGTTCGCAACAAAGTTACACGCATTGCGATAGGCTTCAAGAGTTTCATCTAACAGATGACTCTGATTGGGTGAAACTACAACCTGAATTTTTGCTGTAACAGTGAACTGCATATTGATACCTCCTTTCGTTGTACTTCAATTATGTTTATTATAGCATAGATTTAGTGAATAATCAAGTGAAAGGAGCTAATTCTATGCAAAACCGCTATTACCATACAAACCGTCGCAAGTACAATCTGAAAGCCCATATCGTACGAAAAGTATATATCCGAACAAGGCTAAGAAAGGAAAAAGCGGCTCCTCCCACCTGCTAAAGTAAGTGGGGGTTTTCGCCGCCGAAATATTTTATGAAAAAAAATATTTGGAAAACCGGAATTTTTTTTATTCTTCTCTTTTTGCTTCTAATTTTTTATCTGACCTATATTGTAATTGTCCAAGGTCAGCAGCTTCAATCGGAAGCTGGCAATATTCGCCCGATTTTGGAAGAAAAAAAGATTGTTCGGGGCAGTATTCTGGATGCCGCTGGTCTGGTTTTGGCGGAAGATGTGGTTAACGAAGATGGTTCAAAATCCCGTCATTATCCTCTGGGACAATTAAGTTCGATTTTAACCGGTTATTGTTCTTTGCAATACGGCAAAAGCGGTCTGGAAGCTGATTATGATACTTATTTATTGGCTGATGATGAATTGGGACAACTTCAGAAAATAATTGCCGACTGGAAAAATGAAACGGTACATGGTTATAATCTGCATTTGACGGTAGATATGTCTTTTCAGCAGCTGGCTTATGATGCCCTGGGAGAAAGGCAGGGAGCTGTTGTAGCTCTTGATCCCAAAACTGGGGCTGTCCTGGCTTTGATCAGCAAGCCCACCTATGATGTAAGCCGCATTGAAGAAGTTTATGAAGATGGCACAAGCTATTTCAGCCGGCTGAACGGAGATACAAATTCACCTTTGATCAATCGAGCCATCTGGGGGCAATATCCGCCCGGCTCCACCTTTAAGCTGGTTACTGCTTCAGCTATGCTGGAGCATATTCCGGAACAAAAAGCAACAATATATGATTGTCAAGGCTCCTTTTGGGTAGATGGTTTTACCTTGAATGATACGGGAAAACATGGAGAAGTGAATTGGGATCAGGCTTTGCAGGTTTCCTGCAATTCTTTTTATGGTTCCATGGCTTTGCTTCTGGGCGAAGATGTTTTTCGGAACACAGCGGAAGCTTTCGGATTTAAAAATATAAAAGGCAGCAGCAGGGCTAAAACTGAATTTCCTTATTTGGATTATTTTAAAGGAGTTATTTCCACGGAGCCTTTGACTAAAACCAATCTGGCTTCTTCAGGTATTGGGCAGGGTTCGGTCTTGGCCAGTCCTATGCAGATGGCCTTGGTAGCTGCGGCTGTTGCTAATGATGGCAAAATGATGACTCCTTATCTGGTTAAGCAAATTGTGTCTGAAGACAATCAGATTATTGTTAACACGGAAAATCGAGTTATGTTGGATTGCGTCAATTTTTCAACGGCAGCAGAATTAACCCATTCAATGGAATTGGTAGTCACTGACGGCACAGGCAAAGCAGCTAATCTGGATCCGGTGCGGGTGGCCGGGAAAACCGGTTCAGCTGAAAATCCGGCAGGAGATACTCACGCCTGGTTTGTGGGCTTTGCTCCATCGGATAATCCTCAGATTGCTGTAGCTGTAATTGTGGAAAATGGCGGCGGCGGCGGCAAAGTAGCAGCCCCCATTGCCGCAGAAATCATAGAAAAATATTTGGCTCAAAAATCAGGGATAACCCCCTAGAGGGGGATTCCCTCAAGCGAGGTGAAAAGAGTGATCGGCAAAATTCTGGGAGAACGCTATGAAATTTTGAGTCGTTTGGGCGGGGGCGGAATGGCTTTGGTTTATAAAGGTCGGGATATTCGTTTGAACCGCCTGATCACCATTAAAGTATTACGCCCGGAATATACTTCGGATAAGGATTTTATTCGTCGTTTTAACCGGGAAGCTCAGTCAGTTGCCGTCCTTTCCCATCCCAACATTGTCAGTCTTTATGACGGAGGACAGGAAGATGAAATTTATTACCTGGTTATGGAATATGTTCAGGGTGAAAATTTAAAAGATTTAATAAATCGATCAGGAAGTCTGTCAATTGAAAAAGCTCTGGATATTACTTTGCAGGTTTGTGATGCTTTGGCTCATGCCCATGATCATAAAATTATTCATCGGGATATTAAGCCGCATAATATTTTAATCAGTAACACCGGAGTGGTGAAGCTGACCGATTTTGGCATAGCTTTGGAAACCGGAACTTCCACTTTGAGTGATCCGGATACAGTCCTGGGATCAGTACATTATATTTCACCGGAACAGGCCAAGGGTAAGGAAGCCATTGTAGCTTCGGATATTTATTCCCTGGGTATTGTTTTGTATGAAATGCTGACCGGCAGACTGCCTTTTAACGGAGATTCTCCGATTGCCATTGCTTTGGCTCAGATTCAGGATACCCCGGTTTTGCCTTCTCGTTTGAATCCGGCTGTTCCTTCCTGTTTGGAAAGGCTGATTTTGCAGGCTTTGGCCAAAAATCCGGAGGATCGTTTTGTTTCGGCCAGAGATCTTGCCGCTAAAATAAAACAGTTTTATCAAAACAGCAATTTTGTTTCGAGCTTTACGGAAGAAGATAATAATGAAACCAGAGTTTTAAATTCCATGGAAGATGAAAACAGCGATACCAGAGCCTTTAATAAGCAGGAGTATCGTGCGTCCTTAAATGAAAATTCCACTCAGGTAAGAAATAACCAATGGTCAAATCATCATCAATATAAATCAGGCTGGAATCAAAGTACAGGGGAGCCTGTGCATATTGCCAGGAGTGATAATTATCATCCGTCTTCGAGTTCACCCGGTTCTCCCCAGCCCAAAAGCAGCAACCGGTTTTTAAAAGTGCTGGTAATTTTGATTATTTTGACTATTATTGCAGGAACCGCTATTTTTCTAAAAGCAGTTTTATCCGGGGGAGTAGTCAATAAAGATAATTCTATGGAAAAAAGCAATTCCATGGAAATAGAATTGCCTGACTGGAAAAATAAAAGCGATTCTGAAGCTGTTGACTTTCTGAAAAACAATTCCCTGACTTATGAAATTGCTGAAGAATATCATGACACCATTGAAGAAGGCAGGGTCATATCTCAAAGACCTGAAGCCGGAACTTATGTAACCAAAGGAGAAAAAGTCAATCTGGTGATCAGTTTGGGTAAACCTCCGGTATCCGTACCCAATTTAATTGGCAAAAGTATGCGGGAAGCTGAAAGTGTATTGCAGGAACGGGGGCTTACTTTAAAAGAAGGGAGCTGGCGGGATTACAGCACAACCGTACCGGCTGGCAATATCTGTGATCAGAATCCCAGGGCGGGATCAGAAATCAGAGCGGGAGAAAGCGTAATGGTTAATCTGTCTTTGGGAATTAAGAAAAGTACCGAGACGGAGGAAAAAGTTCATGTTCCCAGCTTTACAGGCAAGACTTTGGCAGAAGCTGAAATTGTGGCCGCAGAACATGGGCTGTCTGTTTTTAAAAGTTCCAAATCTGGCAATAGCCTGGTTGTTACGGCTCAAAGTCCCGGTGAAGGAGCCAGTGTGTTGCCTGGAAGCAGTATCAGCTTGATCTTTGGGACAACTGAAGACGAAAAAGCTGACGAATCAGACGGCGAAGACAAAGAAAAAAATGCAGACAGGCAAGATTCTGAAAACCATAACAAGGATTCGGAACAAGCCGGCAATAATGATGACAATAATAATGAAGGCAGCGGTACAGCCAAAAATGCTTCACTTCGGGTTGATGCTCCGAAAGATATGGAAAGTTCTGCGACCATGAACGCTTATCTCTATGATGATCAATACTCCGGCAAGCTGATTTATACCTATGAAATGGGTGTCAGGGATTATGTAGTTTTCAATTTCAGTTATTGGGGAACGGCCAGAGTGGAAATTTATTTGGGAGATAATCTTTATGAAGTGAAAGAATTTAATTAAGGAAGTGGGGTTTTCTGAAACTTGCTCAAAGTGTGACAGGACGGGTTATTAAAGCAACAGCCGGTTTTTACTATGTTTTGCAGGATAATGGAACTGTCTGGGAGTGTGCTTTGCGGGGCAAATTTCGTCTGAATAATCAAGGTGCTTTGGTGGGAGATTGGGTTTCCCTGAAGCCCCGTCAGGGCAATACGGGAGTTATTGAACAAATTTTGCCCCGAAAAAATGAATTGCTGCGTCCTCCGGTAGCCAATATTGAACAGGCTTTAATTATTTTCGCTTTGCGTCAGCCGGAGCTGTCCCGTTTTCTTCTGGATCGTTTTCTCTTACAGGCTGAAATAGCCGGAATCGAACCGATTATTTGCTTGAATAAAATTGATCTGGCAGAAGGAAAAGAGCTGGCGGCCTGTTATCAAAAAATCGGTTATGTGGTTTTGCAAACCAGTGCGGCTGAAAAGCAGGGGTTGGAAGAGCTGTGCCGGGTTTTAAGGCATAAAGTCAGCATTGTAGCCGGGCCTTCCGGGGTGGGAAAAAGCAGTTTGCTGAATCTTGTGCAGCCGGGTATGGAACTGCAAACCGGAACTGTGGGCAATAAATTAAAAAGAGGCCGCCACACCACACGGCTGGTGGAATTTTTCCCTTTGGATTTTGGTGGATGGGTGGCTGATACCCCAGGCTTTTCCAGCCTGTGGCTGCCTGATATTAAAAAAGAAAATCTGCGGAATTATTTTCCGGAATTTACTGACTTACAGATAAAATGCCGCTTTCGGGGCTGTCTGCATAAGGATGAACCGGAATGTGCTGTTAAAATGGCGGTGCAGGAAGGGCAGATTGATCCCTTCCGCTATCAAAATTATCTGGATTTTCTGGAAGAAATTAAAAAAATGGAGACGAAACACTGATGATTAAAATAGCTCCTTCAATTTTATCGGCTGATTTTGCCAATTTGATCCATGATATAAAAACCGTTCAGCAGGGCGGGGCGGAGTATTTGCATTTAGATGTTATGGATGGCCATTTTGTACCTAATATGACCTTTGGGCCAATTTTGATCAAAGCCCTGCGTCCCTGTTCCAATCTGGTTTTTGATGTTCATTTGATGATTGCCAACCCGGAAAATTATATTGAAGCTTTTGCCGAAGCTGGAGCGGATATTATAACCGTGCATACCGAAGCCACTAATCATATACACCGGGCTTTGCAAATGATTAAAAAATGCGGCAAAAAGGCCGGAGTAGCCTATAATCCGGGAACCTCGGTTGACAATCTGCCCTATCTTTTGGAACTGGTGGATCTGGTTTTGCTGATGTCGGTGAACCCCGGCTTTGGCGGTCAAAAATTTATTGAAGATGTTTTGGGCAAAATTTCTATTGTCAGAGAAGTTTTGGAACTGGCTGAATCCAAAGCGGAGATTGAAGTGGACGGAGGAGTTAATCTGGAAACCGCTGCTTTGGTGAGCGAAGCTGGAGCCAGAGTTTTGGTGGCTGGTTCAGCCGTTTTTCAAGCGGAAGATCCAGCTCAGATGATTAAAAAACTGCGGCAGGCAGCTTTGGAAGTTCTTTAAAATTATTTTGTAAAAAGGGGTATGAAAATGGCTGTGTATAAATGTGATCAATGCGGGGAAATAATAGAAAGCCGGTGTAAGCCTGGAAAATGCAGTGCCTGCGGAGCCGCTAAAGATGCTTTGATTAAACAGGAGCCGGTTAAACAGAAAAGCTGTAAAAAATCCAGGGCTTCCAAAGAAGAATAATTTTTTGAGAAGGATAATTTTTTGACAGCCTGAGTTTTTCGGGCTGTCTGTCTTGTCAAAGAGCCAGAAAGGACACAGTGAAATGGATTTGCATGTTTCAAAATCGTTGGCTCGTTATGTTAATATTGCAGTGGATATAGCTACTCACATTGCCAGGGGAGAATACCGGGAAGGACAAAAGCTTTTTGGCCGTTCAACTTTGGCCGGAAAATACAATGTTTCTCCGGAAACGATTCGCAGAGCTTTGACTTTATTGCAGGAAAATGACATAGTTCTGGTGTCGCCTGGGGTGGGAGTCTCGGTTAAATCACAGCGTAACGCCGAATTATTTTTGGCGGAATATGGCCAGAAGCAAATGCTGATGGATGTGCAGGGACGCTTGCAGGAACTCTTACGGGAACGGGATAGAGTTAATAATGATATTGAAAAACTAATGAAAGAACTTTTGGATTATACTTTTAAAATGGCTGGCCGTTTGCAGCAGATTGAAGAAATTCGGGTTTATCCCAATTCTCTGCTGGTGGGGAAGTCCTTGCGGGAATCGGAATTTCGCAGCCGAACCGGAGCAACTATCTTATCCATTTTTCGGCAGGGTAAGGAATTGTCTTTTCCGGGAGCAGATGAAATTATCGAAGCCGGAGATATTTTAATTGTAGTTTCTCCGCCGGAAATGCGTAAAGAACTGCACAGAATTTTGGAGCCGGAAGAAGAAATTGCAGAAGATGAAAAAAATGTAGAAGATGCTGATAAAACAACAGTAATCTTATAAATATTCAGTTAATCTGAGATCTGAAAGTAATTGGAGAAATAGGGCTGTTGTATACAGAATACAATGTTTTACATGGCTCAAAAATTTGAATTTGAGTGGTAAATATCGAAAATAAATGCTTTTATGCGAAAAAAGTTCTTGTATTGAAGAAGCAGATCGTGTAAAATGATAAACATATCATTGACAAGTTGAGTCAGGCTCCAAAGAGCTAAATAAAAGCTACTTCTGGTAATTCCCGGTAAAATGGGATATGAGCTGATTCACGCTATTTTTAGAAAGAGGGGAAGACATTGTCTTACACTGAAAAAGTCCTGGAACAGGCTATTACAAGAAATCCTAATGAACCCGAATTTCATCAGGCTTTGCGAGAAGTTCTGACAACTCTTGAACCGGTTATCAACAAGCATCCGGAATTTGAAAAAGCCGGCTTGCTGGAAAGACTTGTTGAACCGGAAAGAATGATCACTTTCCGGGTTCCCTGGGTGGATGATCAGGGCAAGGTTCAGGTAAATCGGGGTTTCCGGGTTCAGTTTAACAGTGCGATTGGGCCTTATAAAGGTGGTCTTCGCTTCCATCCTTCGGTCAATGCAAGTGTAATCAAATTCCTGGGTTTTGAACAGGTCTTCAAAAACTCGCTGACCACTCTGCCCATGGGTGGCGGTAAAGGTGGTTCTGACTTTGATCCCAAAGGCAAATCGGATCGGGAAGTTATGGCCTTCTGCCAAAGCTTTATGACTGAATTGTGGCGTTATATTGGAGCTGATACTGATGTACCGGCTGGCGATATTGGAGTTGGAGCCAGAGAAGTTGGCTTCATGTTTGGTCAGTATAAAAGATTAAGCAATCTTTTTGAAGGGGTTCTGACCGGAAAAGGATTATCCTACGGTGGTTCCCTTGCCAGAACTCAGGCTACTGGCTACGGTCTGGTGTACCTGATGGAAAATGTTCTGGGTTCCATTGGTACGGATTTTGCCGGTAAGAAAGTGGTTATTTCCGGTTCCGGCAATGTGGCCATCTATGCAACCGAAAAAGCAATGCAGAAAGGTGCTAAAGTTGTAGCTATGAGTGATTCCAATGGCTGGATTTATGATCCCAACGGAATCGATCTGGATTTAATGAAGCAGATTAAAGAAGTCAGAAGAGGCCGAATTAAAGAATATGCAGCTGAAAAATCCGGAGTTGAATATCATGAAGACGGCCTGATCTGGTCGGTGCCTTGTGATGTAGCTATGCCTTGTGCCACTCAAAATGAATTGCGGGAAGATGGTGCCAAATTATTGGCAGCCAACAAATGTATTGCTGTGGGCGAAGGTGCCAATATGCCTTCTTCTCCGGAAGCTGTTGCAGTTCTTCAGAATAATGGTATTCTTTTTGCTCCGGCTAAAGCTGCTAACGCAGGCGGAGTTGCAACTTCCGGTCTGGAAATGACTCAGAATAGTATGCGTCTTTCCTGGAGCTTTGAAGAAGTCGATCAGAAACTGCATGGCATTATGAACAGCATTTACAAACAGATGGCTGAAGCTGCTGAAGCATATAATCAAAAGGGTAATCTGGTAGCCGGTGCCAATATTGCCGGTTTCCTGAAGGTTGCTAATGCCATGATGTTCCAGGGTGTAGTGTAGGTTTATTATTATTACAGGCTTGAAATCTGCTGCTCCTGAGCAGAGGATAGTTCTTTGATAAGTAGTTAAACTGGTCTGTCTCGAAGTTTTCGAGGCAGACTTTTGCTATCTGAACAATATGTGCCATTTGATTGCTATAATATATAGAAAGTGCTAAAATAGGAGTAATGGATAGTATCCTGATAGAACTATACCAGAAAATAACGGTTTGAAAAAACAGTTTTACCGCTTGGAACTTTTGAAGACCGGGACGGAAAGGGGATATGTATGCCTTTCGGAATTCGGCCGAAAGGTTTTTTATCTTGGAAAAAATAGCTGTAATTGGAGCTGGTAAAGCAGGTTCAGTCTTAGCCCGGCATTTATACCAGAAAAATTATATAATCAGTTCGGTTTATAACCGGCATCCGGATAAGGCTAAGTGGCTGGTGGAAAAAACAGGTTCCAGAGCTTTGGAAAACCTGGAACAGGCGGCCGAGGCGACTTGGGAAGCGGATCTGGTTTTGCTGACCGTTTCAGATGGAGCCATTGCTTCTGTAAGTCAGGCCATTGCTCAAAAAGGCGGATTTCGTCCGGGACAGGTGGTTTTGCATACCAGTGGAGCCTGCCCTGCTGCCGAACTGCAAGGAGTAAGTGAGCCTTTGGCCTTTCATCCCCTGCAATCCCTGGCCAGTCGGGAACAGGAACTTTTGCCGGGAACTTATTTTGCTTTGGAAGGTTCAGCCAAAGCCTGTCAGGCAGGAGAAAGACTGGCTGCTGCTTTGCAGGGCAAGTCCTTTAGAATTAAGGCCGAAGACAAAGCTTTATATCACGCTGGAGCCTGTGTTGTTTCCAATTATCTGGTCAGCCTGCTGCGTCTGGCCGAAAAAATTTATCAGCAAATTGGTTTGGAACAATCCGAGCTTTGGCGGGCGATCACTCCCTTGTTTTTGGGAACCTGGGATAATATCAAGCAAAAAGGCTGTCGGGAGGCTTTAACCGGACCTGTTTCCAGAGGAGATTGGCAAACTGTTGCCAATCACCTGCGGGATCTGGAGCAGGTGGGAGAACCGGAAAAAAAGCTTTATCAACAGCTGGGCTTATATACGCTGAACCTGGCTGAGGAACAAATTGAACCGGAAGCCGAACAGAATTTAAAAAAACTTTTCAAGGGAGGCGACTAAGACTAAATGGAAAGAATCACTACTGCTTATTTCCGCAAATGCAAGCAGGAAGGCAAAAAAATTACCATGCTGACTGCTTATGATTATCCCATGGCTAAATTGGAAGATGAGAACGGAATTGAAGCCATTTTAGTTGGAGATAGTGTGGGCAATAATGTTTTGGGCTATGAATCAAGTATTCCGGTTACTATGGATGATATGCTGCATCATGTGAAAGCTGTGTGTCGAGGAGTGCAAAGAGCTTTGGTCGTGGCGGATATGCCTTTTTTATCCTACACTGTTTCCAAAGAAGAAGCTTTGCATAATGCCGGAAGATTTCTTCAGGAAGGCGGAGCTGGAGCCGTCAAGCTGGAAGGCGGCCGGGAAGTGGCAGAAACTGTTCAGGCTATGACGCAGGCCGGAATTCCGGTTATGGGGCATTTGGGCTTAACGCCGCAGGCCTTTTATCAAATGGGAGGGTATCAGGTGCAGGGCAAAAGTGAAGGTGCTGCGTTAAAATTATGGCAGGACGCTCAGGCTTTGCAGCAGGCTGGGGTTTTTGCTTTGGTTCTGGAATGTGTCCCGGCTGCCCTGGCCAGCTTTATTACGCAAAATCTCAAAATTGCCGTAATTGGCATTGGCGGCGGAGCCGGTTGTGATGGTCAAATTTTGGTAGTACACGATTTGCTGGGCTTTTACAGCGGCAAATCACCAAAGTTTTCCAAAAGATATTTAAACCTGAACCAGCAAATTGCTCAGGCTTTTGCTCAATATAAACAGGAAGTTGAGGAACAAACCTTTCCGGCTGCCGAACATGAATTTTCCATTGACGCAGCAATTATGGAAAAATTAGCTCGGTATAAAGAAGACCAGGAGAAAGGAAGCTGAAAATGCAGATTTGTCATACCGTTCAGGAAATGCGAAAATTTGTTCAGGCGGAAAAGAAACAGGGCAAAACAGTGGCTCTGGTTCCCACTATGGGCTATTTGCACCAGGGTCATGCCTCTTTGATGCAGGCTGCTTTACAGGCTTGTCAAACTGTGGTGGCCAGCGTTTTTGTCAACCCAATTCAATTTTGTCCGGGTGAGGATCTGGAAACTTATCCTCGTGATTTTGCTCAGGACTGTCAGCTTCTGGAAAGCCTGGGGGTACAGGCCGTTTTTCATCCGGAACCATCTGAAATGTATGCTGAAAACTTCAGCACCTATGTGGAACCCGGTGGTCTGACTGATTGCCTTTGCGGAAAGTCCCGCCCTGGTCATTTTCGGGGAGTGGCTACCGTAGTTACCAAGCTTTTTAACATAGTGCAGCCGGATCAGGCTTTTTTTGGTCAGAAGGATGCTCAACAGGTTTTGATTTTAAAAAGAATGGTGCGGGACTTGAATATTCCAGTGCAGATCAATGTAATGCCCATTGTTCGGGAAGCTGATGGTTTGGCTGTCAGTTCCCGCAATACTTACCTGAATACAGATGAACGCTCCAAAGCAGTGATTTTGCACCAAAGCATTGTTCTGGCAGAAGAAGCTGTCAAAAATGGGGAAAATAATTGTGCTGAAATTTTGCGGCTGGTTCAGGAAAAGCTGGCTACTGTGCCGGAAGCTAAACCGGAATATGTGGAAATTCGCAATCAAAATCTGGAAGAAGTAACGGTTTTGACTGAAACCTGCCTTTTGGCTATGGCTGTTCGCTTTGGAACGACCCGTTTAATTGATAATACCTGGTTGGAGGTGTAAAGCTTTGCTGCTCAATATTTTCAGAGCTAAAATTCATAAGGCTACAGTAACCGAAGCTAATCTGCAATATAATGGCAGTATTACCATTGATTCAGATTTACTGCAAGCTGCCGGAATTTTCCCTCATGAAAAGGTTCAGATTGTTGACAATAACAACGGCAACCGTTTTGAAACCTATGTTATCGCCGGGGAAAAGGGTTCCGGAGTAATTTGTCTTAATGGGGCTGCTGCCCGCAAAGTAGCGGTAGGGGATATTGTAATTATTATTGCTTATGGAATGATGACTCCGGAAGAAGCTCAGGGTTTTGAACCGAGAATTGTTTTGTTGGACGAAGCTAACCGGATTAAGGAAGTGCGGGGAGCTGAAAAGCCCCTGGAAATCGGTTAAAAAACTGCGGCTCTCAATGTGGAGAGCCGGCAAATTTTGGATCAGAAAATAAAATTTTTAGAAACGGGGTGGAAACCCTTGGATTTACAAGCCAAAATTAAAAAACTGAAGCAGGAAAGACAAGCTGTAATTTTGAGTCATTATTATGTGCCGGACGAAGTGCAGGATATTGCGGATTATGTGGGTGATTCTTTGGAATTGTCCCGTCTGGCTGCCAAAACTGACGCAAAAGTAATTGTTTTTTGCGGAGTTCATTTTATGGCGGAAAGTGCTTCGATTTTATCCCCGGATAAAATAGTTGTGCTGCCGGAGATTAAGGCCGGCTGTCCAATGGCGGACTTGATTTCTGCCCCGCAGTTACGGGAGAAAAAGGTGGAAAATCCGAAAGCTCAGGTGGTTTGTTATGTTAATACCAGTGCGGAGGTTAAGGCGGAAAGTGATATAGTCTGCACCTCAGCGAACGCAGTCAGGGTTTTGCAGAGTTTCCCCCAGGAACAACCGGTTTTATTTGTGCCGGATCGCAATTTAGGTACTTATTCCATGCAGGAATCCGGACACCAGAATGTCAATTTATGGCCGGGATGCTGCTATATTCATGCCCAGTTAAAACCGGAAGAAGTTTTGAGCCTGAAAGCTCAGCATCCGCAGGCGGAAGTTCTGGTTCACCCGGAATGTTTGCCGGAGGTTTCCGCTTTGGCGGATAAAGTAGCCAGTACCAGCGGAATGCTGCGTTATGTCGGAGAAAGTCCGGCTCAGGAATTCATTATTTGCACTGAAGAAGGGCTTTTGCATCAGTTAAAGCAAAAATATCCGGAGAAGGCTTTTTATCTGGCTTCTCCCCGGCTTTCCTGCCCGGATATGAAAAAAATTACTTTGGAAAAAGTTGCGGCTGCTTTGGAAAATTTGCAGCCTCAAATTAAAGTGGAAGCAGATATTCGGGAAAAAGCCTGGTCTGCTTTGGAAAAAATGCTGGCTTTATAAAAATTGGGGCATCAAACCCATTTTTTCTGGAAGTGGGTAGTGTATAAATGATGTTTTAAGGAGGAGAGTCAAGTGCTCCCATTGTATGGAATCAACTTTGACACTCGAAATTTGCCGGTACATAAGGCAAAATATATTGTAATTGGCAGTGGGGTAGCCGGACTTTATACCGCTATTTCTGCTGCCCAGCACAATTCAGAAGTAATTTTATTAACCAAACAGAAAACTGATGACAGTAACACCGATAAGGCTCAGGGTGGTATTGCGGCAGCTTTAAGCCCGCTGGATTCGCCTGAACTGCATTTGCAGGACACCCTGGTAGCCGGAGCCGGTTTGTGTGATTTTGATGCCGTTAATATTTTGGTGCATGAAGGACCCAAGCGGGTGAGAGAGCTGATTAACATGGGTGCCAATTTTGACCGGAAAGACGGCGAGCTGGATATGACCAGAGAAGGGGCTCACAGCCGAAGACGGATTTTGCACGCCAGCGGAGATGCCACAGGAGCCGAGATTCAACGGGCTTTAATGGAAATAGTTCGGCATAATTCCAATATTACGGTTTTGGAAAACTATCTGGCGGTAGACTTACTGGTAAAGGAAAATGTTTGCTATGGGGTTTTGGGCTGGGATGTCAAAAACGATCAGTTAAAGGTTTTTCGGGGTCATGCCATAGTGTTAGCTACCGGGGGACTGGGGCATTTGTATCAGCACAGCACTAATCCGGATGTTGCTACCGGAGATGGAATTTCTCTGGCCTATCGAGCCGGAGCCGAAGTTATGGATATGGAATTTATTCAATTCCATCCCACTGTCTTGAGCATTGATAAGGCTCCCTGTTTTTTGATTTCAGAAGCGGTACGAGGTGAAGGAGCTTATTTACGCAATCGTCACGGAGAACGCTTTATGACTCGTTATCATCCACTGGCAGAATTGGCTCCCAGGGATATTGTAGTCAGAGCCATTTTGACTGAAATGGGCAGTACGGCTTCCAAAAGGGTATTTTTGGATTTATCTCATTTGGATAGTAATTTAGTACAGGAAAGATTTCCTAATATTATGAAAAATTGCCTGAAATATGGACTTGATATAAATAACGAGCTGATCCCGGTAGCTCCGGCGGCTCATTATATGATGGGCGGTGTAAAAACCGATTTAAACGGTCAAACCAGTATTGTTAATTTGTATGCCTGCGGGGAAACTGCCTGTCTGGGGGTTCACGGAGCCAATCGACTGGCCAGCAACTCTTTGCTGGATGGTCTGGTTTATGGCGGCCGGATTGTAGAATGGGTGGAAAGTAAAAAGGATTTGGAGCCGATTCCGGAAATTGACTTTGTTTCGGACAGCTTGCAGCAAATTTCTCCGGATATGAATACTTCCAGCCTGCGGGACGAAATTCGGCAAATTATGGAACAATATGTGGGTCCTCTGCGGACAGTTTTAGGCTTGACTGAGGCGATGGAACAACTGGAAGAAATGTCTTTTATTCTGGATTATCAATCCCGGAATATTGAGGATATTGAATTAAAAAATATGCTGATCGTCGGTCGTCTGGTGGCAGAAGCGGCTTATTTGCGGCAGGAAAGCCGGGGCGGACATTTTCGGGTGGACAGACCGGAACCATATGATCGCTGGAAAAAGCATATTATCCTGAAGCGTTAATTAACTCAGGAAAGGAGGAAAAAACTTGAAATATGATTTTAAATTGAGAGCATTATTGGAAATAGCCCTGGCTGAAGATTTGGGAACCGGGGATATTACTACCATGAATATTGTCCCGGAAAATTATATTACTACCGGTTTTATTCACGCCAAGGAGGCCGGAGTAGTGGCCGGCTTGCCGGTGGCCAGGGAAGTTTTTAATATTTTAAATCGGGATCTTTCTTTTCAGGCTTTGTGTCGGGATGGAGAACGCATTGAATCCGGTCAGCTTCTGGCCAGAGTGGAAGGAGATGCCAGAGCCATCTTAATGGGAGAAAGACTTGCCTTGAACTTTTTGCAAAGATTATCCGGAATTGCTACAAAAACGGCGGCAATGGCGGCCATTATCAAAAATGAAAAAGCCTGCATTACTGATACCCGAAAAACTACTCCGGGTTTGCGGAATCTGGAAAAATATGCCGTTCGGGTGGGCGGAGGCTACAATCACCGCTTTGGTCTGTACGATGCTGTTTTAATTAAAGATAACCATATTAAAGTGGCCGGTGGCATTACTGAAGCCATTAAACGAGCCAAAAACGCTCCGTTCTTCTGTCCTCGTATTGAAGTGGAAGTGGAAAGTCTGGAAGGCTTGCAGGAAGCTCTGGCGGCTAAAGCGGATATTATTATGCTGGACAATATGGATTTGGAAACCATGCGGCAGGCGGTTGAAATGGTCAATGGTCAGGTTTTGCTGGAAGCTTCCGGCGGAATTACGGAAGAAAGCATTTTGGCCATTGCTCAAACCGGAGTGGACTTTATTTCAGCCGGAAGCTTGACCCATGCGGTAAAATCTTTGGATATAAGCCTGGATGTGGGTGAAATGAAACCCCTGAAGGGTTATGTAGCAGCTAATTAAGTTTCAGCAGAGGCATCTTTTTTAAGGTGCCTTTTTTAATAATACGCAAAAGGGGAAAGCAGGATGATTTTGTTATTTGATGTAGGCAATACCAATATTGTTTTGGGCGTTTCCAAGGGAAGAAAGCTCAAAGCTCATTGGCGAATTTCCACCCATCCGCAACGCACTGACGATGAAATAGGAATTTTATTGCAGTCTTTATTTGCTTTTAAAGGCATCAAAATGAGTGATATTAAATCGGTGGTTATTTCTTCGGTAGTTCCCAGTTTGTTTCGGGCTTTGGAACAGATGAGCCGGAAATATTTTGGGGTGGAGGCTTTGATGGTGGTTCCGGGGATTAAAACCGGAATGCCCATTCGTTATGATAATCCGCGGGAAGTGGGAGCGGATCGCATTGTCAATGCTTTGGCTGGTTATGAAATTTACGGCGGCCCTTTAATTATTGTGGATTTTGGTACAGCGACTACTTTTTGTGCTGTTTCAGCCAGAGGGGAATATTTGGGCGGTGCTATTGCTCCGGGAATTGGAATTTCCATGGACAGTTTGTTTGCCCGGGCAGCCAAATTGCCCAGAGTAGAATTGGTCAAGCCGGTTTCGGTAATTGGCAAAAACACGGTTCAAAGTATGCAGTCCGGCATTTTATACGGTTTTGTGGGACAGGTGGAAGCTTTGGTTAAAAGAATGAGCGAGGAAATGAAGGGAGAACCCAGGGTTATTGCTACTGGAGGTCTGGCCGAATTGATTGCCGCCGAAACTTCCAGCATTGAAGTGGTGGATCCTTTGCTGACCCTGAAGGGCTTGCAGTTGATCTATGAAAAAAATGTTCAGGAATAGGCGGGAAATAAAATGTTTCGGATTGGTAAGGTAGAAATCAAAAATCCGGTAGTTGCCGCTCCCATGGCGGGCATTACAGATCAAAGCTATCGAATTTTGGCCAGAGAAGCCGGCTGCGGTCTTCTTTATACCGAAATGGTCAGCGATCAGGCTTTATTATATGGTAATATTAAAACTTTGGCTATTCTGGGCAGTCCCAAGGAAATTCAGCCTGTTTCTGTGCAGATTTTTGGCTCTGATCCGGATTATCTGGCTGAAGCAGCGGTTTTGGTGGAAGAATGGGGAGCGGCAATTCTTGATGTTAATATGGGCTGTCCTACCCCCAAAATTGTCCGCAATGGAGAAGGCTCAGCTTTACTAAGAGATCCGGAGCTGGCGGCTCGAATTGTGCAGAAAATTAAACAGAAAATCACCATTCCCTTAACCGCCAAAATTCGTCTGGGCTGGGATCAAACTTCCCGCAATGCGGTGGAATTGGCCAAAAGACTGGAGGCGGCTGGTTTAGATGCTTTGGCGGTGCATGGCCGAACCAGAGAACAATTTTATTCCGGTCGAGCCGACTGGGATGAAATTGCCAGGGTGCGGCAGGCGGTGAAAATTCCGGTGATTGCCAATGGAGATGTGGACAGCGATGTAGCCGCCAAAGCAGTTTTGGAAAAAACCGGCTGTGCTGCCGTCATGATTGGTCGGGCTTCGCAGGGCAATCCCTGGATTTTCAGTCAGGTTTTGCATTACCTGAAGACAGGGGAGCATTTGCCGCCGCCAAATATGACGGAGCGGGTGGAAATGGCTTTGCGGCATTTGGATTTAATCAGTTCCTTTAAAGGAATTCGAGGAGTTTGGGAAATGCGAAAACACGCCAGTTGGTATACCAAAGGCTTAAAAAAAGCGGCTCGTTTGCGGGAAGCGGTGAATCGAGCTGCAACCAAAGAGGAAATGCAGGTTTTGTTGGAAAGTTTGCGGGAAAGCAATTCATAATCTTCCGGCTGGCAACATAGAAAATCAGCAGGAGGAGATGTTTTATCAAAGCTCATCTTTTGCAGAATTTGCAGGAAAACAAACTCTATTTGCTGCTGGTTGGAATTATCTGGCTGGTGGGTCTTGGCTGGGGAATTGGTCTGGCTCTGACCACTCTGGGAGCAGATGATAAGACCCTGGAACAGGCTTTGGGCTATTGGCAGCGGGTTGACTATTCTTTAAGCTTCTGGTTAAACTGTCTGGGAAAAAATTTGCTGCTTTTAGGGTGGTTTCTGGCTCTGGGACTAAGTCTGATCGGCTGTCCTCTGATTGGCTTGAGCATTGGCGGCATGGGCTTTCTGGTTGGCTGGAATGGGGTCTGTTTATTAAGTCAGCTTAATTTAAAAGCCTGGCTTTGGTTTGGCCTGTTTTTTGTGCCGGTTAATTTGCTCTATCAACTGGGCTGGCTTTTGGGGGCAGCAGCGGCTTTGAAAACCGGACTTTGCCTGATTCGGATTATTTTTCGTTTCTCCGGATCAACAGAATGGAGAAGCGGCTTTGCTTTCTGGGCAGTCGGGTTGATTTTGGCGGCTTCTCTGATGCAGGCTTTTTTAGCTCCCTGGGGGCTGGAAAAAATATTTAAATTGTTTTGAAAACCGGTAAAATTAACCGGTTTTTTTTAATACATATTAAAGTTGAAATTCTGACATATTAAGCTAAAAAGGAGGACGAAAAATGGCTTTTTTTATTTCTCCGCCGGAATATCAAAAACTGGTGCAAAAGAAAATCGCTTCGCCGCCGATTTGCTTAAATTGTCTGAAGGCCTTTTTGGTGGGAGGCCTGATTTGTCTTTTGGGACAGGCCATCCAGGACTTTTTTCTCTGGAATTTTGATTTTACTGAAAAAACCGTAGGCAATCCAGCGGCGGCTATGATGATTTTACTGGCGGTAATTTTTACTGGTCTGGGCTGGTATGATCATCTGGCTCAATGGGCGGGAGCAGGAACTGCTGTTCCGGTAACTGGTTTTGCCAATTCCATTTCTTCGGCTGCCATTGAATATCGCAGTGAAGGTCTGGTTTTGGGAACCGGTTCGCAGATGTTTAAATTGGCTGGTTCGGTTATTGTCTTTGGGGTGGTTGCTGCTTTTGGCGTAGCTTTAATTAAAGTTTTTTATTTGATGCTGGTGGGAGGTTAGGAAAATGGGCAGCCTGATTTTTAAAAACAATCCCCGGATTTTGGCCTCCGCTGCTGTAGGTGGTCCGTTTGAAGCCAAAGGAGCTTTGGGCGGGGATTTTGATTTGCTCTATCCGGATCTGTGGATGGGGCAAAAAAGCTTTGAGCAGGCTCAAACCAAAATGTTGGAGGATGCCTTTAAGCTGGCCTTGCGTAAGGCTTCCTTGCAGGCTGCGGAAATTGATTATTTGCTGGCTGGTGATTTATTGAATCAAATTACTTCCGGGAGTTTTGCCGCTCGCAAATTAGGCATTGCTTTTGCCGGATTATATGGAGCCTGTTCCACTTCCATGGAAAGCTTGGCTCTGGCCGCTCAGCTGGTGGACAGCGGGCAGGCTCAAAAAGCTTTGTGCGGAACTGTCAGTCATAATGCCGCCATTGAAAAACAATTCCGCTATCCTACGGAATACGGCTCGCAAAAACCGCCGACAGCTCAATGGACGGTTACGGCTGCCGGAGCTGCGGTTGTGGGGCAGGGAGAAACGGGAATCCGGGTTACTTCAGCTACTCTGGGCAAGGTTGTTGATCTGGGCATTACCGATCCTTTTAATATGGGTGGAGCTATGGCTCCGGCGGCGGTGGATACCATTAGCCGTCATTTAAACGATTTAAAGCGTCAACCCCAGGATTATGCCTTGATTTTAACCGGGGATTTGGGTCGCATTGGTCGGGAGATTGCTTTGGAATTATTTAAAAAACAGGGTTTGAAAATGGCCGAAAATCTTTTTTTGGACTGCGGATTGTTGATCTATCAAAAGGATCAGCCGGTTCAGGCAGGAGGAAGCGGCTGTGGCTGCTCGGCTTCGGTGGTGTATGGCCATATTCTGAAACAAATGCAGCAGGGCAGATGGCCAAGGGTTTTGGTTGTGGCAACCGGGGCTTTGCTGTCTCCTTTAACCTGTCAGCAAAAGGAAAGTATTCCGGGTATTGCTCATGCGGTTTGTCTGGAAATTTAGGTGAGGTGAAAAAATGGAGGTTTATATTTGGGCTTTTGTGGCCGGGGGCTTGATTTGTGTCCTGGGACAGCTTTTAATGGACGGCTGCAAATTAACTCCGGCTCATACCATGTGCATTTTGGTGGTTCTGGGAGCAATTCTGGCCGGTTTTGATTTATATGAGCCTTTTCAGGACTTATGCGGAGCCGGAGCTTCCATTCCCATTACCAGCTTTGGCAATTCTCTGGTTCACGGGGCTTTATCCGAAGCGGAAAGAAGCGGTCTGGTGGGAATCTTAACCGGAATCTTTGAAGTTACCAGTTCCGGAATTTCGGCGGCCATTATTTTTGCTTTTCTGGCAGCTTTGATTTGGCGGCCTAAAGGTTAGGAGGAAGCTATTTGAAAAAAATACTTGTCACCCTGGTGCTGTTTATGTTGCTTTTGGCTGGTTGTGCCGGAGAAAAGCCGGAAGCCTCCGTCGGAAAAGCGGTGAGCTTTCAGCCGGAATTGGCGGAAAATTTGCGGCAGCAGGTCAAAAAACTGGAGTGGATTAAGGATTGTGCTTTGGTAGTATATGATCAAAAGGTGTCAGCGGCTGTTCAGGTCAGCGGGCTGGATCGCCTGCGTCTGAAAACTGTACGGAAAAAAGTGCATGAATTTTTAAGCGAGGCTTTAGGAGAAGATTATGATGTTTATGTTACCACCGACAAGAAATTATATCGTTCCTTGCAGGATATTGCCGAGGGTAAATTAAAAAATTTGCCGCAGGAAAAAGCCGCAGAACTGGGACAACGGCTGGAAAAAATCAATCAGGATATGCAGGGCTGAATAATCAGGCGAACTCCGGTTTTCGGGTTCGCAATTTTTGGGTTTGGCCAAAAGTAATTTTTACTGGTCAGTTTGGAAAAATGCAGGTTCACAGTTAATGTGTTATATAATCCGGCCAAAGCTCCCGGCAATTCAGGACACGGGATCAGGAAGGGCGGGTTCCGCCCTGCGGAGCCCGCCCTCGATCTGATATACCCGACAACGGGGGATAATCCCCCGCTGCGGGTACATAGGTTTTAATGTCAGCAATTAAACAAAGCACAACTGATCTTTAAATCATATCGTCTCGAAGGTTCCAAGATTGGTACCCGCTCCCGGTAAACTCGCTCCCGGTAAACTCGTAGTATCTATATCCTCCATGAGGCTTGTGTCCGGCTCCAGGCTGATAACCGTGATTTTGGGGCTTTCATATTCCCTGTTTTCCATGGTCAATGCTCCTTTCCTGATATTTATTTAACAACCTGCGTTAATTTTCCGGGGACTGTTCAGGCTGCTGATCTTCAGGCTGCTGATTTTCAGGCTGTTCAGGCTGCTGATTTTCAGGCTGTTCAGGCTGCTGATCTTCAGGCTGTTCAGGCTGCTGATCTTCAGGTTGTTCAGATTCAGGCTACTCCAGCTTAGTTCCGAGATTAAAGTTGCAGTCTCCCGCTTTGAAGAAGGCACAGGCTTGCATATCTGTGATATTTCCTGAAAATGTAACATTAATACACTTATTATCCTCTGTTTTCTTTGCCTCAATATATTTGTCCATAAGCTCCGGACCGATTTGATAGTTTGCAACAACCTCTTCGGAATCTTCGGAATCTTCGGGACCGTTAATGTACTTGAGCTGGACATACATTTCAACCTGCGAGTCACCGGCAAAGATTTTTTCAAGCTCATCCGCCTGCGGTGCAAATTGATAAGTCTTACCATCAGTGCACCAGTTCGTCGTGATCCCGGTTACTTTATAGAACTTGTAACATCCATTGGTCTCATTCCATACGGGCAGAGCATACTTACCGTCATATTTGCCGCCTTCGATAACTTCTATCTGGTCAAGATTGTATACCAGGTTCTTTTTGGCGAGCACCAATTTGCCGCTTTTTTCTTCTTCGCCGTTTTCTTCTGCTTCGCCGTTGTCAGCTTTGCCGCTGTCAATGAGTTTGCCGAATACTGACACGCCCTTAACATTGACTTCATGGCCGTTTAAGTTCAGGGTTACATTCGGAGCTATTTCCACAAAGGAATCCTCGTCAATCTTGTCTATTACCTCTACGGTATCTCCTGCTGAGGCAGATTTCAGAGCAGCTTCAAGGCTGACGAATTTGTTGTTGCCAATTTGTGCGACATGTGGCAGCCAATGTGCATAGAGTGTGATATCTCCTGCTTCTGCTGTCCATTGACCTTTTTCATTGGTACAATTCGGTACATTTTTCATACAGTTGCCTTCGGCATCAAGTACCTTGGTACCGCTTTCCGTACACCAGCCATCCAAATCGTAACCGGTTTTGGTCGGCGGAGTGAATTCTCTTGCACTTTTTTCTCCCGAGACAATAGTTGCAGATCCAGAGCCACCGCGGCCTTCGCCAGGATTTAATGTAAGTTCATTGACTATTGTAAAGTATTTGCCTTCCGGAGGAGCGATGAAAAATTGCTGACTTTCTTCACCACAATACCAGTGCTGCCAGTCATTGTGCTGTTTGCCTGTCTTGGCCGGGATGGTGACCTTCCACTCTTTTGCATTCGCACCGGCATTGGTGAACATATCACCACAAGAAGATAAACTGGCAGTGTTCCAGCCGGACAGATCCAGATTGAAGTTCAAGACAGTGGATTCGCAGCCGTAAGCAGCGAACATATACTCCATGCTCTCTACATTGCTGGTGTCCCAGTTGGTGACATTCGGTGCATTGATCATGTTGAAGCTATAGGAGCCGTAACGATTGAACATGAAGTTCATATTCGTTACATTTTTGGTGTTCAGATACTCCGTCCCGGTGATATCTTGGGTGGTATATTGTATATCGGTAAACATATACGCCGTGGACTCCAGACCATCGTAGTTTTGCATTGATGAGTCAATTACTATGCTTTTTATATTATCTCTTTTAGAATAATACGGCCAATCGTCAATTTTCTCTGCCCTGGTGGGCAGAGCAGGAGCGGTATATACGATATTACCACCTTCTCTGTGCTCCTGATCATCATAGTAAAAAGTCAAGGTATAGTAGTTACTCGTTGTACTACTAAGAACTGCCTTGAAAGTCTCCCCGTCCGCCAGTGCCACGGACGATGCCAAACCCATGACCAGAGCCAGAGTAAGCATGGCCAGGAATATTTTCTTTATTTTCATTACTTTTGTTCTCTCCTTTACAAAATATTTTTCCAGCAATGCCGCCCTTGTCCGCTGTTGGGAGGTCTGGGGAAAACAGAAAAAACCACAACACTCAGCTGGTGAGCATTCTGGTTTCCTGATTTTTTATAAAAAAATGAAAAAAGGACTTGACAAATCAGTGCAGATGAGCTACACTTGATTGATTGATTGATTGATTGATTGATTGATTGATTTAGATATTTTTTGCTTTATCATCCATTATCACCCATATCAGGTAATTTATTGCATATCCTCAGGAACCTTCCATCTTTTCAGCCTCTTGCAGACGAAAAAAGCAGAGCAATTCCCGCTAATATGTATGTATACCAAGCATAGCACACTTTTCCTGCAAAATCAAATTTTTTTTTCAAAATATTTTTCAAATTAGAAGGGCATCCAATTCACTGCCAAAATGAGGATGCCCTGAAATGAATATGTCTGTTGTAGCTGCTAAAACTGCATGGCCTGCAAGCGTTCTATCCGTTCCTGAGTGCTGGGGTGGGTACTGAATAATCTTTGAATGGAAACCCTTTTCAGCGGATTGATAATAAACATATGAGCAGCGGAATTATTAATGTCCATGGGAGCCTGCAAAGCAATGTTTTCCATTTTTGATAAGGCATTAGCCAGTCCCTGAGAACTGCCGGCAATTTTAGCTCCGTCTGCGTCAGCCTGATATTCTCTGGAACGGGAGATGGCCATTTGAATCAGCATGGCGGCAATGGGAGCCAGAATTATGGTGAGCAACGAGGCAGCAACTCCCAAAGCTCCATTGTCTTCGTCATCTCCTCCCAGAATCATCCTCCATTGCAGCATATTGACAATCATGCTGATTGCTCCGGCAATAGCTGCCGCCACGCTGCTGATTAAAATATCCCGGTTTTTGATGTGGGCAAGTTCGTGAGCCAAAACTCCTTCAATTTCAGAGCGATTCAGGATTTGCATAATACCTTCGGTAACAGCAAGGGCTGCGTGCTCAGGATTGCGGCCAGTGGCAAAGGCGTTGGGCTGAGCTGTGGGAGTTACATAAAGTTTCGGCATGGGCAAACCGGCTTTTCTGGTCAGGTTTTCCACCATGGCATATAATTCCGGTGATTCAGCTCTGGTAACTGGATAGGAACGGGTCATTTTAATGGCTACCTTATCGCTGTAGAAATAACTGAAAAAATTTATTCCCATAGCGATAAAAAAGAAAATTATGGACATTTGTGAGCCGCCAATCGCCCAGCCGATGACAACTAAAATAGCAGTCAGAAGAGCCATCAGCATGGCAGTTTTGAAACCGTTCATAGCTTCACCTCCAAAATAGTTTATTTATCTTTAAAATACCACTACAATAATTATATATAACAAGTAAAACAAACCCATAGAAGCCAAAAGAGCAGGCTTGAGCGATTTCTTATAGTGCAGAACCGTGAGCAGAAGCCCGGATGCAGCCAGAGCCAGAATGGCGTTAATCAGGGCATAGCCTTCCAGATTCCAGTCAGTCAGCAAAATGCCGATGGCCGGTAAAATGGAGCTTTGAAAAACCATGGCTCCGGTTATGTTGCCCAAAGCCAGAGTATCTTTGCCCTGGCGAATCCAGATTATGCTGTTGAATTTTTCCGGCAGCTCGGTGGCAATCGGAGTAATGAAGACTGACAAAATAAAAGCATTGATGCCCAGATATAAAGACAGATCTTCCAAACCTCCAACAAAAATTTTTGCTCCGATAATAATGGCCGCCAAAGCAATGACAACCTGCAAAACTACCTTTGCTAAAGCTGGATCCTGTTGTTTTCTGGCAAAGTACAGGGGGTTCAGGCTGGAGTCTTCCAGACCTTTGCCGGACTTAATGGTCAGGGTGGCATAGATAATATAAATTGTAATTAAACCAAGAGCTGCAATTACTTTCATCCAATGCGAAGGAAGGAAAGAAGACAGAATAGCCAGAACATAAACCAGCAGGAAGTAACCCAAATCTCGATGAGTAATTTCCTGATTGATCAGCATATGCGACCTTTTGCGGCCATTGATATGGCAGATTAAGGCGGCAAGGCCGGTTACAGCCATGGCCAGAGTGGTCAGCATAAAGGGGGCTCCCAGAATGGCTCCAATACCAATATCGCTGGCAGCTTCCTGGTTGCCGAATAAAATGGCAATAATCGGAATAACAGATTCCGGCAAAGCCGTGCCTACGGCGGCCAGAACGCTGCCCACAGCTCCTTCGGAAAGGTTGAGTTTTTTGCCCAGCCATTCCACTCCATTGGTGAAGAATTCAGCGGCTATCAAAATTAAAACCAGACCACCTGTTAAACAGCTTGCAGTAAGCATTATTTAACCTCCTTTCCCGAATAATTAAAAAAGACCTTCACGCTTTTTTGCACAGAAGCGTGAAGGTCTCGCATAACCAAAATAATAAGGTCAATGTCAGGCCGGGTTTGCGGAACAAACCGTATTGACGACCAAACAACTCCAAAGAGCAGCTACTCCCCTTCCTCACCTTTATTGTAATCAAACTGGAGATAAAAGTCAATCTTTTTTTAATTTCAGAGGGTAATAAATTTACGCATCAAATGGAAGCCTTTTTCCAAAAGCAGACCGGAAGCGGCGGCTGTTTTTTCGTCATACTGCCGGGCTGAATCCGGCTGAATATTGCTGCCGCATAAAGCAAAGGGAATGGGATCTCTGGTGTGGGTCAGCAGAGAAACCGGAGTGGGATGATCCGGCAGAACCAGTAAACGATAATCTCCCTGACTTTCCAGATATTCCAGAACAGGAGCGGCGATCTGATGATCAATGGCTTCAATGGCCTGAATTTTTAAGGCCAGATTGCCCTGATGTCCGGCTTCATCCGGAGCTTCCACATGCAGATAAACCAAATCCAGACCGTCTTTTAAAGCGGCAATGGCAGCTTTGGCCTTGCCGGAAAAATTGGTGTGAATGTTGCCGGTGATCCCCGGAACTTCCAGAACCTGCATTCCGGCACAAATCCCAATGCCTTTCAGCAGATCAACCGCTGAAATAATGCCGCCCTGCAAGCCGTATTCCTGCTGAAAATCAGGCAGAAAGGGCTTTTTCCCGGCTCCCCAGAACCAGAGGGAATTGGCTGGATTTAAGCCTGCGGCCTGACGCTTCTGATTGATGGGATGCTGATTCAGAATTTCCCAGCTTTGCCTGAGCATTTGCAGAAAAACTTCCGAGTCTTCCCCCTTCGGCAGATTTTGTTCCGTTACCGGCTGTCTGGAAAAATCATGCGGTGGGGTAAACTCCACCCTGGCAGGAGCATTTTCCCAAATCAGCAAATGACGATAGCTGACCCCGGAATAAAAATTTTTCTTATTTCCTCCCATTTTTTCCTGAACAGCTTCTATTAAAATTCGGGCATCTTCCGAGGAAATTTCTCCGGCACTATAATCTTCCATGCGGCAGTCAGGTGAGCCGATGGGAGCGGATAAAGTTACCAGATTACAGCGAAAGGCCAGATCATTTTCCTGCATATCAATGCCCATGCTGACGGCTTCCAGAGGAGAACGACCGGTATAATAACGGGAAGGATCATAGCCCATAACCGATAAATTGGCTACATCACTGCCCGGCAAATAAGCTTCCGGAACATTTTTGGCCAGTCCAACCCGGCCTTTTTGGGCAATTTGATCCAAAACCGGACAGTCAGCCGCCTGCAAGGGAGTTTTGCCGTTTAATTCCGGGCAGGGCAGATCGGCCATGCCATCTCCTAAAATAATGACATATTTAATAAAATTAACCTCCTTTTTACACAGGTTTGCAATATTACTTTATTTTATTGGTGCAATATGGAAGAAAATCTGAAATGACAGAATATTGAAAACAGAAAGTCTAACCTATCATTAGTGAACTACTCCGACTTACAGAAGCCGGAGCTTCCTGCTTCAACCACTACTGCCTGGCTAACATAATCGTTAGCTCAAGTCTTACATAATGTCCACAAGCGTTAGGTTCGGCTGATCCCCAGCCTGCCATTTATATTATGACTATAACACTATAAATAACAAAAGTCAAGAAAACGCCGTGTTATCGAATTTGTGTAGGTGTAGCATTACAATTGATGTGCTGCCCAGCCCGGTCAAAGCTCCCGGCAATTCAGGACACGGGATCAGAGAGGGCGGATCCCGCTCTGCGGAGCCCGCCCTCGATCTGATATACCCGACAACGGGGGATAATCCCCCGCTGCGGGTACATAGGTTTTAATGTCGGCAATTAAACAAAGCACAACTAATCCATCATAAGATTAGTAGGCTCATTAGGCTGGATGCTT
>JAZRXK010000084.1:0-17297 GCA_045600185.1 Desulfocucumaceae bacterium
CACTGCCAGTGTATCTTCTCTTATGAATAATATGTTCACAGATGCCGGTTTGAAGGCAGCGGTAGAGAACTGGAAGGTCACCATCCCGGCCAAGACAGGCAGCCTGGACAATAAACCCTATGAATGGTATGGCCAGACTAAAAATGCTGTAATCAGTCCTCCGGGTAATGGCAAAAACTTTACCGTGGGCTCTCCTACAGCCTATATCAAGTTGAATGCTAACGGCGGCACTGGTGGCAGCGAAAGCACATTTATTGCCATAGGAAGCACTAAGACGCGAAACACCTTAGCCTTGCCGACCCGAACCGGTTATACTGCTAAGGAAGGTTGGTTTACGAAGCCCGAAGGCGGTGACAAGGTACTCAATGCCGACGGCACTTGTGTGGAAGATACAACTGATTATACTGAAAACGGTAAATGGACACGTACAGCAAATGTCACGCTCTATGCACAGTGGTCAGAACTCCCCGTTGTCGCTACGATTGGAGAGGGAGAAAATGTGCAAAACTTCGCTGCACTCGAGGAGGCTCTTGACTATGCCGGTCAGCAAGAAGGAACGATAACCGTAACCGTAGCACCGGAAGCAGACAATATCTCTTGCTCTGCTGTAGATATAGCCCCGAATGTAACCCTGAACTTGAACGGCAAGACCGTAACGGCTGAATCTGTGGCAGTATTCGGCAAGCTTGTTGACAGCAACGGTGAAGGCAAATTGGTGCTCGCCAAAGAAAACCTGGTATACAATCTTGGCCAGATAGAAGTTATCGAAGGCGGCAAATATGACGGTGAGTATGCTCTGCCCGTATGGAATGAGACCAATGAGACCAATGGATGTTACAAGTTCTATGCAGTAACCAAGATCCAGACGGACTGGGGAGGCAAGGATAAGAAGACTTATCAATTTGCACCGAGTGCGGATAATCTTGGAGAAATTTTTCCCGTTGACAACCCGCAGGTTGAAATGTATGTCCAGCTCGAGTACACAAACGGGAGAAACGAAACTGTTGTTGCAAACTATCAGATCGGTCATAAGCTTATGCGAGAGTATATTGACTCAGAAGAGTCTGGTAAGTGTATTAATGTTACATTTTCAGGAAGTATCGCAGATATGAAAGCCTGTGCCTTCTTCAAAGCGGGAGACTGCAACTTTAATCTCGGAACTGAGCTGGAGGGGCCTAAATCTGAACAGCCTGAAGATCAGCAGCCTGAACAGCCTAAAGATCAGCAGACTGAATAGTCCCCGGAAAATTAACGCAGGTTGTTAAATAAATAGCAGGAAAGGAGCATTTAAGCATGGAAAACAGGGAATATGAAAGCCCCAAAATCACGGTGATCAGCCTGGAGCCGGACACAAGCCTCATGGAGGATGCAGATACTACGAGTTTACCGAGAGCGAGTTTACCGGGAGCGGGTACCAATCTTGGAACCTTCGAGACGATATGATTTAAAGATCAGTTGTGCTTTGTTTAATTGCTGACATTAAAACCTATGTACCCGCAGCGGGGGTTATCCCCCGTTGTCGGGAATGTCAGATCGAGGGCGGGCTCCGCAGGGCGGGACCCGCCCTCGCTTGTTCTGGATCGCCGGGAGCTTTGGCCGGGCTGGGCAGCACATCAATTGTAAACCTACAGCAAATGTTGTTGAAGTATGTTGGATTGAGTTGCGATCAGGTTGAAAAAAGATTATAATAAAACAAGAATTGTCTGAAAAGCTGGGAAAGGAGAACGGCACTTTTTTATTTTGAAGACAGCGGCTCTTTGGTGCCTGATCTGGTTTATGAAGCGGTTTTGCCTGACCGGTTTATTGTTTTTAATGCTTTTTGCGAGCCTGGGTGGGGTAGCTGCGGCTCAAAATTCTTCGGGGTGTCTGGTGGTTTTGCTGGTGGATCAGATTAGCTGGTCAGATTTAAACCGCCCGGAATATCCCAATTTTCAAGAACTAATCCACAAAGGAGCGGTTGGCCTGCTCAATACGGCTACGGCTGGAGAACGCAATCCGGATAATAATTACCTGACCATTGGCAGCAGCAGTCCAGGTTTGGGTTATCCCTGGGCGGCGAAGGCGGAACAGGGAGAAAATGGTTTATATCAGCCCAATTATCTTCAGTTATTGCAGCAAAAAAGTCCTTATAAGCCAAATCTGGGCGGTTTGGGGGAAAGTCTGCGGCAGGCTGGAATCAAGGTCAGTGTTTGGGGCAATGCTGATTTAACTTTTGACGGCAGCCAGCCTGGAAGACAGGCGGTCAGCATGTTTATGGATCAGCGGGGACAGGTGGCTGAAGGCAGTCTGGACTTGCTGCAGAAGGATTCTGCTTTGCCCTGGGGTTTTCGCACCGATATGCAGAAGCTGGAAAAATTGTTTCAAGCCCATTATGGAGATTTTCGGGTTGTAGTTATTGAATTTGGGGATACCAGCCGGGAAGCTTATTACGGTCAGAATACGCAGGCTGTGAGCCGGGCAGATCAATTTCTGGGGCAGTTAATGCCGCAGCTGAATTGGCAAAAAGATGCTTTGCTTTGTTTGTCTCCCACTCCCAATCCCCGACAGCCGCAAAACACCTTTACTCCTCTGATTTGGCGGGGAGCCGCCATACAGCCGGGTTTATTAACTTCCGCTTCAACCCGGCGAACAGGCATTATCAGCAATTTGGATATAGCTCCGACAATTTTAAGCTTTTTCAAGCTGCCCATTCCTCAAATGATGTATGGAGAGCCTTTGCAAAGCCGGCCGGGACAGCCGACTGATTTAACCAGAGTGGAAAACAAGCTGCTCAGTAATAACCTGCGGAGAGTGCCGGTTCTATTGGCCAATGGCTTTTATTTCATTCTGCTTCTTTTGCTGGGGGGAATCTTGTGGCTGGCTCGGAATTCACAGTCCGCTGTCGTGCATTGCCTGCAAAATTTGGCCTGTCCGCTTTTTCCGGCTGTTTTTCTTTGTCCCTGGGGTATTTTGCTTTTGGGATTTGCTCCGCAGCTTTCCGCAGGGGCTTCGGTGGGACTGAACCTGTTGCTGGTGACTGGTTTGACGATTTTGTTCCGGGCGTTGGGGTATCGGGATCCTTTGGAAAAAAAGTTTCTGCTCCGGGCAGGTCTGGGCTTTGCGGCTCTGGTAACGCTGGATTTATTGACCGGTTCGCATTTAATGCTTTATTCTCCTTTGGGTTATGATTTGCAGCGGGGAGCCAGATTTTATGGTCTGGGCAATGAATATCTGGGCTTGTTAATCGGCAGTGAAGCTTTGGGTCTAAGCTGCCTGTATGCACTGCGGAAAAGTACCTGGCGAATGGCGGGGGTTCTGCTGGCACAGGTGTTTTTGCTGATTATTTTTGCCCTGCCCGCTTTGGGTTCCAATGCCGGTTCTGCCCTGACTTTGGGAGCGGTTTGCATCAGCTTTCTGGTTTTGTGGAACCGCCCGAAGCTGAGCTGGAAAACGATGGTTCTATTCATTGGAGCCATTATTGTGTTAATAGCCCTGCTTTTTGGCAGTGATTTTGGGAGCAGCAGCCATTCGCATATTGGCAAGGCCTTGCAGGACATTCGTTTAAATGGCTGGTGGATTGCCGAACAAATTATTATTCGCAAATTATTGATGAATCTGGCTTTAATTAAAACTAATCTGGTCATTCTGCTGGTTCCGTTGCTGATGCTGATCCTGCTGTGGAAATTGAATCGCCCTGATTCGGCTTTAAAGCCGCAGGATTCAGCCCTGGACAAAGGCAGTCAAGTTGCCCTGTGGGGCGGACTTATGGGCTTTCTGGTCAATGATTCGGGAATTGTGGTGGCGGCTTTGTCCCTGATTTATCCGCTTTTTATTATATGGGAGCAGTTTGTTTTTTCTGTTTGCCGAGGCAAATAAAATTAAGTGAAATTTTCTTTTTCAAAGGCGGCCATGTTGGTTTTCTTGCCAATCACTACCAATCCATCTCCTTTTTGCAGCTCAATGGAAGCTTTGGGCATAATTACTTCGGAATCCCGGTAAATTAAGAGCATGGAAATACCAAAGCGGTTGGTGGTGTTCAAAGAACCAATGGTTTTGCCGTGAAAGCCCCGTCCGACCACAATTTTTTCCACGGTAAAGCCCTGGGGCAGATCCAGAACATCAATTTCAGCTTCGTTGGAGATCTGCTGAGCCAGCCGCAGTCCCATATCTCTTTCCGGGAAAATGACCCGATCTGCTCCCAATTTGGCCAGAATTGAACCCCGGCGATCACTGGAGGTTTTGACTGAAACCCGAATATTGGCTTCTTTGAGAATCTGGGTGGCCATCAGAGTGGCTTCAAAATCTTCTCCCGTGGCAACTACAGCCTCATCAAAGCTTCTTTCTTCAATAAACCTGGCCAGCTTGTCATCATCCTCGCCCACATTTAAAATAATGCCGGAAACAATCATATCCCGAACCGGTTCCAGTCCTTCTTCGTTTTTGTTAATGGCTACCACATCATTGCCTCTTTCATATAAGCCTTCGATAACGCCTTTGCCGAAGCGTCCGGCTCCGATCACTAAAACAGATTTTTTCATGTTCTTCTCCTTAATTCTAACCGATTAAAACATCTTCCTTCATATAACGCCATCCCGGATCCTTGGAACCCATGGTAAACAAAATCAAAGACAATAAACCGATTTTGCCGATAAACATCAGGATTCCCAGAAGAATCTGGCCAAAAGGTGAAAGTCCGGCGGTAATGCCCAAAGAAAGACCAACTGTGGATAAAGCCGAAGTCACTTCAAACAGGGCGGGCAAAAGCTCCTGATTTTCAATTAAGAGCAGCAAAAAAGTACTGGTTCCAATCAGGAATGATAGAATCATGGCAATTAAAAACGCTCGAAAGATCAGGCTTTGATCCAGCTCCCGCTGAAAGACTACCACATATTTTCGGCCTCGCAGCAGGGAAAAAATGGTTAAAATGATAACGGCAAAAGTGGTGGTTTTCAAACCGCCGCCTACTGATCCCGGACTGGCTCCAATAAACATAAGCAGAATCATCAGAAAAACAAAGGCAATGTGCCATTCCTCAATGGGAATATTGGTGAAACCGGCGGTGCGGGTGACAGTTTGAAAAAGACTGTCCACTATTTGACTTGCCCAGCCCTGTTCAGCCAGACTGTGCTGATTTTCCAGCAGCCAGAAGGTCAGGGAGCCAAGCAGGGTTAAAGACAAAGTAACCACCAGAACCAGTCTGGTGTGTAAAGTCAGGGGCTTCTGGAGGTGAGCCAGTTCGGAGAGAACCAGAAAGCCCAGACTGCCCAGAGTGATCAGCAAAACCATCACCAGATTAAACCAGGGACAGGCGGCAAAATCCTCCAGACTGTTGGCACAAAGGCTGAACCCGGCTCCGGTGAAGGCGGAAATGCCATGAAACAGCGACCAGTATAAGCCGGCAGAAAGACTTTCGGCACGAATGGACGGCAAGGTCAGAAAAATCAGCAGGATTCCAATAGCTTCAATGGAAATGGTCAGGATCACGGCATTTTTGACCAGCTTGACCACGCCGGAAAAACTGAAATAATTTTGCTCCTGCATCAGTAAAACCTGATTGCCCAGATTGATTTTCAAGCCCAGAAAGCTCCAGAACAAAGTGGTGATAAACATAATTCCCAGACCGCCCACTTCCATAAGCACCATGATCACAGTCTGGCCAAAGCTGCTCCAGTGGGTTCCGGTGTCAACCACGGTTAAGCCGGTAACGCTTAAAGCTGAAGTGGCAGTGAACCAGGCGGTCAAAAAGCTGGTCGAACCATGCGAGGCCATGGGCAGGAATAAAAGCAGAGAACCTGCTAAATCAGCCGCAGCATAAATTAAAAAAATCAGGCGAGCGATTTTATATTTCATGTGATAATCCTATGCAAAAATATTGAAGCTCAAATTTATTGACTATAAGCAGAAAAGGTGTAAAATAAATTTATGATAGTATAAGAAAAAAGGTTCGATTTTCTAAATTATAGCATAGCAATTAAGCGATTTCAATCAGCAAACTTTACGGCAGAAAGCAGAGGGATCGAAATATGACTGCTTTGGATTATTACTTGCCCCATCCGGATTTTCGGGAATATCACCAGATCAGAGTTCAGGGTGATCCGGAAATAATTTATCAGAGAATCCTGGCTTTTGATTTTCAGGAATCCAAAATTATCCGGTTTTTGTTTTGGCTGCGGGGTCTGGGACGGGTTAAGCCAAAGGCTGAAGTTCCTTCGGATCAGGCCATCGGCTTTGTCAGGCTGGCGGATAATCCTCCGGAAGAAGTGGTTATGGGAATGGCGGGGGAATTCTGGCGTTTTACTCCGGAAACCATTTCTCTTTCCGGTGAGGACTTTCGGAATTTCGCTGTGGAAGGCAAGGTTAAGGTGGCCATGAACACCTTGCTGCGACCCAATGCCGGGGAAAATGATTATTGCCTTTCCACTGAAACCAGAGTTGCTGTTTATGGCAGGTATGCCAAATTTCGTTTTCGGCTGTACTGGTGTTTGATTCGCCCCTTCAGCGGCCTGATTCGCCGCATAACCTTAAATAAAATAAAAAGGAATATTTAGCAAAATAGTAATAAATTTATTGACAGAAGAATGTGAATGTGCTAACATTAGCCTGGAAGGGTTATCCAAAAATTCGACATTTTCATAAAGTATTTCGGCGGCAGAAACCCACTTACTTTAGTAGGTGGGAGGAGCCTTTTTAAATCTGTTGTCCGTAATCCGCCTCAAATATTGACTTTCACTAATAATGATTAAATGATTATATAATAATCTTCGGGTCAGCGAGAAAACCGTTGGATACAGGATGTATCAAAGGCACTCGCTGAAAACACCCAAAGCATACACTCTTTGTCCTCGAATCTGTATCGCATGGAAATTAACTATCTCTCCGATAGTCAAGTACCGGATACAGTGGCACCTCAGCATAGCTGAGATGTCAGGGGCGATGTCAACCGTCCCATGGTGTAACGCCACTTTAGGCAGCAGTGTCTATTGGGGTTTAAAGGTCGGAGGCGTGAGCCGTTACTACGACTGGGCAGTTACAAGCCCACTCACTTTAGTGGGTGGGTAGTTGACCAGTTTTTCCACAACTCTTTTCGCAAAATTTTTCCGGCAGAATTTTTAGGCAGCTCCTGACGATGAATAATTTGACGGGGTAATTTATATCTGGCCAGATTCTGAGCCAGATATTCCTGCAGCTCCTCTGAACTTAAAGCAGAAACCACATATAATACCGGAACCTGTCCCCATTTGGCATCTGCTTTGCCCACTACCGCACATTCCCGCACGTCCGGCAGCTTATATAACAGATCCTCTATTTCTTTGGGATAGATATTTTCCCCGCCGGAAATAATCAGATCTTTTCTGCGGTTTAACACAAATAAAAAGCCATCCTGATCCAGATAACCCAAATCACCGGTAACAAAATATCCGGAAATCGGCTCCAGCCCCAAATAACCGTCCATTAACATGGGACTTTGCAGACAAATTTCGCCAATCCCTTCCGAATCAGGATGACGAATTTGAATTTTTACGCCGGGTAACGGTTTGCCCACCGCCTGTATTTTCTCCGGATACTGCAAAATATTAAAAGTAGCACTTTGACTCATGGTTTCAGTCATACCATAGGTTTTATAAACCGGCAGATTTTGAGCCTGACATTTTTCTATTAAAGCCTGGGGAATAAATTCTCCTCCCAACAAAATTACCCGCAAATTATGCCGTTTGATTCTGGAAATAATTCTTTGCAGCAAGGTCGGCACCAAAGAAATCAGAGTAATCTGTCCCCGGTTAATTAAATCCAGCACCCTGTCTTCCTGAAATTTGTCCAGAACAGTCAGGCGGGTTCCATTATATAAGCTGCGGAATAAAATGGATAAACCGCTGACATGAAAAACAGGCAGAACTACCAGCCAATTATCTTCTTTTTGCACTCCTAAAATCTGGGCAGAAGCCTGAACCTGTGCTTCAATCTGTTTCCAGCAAATGGGAACCGATTTAAAATTTCCGGTGGTAGCACTGGTATTCATAATCACCGCTATGCTTTCCCGATCATATTCCCAAACCAGATCTACGGCTGTTTCCGGCAACTGTTCTGCCTGAGCAAAAGAAAAATACTCCTCTTGAGCGGAAAAGACCAGCCGAACTCCTCCCTGCTCAATTTGTCGGCTCAGCTCCTGAGCATTAAGACCTGTATTCAGCATTAAGACTTCTTTTTTCAAAAGCAGCAAAGCGTATAAAAAAATAATGGCCTGGGGGGAATTTCCGCTGAATAAAGCCACCCTTTGTTCCTTTTGCGTCAGGGGATAAAGCTTGCAAGCCAAATTCCGAACCCGTTCATATACTTCCTGAAAGCTCCAATCGTTAATACATAAAGCCTGCGGATCAGTCAGGCATTTTTTTTGCAGCCACTGCATTAAGCTCACCTCTCAGACAAGCGGTTTCTTCCTGAAAAAGCAATTTTAAGGAAACTTGGGAAACTGGTCAAAATCCGGTTTTCTTTTCTCTTTAAAGGCATCCCGGCCTTCCTTAGCCTCATCAGTGGTATAATAAAGCAAAGTGGCATCTCCGGCAAACTGCTGCAAACCAGCCAGACCGTCCGTATCAGCATTAAAAGCCGCCTTTAAAAAACGCAAAGCCATAGGAGAATGCTGCAAAATTTCCTTAGCCCATTTGACGGTTTCCGCTTCAAGCTGTTCAAAAGGTACCACCGCATTCACCAAACCCATGGCCAAAGCCTCCTCGGCCGTATATTGTCGGCAAAGATACCAGATTTCCCTGGCTTTTTTATGTCCCACCAGTCTGGCCAGATAACCTGCTCCATAACCACCGTCAAAGGAACCGACTTTGGGGCCGGTCTGGCCAAATCTGGCATTTTCGGAAGCAATGGTTAAATCGCAGACAATATGCAGCACATGACCGCCGCCAATGGCGTAACCGTTGACCATGGCAATAACCGGTTTGGGAATAATCCGGATTAAATGCTGCAAGTCCAGCACATTCAGCCGGGGAATATTATCCTCACCCACATAACCGCCATTGCCCCGCACCTTTTGATCCCCACCGGAACAAAAAGCTTCTTTATCCAGCCCCTGACCATGATTGGCTCCAGTCAAAATAACCACGCCGATTTTGCTGTCATCTCTGGCCAGAGTAAAAGCATCAATCAATTCCATAATGGTTCGGGGACGAAAAGCATTGCGAACCTGCGGACGATTGATGGTAATTTTGGCTATCCCCTGATAAGTGGCATAGATTACATCTTCATATTTACGCTCTGTAACTTTCCAGTTAAATTCATTCATAAAAATTTCCTCTTTCTGATTTCTTTAAAAATTCCTGCACTGTTTTCTGATATGCTTCCGGAGCTTCCAAATGCACATTATGCCCCACCCCGTCCATGATTTTGCAGCAAATTCGGGAATTTGCGGCGGCCATTTGCTGCCCCAAAGCCCGATATTTAGCATCAAGACTGCCGCAAATATAGAGAATTGGCCGTTCAAATGACTTCACCTGCTCTCCATAATATGGAAAAACTCCCTGCCCAGTACCCCACAGAGTATTGGCCAGAGCCAAAGCTGAATTTTGCCGCCGCCTTTGTTGAATTTCCTGCCACACCGGTTTCGGCAGTTTTTTTTGCGAAGCAAAAATTGGCAGTTCTGCCCAATAGCTTTGAAACCAGTTTATTCCTTTGAGCAGGATTTTTTCGGCCAAACCCTGATCCTGCTTTAATCTTGCCTGTTTTATTTCCAAATCGCCAATGCCCCAGGAAGAGCTTTCCAGGATTATTTCGGCAACTTCCTCCGGGTAGGTCAAAGCATAAGCCAGAGCCAAGCGACCGCCCATGGAATACCCCAGCAGGGCATATTGATCTTCCGGCACAATTTCCCGCAAAATTTGCCGCAAATGCTCCAGCAAAACGGGCAGCTCATAATAATATTTTTCCGGGGGAGCATCCGTCTGGCCATGACCAATTAAATCAATTTTATACAAAGAATAGCCCTGAAGCTGAAAATTTTTCCAGGTTGTGTGATCTTCAGCAAAACCATGCAGGCAAACCAAAGGCTTGCCGTTGCCGCACACTTCCCAATAATACTGAATACCTGCAATTTCTATTTTCATAATAATAACCTTTAAGACAGTTTGGTATATCTGTTATGCAGCTCCCAGCTTTTTTCCTGAATGGTATCCACTTCCAGAATATGCAGTCCCGGAACCGCCAGAGCCTGCCGAAATTGAGCTTCAAAATCAGCATAGGCGTTAATTTTGACATAATGCAGAGCATAAAGAGTTGCCAGCCCTTGAAAATCGAGATTGTGCGGAACAGCAAAAAGATAATCAAAATAAGGCTGACCCTTTTGGGGCAAATATTGAAAAATGCCTCCTCCATTGTTATTCAGCAAAACAATGGTTAAATTCAGGTTATGGGCTTTGCCCACCAGCAATCCGTTCAGATCATGGAAAAAAGCCAGATCTCCGGTCAACAGAACCGTTGGCCGACCGCCTGCCGCCACTCCAAGAGCAGTGGAAATGGTTCCATCAATTCCATTAGTACCCCGATTGGCCAGAATTTTAATTTTTTTCTCCTCTGCCCGCCAAAAATAATCCAGATCCCGAATGGCCATGCTGTTAGCCGAAACCAGACAACTGCCTTCCGGCATGGCTTTTTGTAAAATCTGCACAATTCTGCCTTCAAACAATTCCTTTTCCTGTCCGACTTCATCCAACCTGGCTCGCATTTTTCCCTGCCAAAACTGCCACTTCCGCAAATAATCTGAATTGTGATTTTGATAAGGAATAACCTGCTCCGTCAGGCTGGCGGGACTGATTTGCCAGACCCGACTGGTATTTAAACCGGGATTGCGGTAATCGACAGCCGGATCAATTTGCCAGCATTCCGCTTCCGTCTGTTCAGCAATAAACCGCTGCAAACGCTTGGACACCGGAGCCTGCCCCAACATTAAAATATAATCCGGCTGTAACTGTTCTTTCAAAGAAGCTTCTTTTAAAAAAGCATCATAGCTGTCTATAATGCAGGGATCGGCATATTGCCGCAAATTGGACAGGGGATCAGCCAGAATCGGAGCCTGCAAGCGTCTGGCCAAAGCAATAATTGTCGGCTGCCAGTCAGTTCCGGCCATTGCTCCGCATACCACAATTCCTTTTTTATTGTTCAGTTCATTGATCTGTCCGGTGGGAACCAGCTTTCCCGATTCAACCTTGAACGGATGCTTCTGCCGACCCAAAGCAAAAAATTTCTGATCCAGATCGGGAATTAACGGTTCCTGCAAAGGAACATTGATCTGCACCGGACCCGGAGCTACTCCGCCACAGTGCAAATAAGCTTTTTGCATTACTAGACGGGGATAAATAAATTGCTGTTTTGCTTCCGGAATGGTTAATTCTTCATAATACTTGAGAAATTCTCCCAGAATTCTGGTTTGGTTAATGGTTTGAGCCGCTCCCACATTTTGCAGTTCTGCCGGACGATCTGCTGTTAAAAGCAATAAAGGAAGGCGGGAATGTCTGGCTTCAGTTATTGCGGGCAGATAATGAGCAACAGCTGAACCGGATGTACAAACCAAAGCCACCGGCCTTTCCTGTTCTTTGGCTATTCCCAGAGCAAAAAAAGCCGCTGAACGCTCATCTATATTGAGATAAGTTTTAATTTGGCTATGCTCACAAAACCACATGGATAAGGGAGTGGAACGGGAACCGGGACTTAAAACCGCTTCTTTAATCCCCAGTCTGGCCAATTCATCAACAGCCGCCGCAATATATTCATTCATCGATCTTTTCTCCCAAAGTTTCCAAAATAGTTTGCAGTTTACTTTTGATTTCTTCATATTCAGTCCGGCAATCCGATTGTTTCACCAGACCGCAGCCGGCATAAGCATAAAGTTTGGAACCTGTAATTAAAGCCGAACGAATTCCTACCACAAAAATACCTTCCCCCTGAGCATCAACATAGCCCAGAGGAGCGGCATACAAGCCCCGATCCAGTTTTTCAGCCTCCTCAATCAACTGCAAAGCCGCTTTCTGAGGCTGGCCACCCATGGCCGGGGTCGGATGCAGCAGTTCCGCCCATTGCTCCAGACTTAAACCAGCATCTTCGGCCACAATATCTGTTTTTAAATGATATAAATTTTTCAATTCCAGAATACCAGTTTCAGCTACCTGCACTTCAGGAGTAACTGTTTTCATTTTACGGCAGATTGCCTCAACAACAATTTGATGCTCATAATTATTTTTAACATCCCGCTGCAAGAAATCGGCTTCTTCTCCCTGCCCTGTTTTGGCTATGGTTCCGGCCAGAGCATAGCTTGAAATTTTCCCCTGTTGTTTGCGAACCAGCAATTCCGGCGTTGCTCCCAAAAAGGTTTTTTCGGCCTTGCAATAAGCAAAAATATAACTGTTTTGATTGTTTTCCGCCAGTCTGGCCAAAACTGCCGCTTCATTTATGTTTTCCCGGCAGATAATTTCCACTTCTCTGGCTCCTACCACTTTATTTACCCGGCCTGCCGCAATACCTTCCTGAACGGCTGCAAAAAATTCTTCCCATTGAGCATAATTGGGATTGCTGCTGTGGTAATTCGGACGCTCCTGCGGATAAGGCACTTCCTGCCACTGTGGTTCCTGCCTGAGATAATACAACCAGCAATCCTGTTTTTCAATTAGAATAAAATATCGAAAATGGATTTCTTCAGTCAAAAACTTCTGCCAGCGTTCATTCTTGGAACCTTTTTCAGAAAAACGCCGAGTATAAAAACAAAAAGGCAGTTGTTCAGTTGTTTTTTCGGTTAACCTGTCCCAGGCTAAAATACTTTTTTGAGTTACCGGATCCTGCAAATAAAATTTTTCTTTTTCCTTCAAGCCATTCCAAAGCTGAAACATATCCGGAGCAGCTATTTTTTTCTTTTGGTACATAATTTCACCTGTTTTATTTAGCTTCATTTTATGTTTTATTCCTGCCTCTTAACCTGAATTCCTGCTTGAGCCGCTTTTGACCCTTCACAATTTCTGGCTCAAAATTAAAGTAAGCGAAAAGCACTGAGCTTTTCGCTTACTTTTAAACTTCTTGACCAAAATTATTTATTTTCCAAAGCGGCCATTTTGCCGATCAGGTCATTCAAGCCCAAAGCTTCTGACCAGGTAACATCAACATACTGACCATCTTTTTTGAGCTGAGGAACCTGCGGCTGGTCACAATATTTCAATTCAAGACCCAGACGACCTTTCAGGCACAAAGGACGACCCAAACCAGGAGCTTTGGCCTCTACGCCCACAACCTTACCATCTTTTTGAATCAGATTAAAAAGGCAGCCGTTATCGCAGAAAGTACAGGTAACTTCTTTCCGTTCCATTTCCCAATAACGACCAATACCAGACAGCCGTTTGTAAGTCAAGGCTCCAACCGGACAGACAGCAACACAGCGACCACAGGCAACGCAGGCTGATTCAGCCAGAGGCGGATCCATGGGAGCAGCGATTTTGGTATTAAAGCCCCGATAAGCATAATCAATGACCGCCCGATCCTGCACCTGAGCACAGGAACGCACACAGCGACCGCATAAAATACACTTATTTAAATCTCTGGTGATATAAGGGTTGCTTTCGTCCAGAGGATAGCTGTGTTTGGCTCCTTCAAAGCAGGTATGTTTAACCCCATAGCGGAAGCAGTAATCCTGCAGCAGGCAGTTGCCATTTTTTTCGCAGGTCATGCAGTCCTGGGGGTGATTGGCCAAAATCAATTCCAGAATAGTGCGGCGAGCTTCCATAACGGCTTCGGATTCCGTATGCACAATCATGCCTTCGGTGGCTTTGGTTACGCAGGAAGCAGGCATATTCCGCATTTTTTCAATTTCCACAACGCAAATCCGGCAAGCCCCAAAGCCAACCAGTTCCGGAGTATGGCAAAAAGTAGGAATAAAGAAACCAGCCTGAGTTGCAGCGTCCAGAACTGTAGTTCCTTCCGGTACTGTAACCTTAACATCATTGATAGTTAAAGTAACCATTTTTCCCTTATTCCTCCTTTAAGCTTTGATAATAGCACTGAATTTGCAGCCATTCATGCAGCTTCCGCATTTAATACATTTGGCCGGATCAATTTTATGCGGTTTTTTGGGTTCACCGGTAATAGCACCGGCCGGGCAATTCCGTTTACACAAGCCGCAGCCTTTACATTTATCTTCCAGAATCTTATAGGTAAGCAGAGCGGAGCAGTTGCCAGCCGGGCAGCGGTGATCCTTGATATGAGCTTCATATTCATCCCGGAAATACCGCAGGGTGGAAAGAATCGGGTTGGGGCAGGTTTGTCCCAGACCGCATAAGGCGGTATTTTTAACCACTCTGGCCAGTCTTTCCAGAGTATCCAGATCTTCCATTTTGCCTTCGCCGTCACAAATGCGGGTCAAAATTTCCAGCATACGGGTGGTACCTTCCCGGCAGGGAGTACATTTACCGCAGGATTCACTCTGAGTAAAGCTGAGGAAGAAACGAGCCACATCAACCATACAGGTGGTTTCGTCCATAACAACCAGACCACCGGAACCCATCATGGCTCCAGCCGAAATCAGGCTGTCATAATCCACCGGCAGATCCAGCATATTTTCCGGCAGGCAGCCGCCGGAAGGCCCGCCAATCTGAACAGCTTTAAATTTTTTGCCATTTTGAATGCCGCCGCCAATATCAAAGATAATCTTCCGCATACTGATGCCCATGGGAACTTCCACCAGACCGGTATTATTTACTTTACCGGTTAAAGCGAAAATCTTGGTACCTTTACTTTTTTCAGTACCCATGCTGGCATACCAGGCACCGCCATTACGGATAATCTGAGCTACATTGGCAAAAGTTTCCACATTGTTCAGGCAGGTCGGTTTGCCCCACAAACCCTTATTGGCCGGGAAAGGAGGACGAACTCTCGGCATACCCCGATTGCCTTCGATGGAAGTCAGCAAAGCGGTTTCTTCCCCACAAACGAAAGCACCGGCACCGGCTTTAATATGCAGAGTAAAGTTAAAACCGGAATTTAAGATATTAGTTCCCAAAAGACCAATTTCTTCAGCCTGTTTAATAGCTACTTTCAAGCGGTGAATAGCCAGCGGATATTCAGCCCGAACATAAATATAACCTTCGTCGGCTCCTACAGCATAGCCGCAAATCATCATACCTTCCAGAACTGCATGAGGATCGCCTTCCAGAACGGAACGATCCATGAAAGCACCCGGATCGCCTTCGTCAGCATTGCAGACTACATATTTTTTGGGACCGGGAGCCGAACTTACAAAGCCCCACTTGGTACCAGTCGGGAATCCGCCGCCGCCACGACCTCTTAAACCGGAAATTTTGACTTCTTCCAAAGCCTGTTCCGGAGTCATTTCAGTCAGCATTTTGCTGAAACCGGCATAACCGTCTTTGGCAATATAATCGGAAATATTTTCCGGATTGATATGGCCGCAATTATGCAGAACCAGCCGTTTTTGCAGGGCATAGAAAGGAACCTTTTCATAAGTGGGAGCAAGTTCTTCGGTATTGGGATCTTTATAGAGCAGTCTTTCAACTACTTTGCCTTCCAGCAAATCGCTTTTAACGATTTCTTCCGCATCAGCATCAGTTACTCTGGTATAGAAGGTTTTCTGAGGCTCAATAATTACCAGAGGACCCTGTTCGCAGAAACCATGGCAGCCGGTTCTGACGATTCTCACCTTATCGGTTAAGTTATTGGCTTCCAAAGCTTCCTGCAATTTTTCCACTACTTTGGCAGAACCGGAGGAAACGCATCCGGTACCGGCACAAACATAAACCGTCCGCAAAGAGCTGTCAGCCGGTAATTGGAAATTATTCATCCAGTCTTTTCTTTGAGCAGCACATTTGTCATCAGTATGACAAATCGGGCCTTCTTTCCGGCATTTAATAAAATCCTTGCAAGGGGCTTCCGGGGTATGAGTACATTTATCGCAACATTTATCAGTCAGGTTGATCATAGAAACTCCTTTCTGCTATTTGTAATCTTCCAGGATAACGGCGGCTTTGTCCGGAGTCAGACGGCCGTGTGTATCATCATTAACCATCATAACCGGAGCCAGACCACAGGCACCCAGACAGGCTACAGTTTCCAGGGTATAACGCAAATCTTCCGTAGTTTCATTTTTGCCAATGCCCAATTTGGTGGAAACGCCATCCAGAATTTTGGCTCCGCCCCGAACATGGCAGGCAGTTCCCTGACAAACCCGAATAATATTGCGTCCTCTGGGTTTCAGATGGAACTGAGAATAAAAAGTTGCCACTCCAAAGGTTTTGCTGAAAGGAATTCCCAAACCTTCAGAAACTTTTTCCATAACCTCTTTGGGCAAATAACCATAAATATCCTGAGCTTCCTGTAAAATAGGAATTAACGCTCCATTAGTTCCCTGATATTTAACTAATACTTTTTCCAGTTCTGCTTGTTTTGCCGCTTCGTCCAGTTGATGTCCACAAGTGCAACCCAAAACGAACCCTCCTTCCAAAATCTTTCTTAAAATTTAGTCAACTACTTTTTGAAAGACAAAATCCGATCTTCCGTAATAATATAGTGCATGGGGCAATCATAAATCCCCGGAAAGACCTTCTCTTTAATTTGCAGTTCAAAGGCCAAAGCCGTATAAGTAGTTTCCGGTCTGGTACGAGGCAAAAAACGATCATAAAATCCGCCCCCATAGCCCAGACGATCTCCTTGCGGAGAAAATCCAACTCCCGGTACAATTACCAGATCTACTTCCGAAGGCTCAACCACCCGAATTTTATCCGGGCAAGGCTCCAAAATGCCCCAGGTTCCCGAACAAAGGTCGTCCGGAAAATCCAAAATCTCCGACAAAATCAAAGCCTTGTTGGGAATATCTGTAATGGGGACTACCACTCTTTTGCCCTGCTTGAGACATTTGGCAATCAGGCGATCTGTCTTTACTTCATTGCGAAAGTCTACATAGACCATAATTAAAAGAGCTTTTTTAAATTCTTCCATTTCAAAAAGCTGATCCTGAATCTGCATACTTTTGGCAATCAATTCTTCAGTAGTTAACTGGTTTCTTTGGCTCAAGAGCTGTTTGCGTAATTCTTTTTTTTGACTTTCCAAAAGCTCATCGTCTTTAAGTAATTCGCCGTCACTCATGCCTGTTCCTCCATTAACAAACTGAAAAGCGGAAAATTCCGCCTCCCTGCTTATTTCAGCAAAAATTTCTCCCTTTTTAGCAAATTAAATTCTACCAATCTAAATATAAGCTTTGAAAAGCCGGAAGTCAATAGAATCAAATGGAAAATTCCCGCTTATCCGACTCAAAAAGAATTTTAACA
>JAZRXK010000085.1:0-1371 GCA_045600185.1 Desulfocucumaceae bacterium
GATCAAATCCCTGCCTGGGCATTGAAGCCGGTTCTGGCTCTTGTCGGCCAGGGACTGGTGAATGGTTATCCGGACGGAAGCTTTAAAGCCGGTAACAGCATTACCAGAGCAGAAAGCTTTGTTATTGTCCATAAAGCGTTAAATATGCAGGAAGAAGCTCCCAAAGTTCCGGAAGCTCCACAAGCTCCGGCTGTCCCGGAAACAACTGAAGAACCATCTTCGTCAGCTAATCAGTCTGATAATGAGCCAACTTTGATTTTAAAAGAAACCAGTATTACAGTACAGGTTAATTCCAGCAAACAAATAACGGCTCAGGACTATCCAGCTAAAGATCTGACCTATACCTCGGCAAACAAAGAAATTGCTACGGTCAATGATGAAGGTCTGGTCAGAGGTCAGAAAGAAGGAACGACCACTATTGCCGTATCCACTCCGGACGGAACTAAAAAAGCCACTTGTACTGTTACAGTAGAGCCTGGAACCAGCAGCGGCGGCAGTGGCGGTGGGGGCAGCAGCAAACCCTCTACTGCTTATACTCTTGACATAACTTCCCAGACTACGGGTAGTGTCAATGTTTCAACTTACCACCTGCAAGGTGCTGTCAAAGCCAGCAAGGGTATAGCTGAAGTTTCCTATAAATTGAATGATGATCAAAGCGTTGTTCTGTTCACTTCCGAAAATAGTGGTAAGAAGACTTCCTATACCATTGATGTTCCGGATATTGAACTGGCCGAAGGCAATAATACTATTATTGTTACGGCAGTGGACAGCAAAAATAATTCTATAGACAAGTCCATAACTTTGAAGTATGTTACTTCTTCAGACAATCCAGGCGGAAAATGCGGAGACAATCTGTTCTGGTCCTTTAATCCGGACACAGGAGTTCTGAATATTACAGGCAGCGGAGCGATGGAAGACTATGATGAATGGCCAGGAGGGATTACTAGAGCTGTTCCTTGGGCAAATTATCGCCCCGGTATAAGAGCTATTAATTTGCCCGAAAGCTTGAAGAGTATTGGGGATTGGGCATTTTATGGTTGCAGCTCTTTGAGAACGCTGGATTTGCCGGACAGCCTGACCGGTATTGGGCGTGTGGCATTTAGTGGTTGTAGCAAGTTGGAGACGATAACTTTGCCGGAAGGCTTGACCAGTATTGGGGATGAAGCATTTCGGAGTTGCAGCTCTTTGACTACACTGGATTTGCCGGACAGCCTGACCGGTATTGGGCGTGTGGCATTTAGGGGTTGTAGCTCTTTGACTACGATAAATTTGCCGGAAAATCTGACCAGTATTGGGGATTATACATTTGAAGATTGTAGTTCTTTGACTACACTGGATTTGCCGGACAGCCTGACCGGTATTGGGGAGAGT
>JAZRXK010000086.1:0-61684 GCA_045600185.1 Desulfocucumaceae bacterium
ATAACACTTTGTTCAGCTGCAGGATATATTCGATACTTAATTGCTTTGTTTGCCATCTTTCTCACCTTGTGATTGTATGTTATGATGATTACGACCGATTATATTATGATTATAACACTATAAATAACAAAAGTCAAGAAAGCGCCTTGTTTATCGCAATTCATCCCGCCACCTATAGAGGTGGGGGATTTCTTGCTCACGGCGTGTTAAAACCACCGGTTCAGCCGCAACCGGTGGTTTTTGATCCTAAATATTTAATTGAGCTAAAATATGCCGCACTTTCTCGGCAATGTGAGCAGTTGATTCTTCCAGAGAACAATTATTGTAAAAAATTTTTCCCTGACCATAATCAACTATTTTTCTGCCCTGCCAGACCGGAAATCCATCCCGGCAGTCAATTTGCGTGGGGATAATTTCTTTTTGGGCATAACGCCGGGCAGTATGCACTTCCTGAACACAGTGCAGGATTCCGCTTTGATCCCGATAAGCATAATTCATAAAACCAGCCTCCTGCTTAAAGCTCCCCATAATAAACCGAGCGGAATTTGCCCAAGGCAGCAGTTTGGGCCAGATCCAGAAAATTGATTCCGGCTCCGGCTCCATCAGTACAGCCTCCACCCCGCCTTCCCCAAATTTCCGGGGCGGCATTATTGATTTGAATTATTTCATTGCCATACAAGCTGCTTGAAGAATGAGCTGGATAAAGCATTAAAGCCTTTAAATATTCCGGAACAGTTTCTGCTGCAGTCATATTTTTAAAAAGGCAGCTTCGGGAACTGTTGTCAGAAGAAGTAACAGCATCACTAATTTGCCAGATTCCATTCACATAATCCAATTTAAGACTTTCTGAATATCCGGGTTCCACAAATTCATTATCCGGATTTAAAGCCTGCCAATATAACGAATTGCTTGTCTGACTAACAGAATTCAGCACAGAATCAGCATTGGGAATAAATTGCAGCTCTCCACTGACTATTCTCAGCCCTCCCACCCATTCCGCAGCAATTCCAGCCAAATCAGTAATTCCTCCATCTGCCGCATGATTGTGGTTCCAGGTAACTGCTCCGCTTCCAGTCAGGGTTCGTCCGCTTGAACCTGCGGCTAAACCGAATTCAGCGGAATAATTATAGTCAGAGCCATTGTTACTGTTGCCGTGAGGAGCCGTAGAATGACTATAGGAATATAAAGCCAAAGCTCCCCATAAGGCTGCCGGAGTCAAACCCCAAAGATTGCCTTTATTGCGGCAGGAATCAACTGCTGTTTCAAAACTGACCAAAGCAGGATCTTCCAGAGGTAAGCTGTAAGCCAAAGTGTCCTGAATAATATTGGGGTATTTGGAAATATAGATAGTATCTGTTTCAACACTATCCAGCAAAAAAGCCGGGTGAATATTATCAGATAAATTTGAACAAAGATCCTGAATGGAACATTTTTCCCAGATTACCATAATTGAAGGTAAATCCCAATCGTCCAAAAGAACGGTTTCCGCTCCGCCGGTTAAAGCTTCCACTGCATTTTTTAAATCCTCAAAAGGCATAAGCACCCCTCTTTTCTAAACCTTAAACCAGATTTTTTTCCTTTTTCCGCAGGCTTCTTTAGTTTTAGCCGCAATACATTCGACCAATTCCCGCTGTTCCGCCTGGCGATAGTCTGCCCGAAAATCAAAAGCGACTCGAAGTTCTGCTTCGAGTCGCTGAGCCGATTTTATTTTCAGATTCATAATTCCCACCACTGCCCTTCGGCATATTTATAACCAACCAGGCTGTCATCAAATTCAGCTAAAGGCACCAGGTTAGCCTCATTCCGAGGCTCTGAAAAATCATTGATGGCCTTGCAGACCTGATTATCATCCAATTCAGCATAATAATACCGCACAGGCTTCACCTCCTAATAAAACTCAATAACCTGCCAGGAAAAAACATAGCTCATATGACCATAGCCACCTTCAATGTGCATGGAACTGGCTGTCAGGCTGTCCAGATAAGGCAAACGGCCATCATAAGTGTCTTTGGGGATGGCACCTCCATTCAGAAAAACCAGGCATTTATCCGGATTAGTTAAAGCTGTGGAAAAATTAACAGTTGCTCCTCCGGTTCCATTCATGGTAGCTGTACCTCTTTGAATTCTTCTTACCAGGCTGATGCCGTTAGCCAAAAGATATTTTAGACCGGCAAACAAAGTAGCCGGACTGCCGGAAGCTGCGTCTGAGGAATTACCCAGTCCGGCGGCTATTTCGTCCAAAGTGGTTTTATCTGCAATATCAATACTTACTGTAGCCAAAAGTTTTCCTCCTTATTCGCCATTATCATAAGTGACTCGTAAAACTCCATTGACGATGGAAAAGCTTAAACCACTGTCAGCAACATTACCTTCAGCGGTCAGGCTGGCCAAATTCCCGGCTGTATATTGAGCGGGCTTGGAGGCTTTATCCTCACAAGCCTGTTTATAATAACGAAAATGCTGAATTTGAAACATGACCAGCTCTCGATTTTCATGAATTCCATCTTCCATATTATTTAAGTGGTCTTGATCAAGAGGAGTTCCCTCTTGAATTACAACATCCCCATCCATCAACAGGTCTTCCCAATATGTTGAATTATACAACAGAAATTCCCCTTTCTCTAAGCCTCCAGCCAAATTCCCTGATATAAATAATTTTCGAGGGGCAGAAAAGCCAGGGTATAGGTTTTATTGGCTGCAAAAACCGGATCTTCCGAAGTCCAAATAACTGAATCCGGCACTGATACTTCCGGAGCTTCATCTCCGGTGGAAAACTGCAGCAAATATTCCGTACTTTGATCCGCCGCAGCCGGAGCAAAACTCAAATTCACATAAACTATTTGGTTGGTAAATTTATACATAACATTAGGAGATAACTCAAAATCTATTTCCGTCGTTACACTATCTGTCAATAACAGATAACCTGATTCCGATCCCATGCTTAAAGCATGATCAACTTCCTGCAAATGGAATATCAGCCTTAGAGCCGCACTTTGACCAGCCGTTCGCACAATAGACAAATTTTGCTGTCCAGCCAGATCACCTTCGGAGTCATAAACCCGCACCCCGGTAATTACATTATCCGTTTCCAAAGCCGGAAGATTGATTAAAACAGTTAAAGCAGCCGCCTGCACAATTTTACTGTTAATCACTCCCCGATGCCAATTTCCGCCTGCCTGATACTGCACCTGAGCAATTTCCCGCTTCAAAGACTGCTGACGCTTGCTCAAAAAAACACCCTGCCAAAAACTCATCAGTTCACCCCCCGCTTGTTACCGCAAAATTTTTCTCCTGCCTCTACTGTACCGCATAACAAAGGTTCCGATGTAAAGCAGCTTATTTCAGTTTGCAAATATTTAAGTTTGCTCAATCTGAAGTCATATCTGGTAGCTACTCCGGCCGGATGAATCAGGGGAATTTCGCCAAAATCAACCGGATCTCCCTCTTCATCCAGAGCATCAAAAGAAAAAGTCAAAGTTGCCGGAAAAGCCGGATCTTCTGAATAGTAAATTGTGATACCCGGACAAAGAGTCTGCAAACTGTTTACAAGCTGATAATAAGTGCAGGAGGAAGAATTCAGCAAAATCTTTCGCTGCAATAAAGTGCGGTACTTCTCGTCATTTAAAGCCGCACTGCCCGACCCAACTGAACGGAGCAGTTTGGCCGCTTCAATCCGGCTTAAAGCCACAATATCCCCAATTCCATCCAGCTGCTGTCCGGTGGCCTGCTCCAAGTTGCGTTTATCCCGCAAATCCTGATAAGTCTGCCAGACCTCCTGAAGCTGTCGAGCCAAAGCTGCCAGCAAAGTTTCCAGGCGGGGCTTGGCTCGAAATTGACCGACAAGATCCTGATTCAGTTTCTCCTGATAATTCATAAGCTCACCTGAATTCTGCCTGCGTCAGTCTGTGGTTTTTGTCGGGAAGTTAAATTGGCATAAGTTGCCGTAAAACTGGCATAATCAATCACGGCATTGGGATCGGAATTGATATACATGGTAATAGTTAAATTTTGCAGGCCGTTAATTTGCTGATACATTTCCGCCAGACATTTTTGTGGATTGACTCTGGAAGCCGGAGGCAGACTTCGAACATAGTTAATCAAAATATCCTTGACAGTCTGGACATAACCGGCACTTAAATCTTCATCAATAAACTGTTCCACCACAACCGAAAACCAGCAGTAAATATTTTGCGGGATCGTATAATAAATAATAATTTCCTCCCCATATTTACCAGTCAAACTTATTGGATTTAAAGTTAATCCATCACTTTTTAAACCATAAGTATTGATTCCTCCAGCTTTGGTTTTCAAAATTTCCTGAGCAATTTCCAGAGCCGTTCCTCCCTCTACCACCGCTTCAATGCTGTGTGGCGGACGGCCTTCGGCATCAGCAAGACTGCTGCAATTTTCATAAACCCGAACACTTTTTACCCCCGAACAATTTTCCAGAATATTGCTTTCAATACTTTCTGTCATACAGGAAGACAAAGCGAAAATTTTATCCAGATAAGATCGGCGTAATTCCGCATCACTTTCCTGCAATCGTCCGGCCAGATATTGCCCGGAATTACTGACCCGATTCAGCCCGCTGACCGCCGTAACAATATTGCTGATGGTTCCGGCTGGCAAAATGATTTCTCCGTCTTCTTCACTGGCAAAGTTAATCATACTGGTTACTTCCACCGTAGTTAAATTTTCAGAAAGAGTTAAAGTATGACTGCTTTCCGGTTCTGCTGCCTGGATCAATAAGCAGGTATCATTTTCCACAGAAACCCTGAAATCTGCATTGGCTTCAATTAAAGCGGCCAGCCCAGCCAGAATTTCCCCAATGGAAGCGGAAGAGTCGCTGATATAGCTGTATAAAGTTTGATCCAAAGTTACATTATAAGCAGCCGAGTTTTGCAAAGCAGCAATACCCAGACTAACCTGATTAAAATTATTGCGGCTGATTAGAGAAGTTTGAGAAGCCAGAAAATAATTAACCGGATTGGTAGCTGAAGCCAATCGAGTACCGGCAGCTATTTCCGTTCCATCCAGACCGCTGCAATAAACCGGATAATAGGTTTTGGCTGCCGGCTGACGAACAACCCCGGCATATTGTGCCGCCCAATCCAGGTTTTGTCCTTCAGCCATGGAAGGATACATGGATTGATATACATTTTCCGCTACTTCCCATAATTCAGCAATTTTATCACCAAAGTTTGTCAGCAAAACATTCAGACAGCTTTGAGGATTTAGCCGGGTATTAAAGCCCAAACCTTCACTTAAATCCTGGTGCAGTTCCGTCAAAATTTCATCAAGTCTTTTTCGGACAAAGCCTCTGTCTGTTACTCCGTAATCAGCCATTCCTTCACCCCGCAATCAGCAATTCTTCCTGCCAGATATGTTCTCCCACTTTAATTTGCAATGCAATTTTCATTTGCCGATTTTTCCACTCCTTAACCTCCAAACTTACTTCTTCCACTTCTTCCATTTCCAGAACCGCCTGCCGCAAAACAGCTTTAATCCGGTTTGGATCGGGATTTTTCTTCAAAATTTCTCCATAATAATTCAAACCATAAGCGGGCATCAGCCGCCATTCAGCTTTAAACCAATTTAAACGAATCCGAATTGCCTGACGAATACTGTCAATTATTTGCAGATCCCCTTGTTCCGTTAAAAATAAATCTCCAGTTTCCGTTAAAGCCAAATCCTGCATTTAGCCTTCCCCTCCCAACAAGCTGATCTATTCCTGATTGTATTGGGCAATAATATCTTCAGTTGCTTTAATCTGGCCGTTAACTATCAAGTCTCCGGTAATTTCCAGACCATTTGAAGAAATCTTAATGCGTTTGTTATGGGCTTCCAAAATCAAAGCCTGTTCCAAACAAGCTTCCGTCAATAATTCGGAAGGGTGCGAAAATAAGCCTGGAATGGCCAGAGCATTGGATAAATCAAAACGCAGTTCCAAGCCGGTTTCCTGCCCATAAAGCCAATAATCCAAAGCCTGTTCCGCCATAATTAAAAGACAGCCATCTCCAGCTTGCACCGGAAACACCAGACTGATTTTCTGTCCCCAGCCTTGCGGAAAAAGAACCGGTACTCCATAAACAGGCGGATAGAGCAGGCGGTTGCCTCGTGAACCATTATTGGCCAAAGGCTGAACAGCAGCTAAGCCGGATTTGGGATCAAAATTCAGGATTTTACCCGGTAAGGCAGTATGAATACCCTTGATGAAATCTTCCACCAGATTTTTGCATTGCTTCACAAATTCCTGTTCCAACTTAAACCTCCAAAAGACAAGCTCGACAAAGCCAATCGGACTGATAATTATCTCCTTCAAACTGCAGGGAATAAATCCGAAAACAGCCCTGAATACTTTGACTTTCCAAACGAACATAATCGGACACATCAATGGCTCCGTTCAGAAAAAACTCCACTTCCCAACCCGGCAGATCATTTTCCCATTTATGCTGAGCTGCAAGCAAAATTTCTTTGGGTCTGCCCAGCAGACCAGTTTGATTGTTCAAAATATAAGTTTTGTCCCACCGGGCTTCCGCAGGCTTTTTTATTTGCAGCACTCCGTTTAAGATTGACCAGGTAATTCCGCTGCAGGCACAAATTTTATCCAAAGCTCTGCCCGCCAGACCAGTGTAACTGAAGCCCAAAGTTAAATCCTGATAAATTGCTCCGGGAGAAAAAAGCACGGCCAGATTCATTTGTCTGGCTATATCTTCAAGAATATGCCTGGTATTCACTGCCCCGCCATAAGCCAAAGAAAGCCAGGTATCCCGCAAAGCCCAACCACCGTCAATAACTTCCAGAGTGGTTCTGCGATCCGCTCCGTCCAGTTCCGTCCGAATAAAGCTGATATTGCCTTCAAAAATAACCGGCAGATGCAAACCATAGCCCGCCTGCAAAATTACATAACAATCCCGTTGTTTCAAAATTCCCAGATGACTGGAATTCAGGTTCCACAAGCAGATTTTAGCCGTATTTTCGGTTTCCAGATCGGCCTTCTGAACGGAAAAACGAATATGCAAAGCATAAGGAGAATTCTGGCCGCAACTGAACTGCTTAACTCCGCTTTGATAAACCGTCAATAAATATTGCCGGTCAAAGTTTTGCATTTTAATCCTCCTCTGTTACATAGGCCAAAATCGCCTTTTCCTGCTGGAAGCTGTTCTGATTTATCCTGTCCTGATCTGTAAAGACTGCCAAAACTCCCTGCGGAAAATCAGGACAGAATAAATTCAGCGGAAAACGAGGCACCATCCGGATGCCGCTAACCAGAACCTTTTCTTCCCAGTCATAAATGCCCAAAGACCAATAATCATAAGTATCATTATAGGTAAAACGCAAAAAATAAGTTTGCCCGGATAAAATAATTCGGGTCAAACTGTCATTATAAGAAGGAACGCTGATTTCTAATCGCTTCATCTTGCCCTCCTAAAACCAGAACAAACCGGAAGCTTTGCTCAGCAAATAAAGACTTGAACCGGGTTTGGCCATTTCATCAGTAATAATCATCCCGTTTAACCAAACCGAATTGCTTGAAGCTGTTCCCACCTTCAAGCGGCTGGCTCCGCTCTTGGGATAGTCTCCTGCAATGTCAGAAGTCCGAGTGAAAGTTTGCTGTACCTGCCGAAAGGTCAAAGGAATTTCCCGCATGCGAGATCGTTCTGAGCTTTTTTGCAAAGTCATTTGAACCAGAGCCAAATCAGTATAAATTTTCTCTGAGGTTTCCACTGTACATAGCTGTCGGGAAAAATAAAGCTCCTCCAGTTGCTGCCAGATTTTTTCCAAACGACCTTCTTCATCAGCAAAATAATTAGCCCAGGTTACTGGAGTATTGGTTAAAAGCAGGGTCATTTCCAATTCCAAAGGACGCAAAATCAAGCTGTCCTGCACCGAAAAGCCTTCCTCCGTCGGATATTCTGGCACCAAAGCGGAATAAGCTGCTTTTTCCTGAAGCAAAGCATCAAATTCCAAATCGTTAAGGCGTACCGGTTGACCGATATAAAGCATAATTCTACCTCCCGTAGGCCAAAGCTCTGGCCAATTCCCCGGCAGTCAATCCGGCAGCTTCCCGCATGGCTTGAGCAAGGCGACTTTGAGCAGCCTTTTCTCCGTTGAAAACATTGCTGAACTGAACATTTTGAACAATAGAAGAATTATGGCCGGAATCAGTTAAAAGTTTTACCGCAGTGTTCCAGGCACTCAATTCGGAGTTTTCCGCAGTTGGCCGCAGAAAATTTACCAGAGCCTGCATTTTTTCCGATTCTGCCTGATTTTGCAAAGCAAAATTTGAATATTGAGCAACAATTTTATCGGCTTTTTCATCGGAAACCAGAAAGCTCAAAAGAGAACTTAAAACCTGTTGTTTTGCTTCCTGGTGTTTATCCTGCTTCGTCTGCTTAAACAGCGTATAAGAAGATGCTTCCGCTTTGGGACTCTGAGCTTGCAATTCCGTTAAAGCCAGCAAACTTTCTTCCCAGTTTTGTGCCTGCCAGCTTTGTTTAATTCGGCCAAGCCACTTTTGCATTTTGTCCCCTGTTACCGCAGTTTGCCTGCCAATCTCCTTAACTTCACCTGCCTGTTTCGGAGTTTTGGAAACCTTTATCTTCAGTTCCTTTTTTATCTCCTGCCAGATATTTTTCCAGGAAGCGGATAAAAGAGGTACTTCCTCCTGCATTTCTTCCCTGATTCGAGGAAGTACCTGCCAATAATCCAAATAAGAAGCTGATTGATTCAGCAGCTCTACAATTTGTTTTAACCAATTTATCCAATTATGCAAGTCATTTCCTCCTTCCAACTTATTTGGCAGCGTGTTCCTGGTTATATCTGATTTCCTGTTCCATTTGATATAAAGCATATAATTTTAAAGCTTCCTCCAAATTATAGACTGTCTCCAGTTCAAATTTGGAAGCCAAACCTGCTTTAATCAAAATATACATTCTCAGCTCCAATTCGGAAAATTGGCTCAAGTCCAATTTTCCGAATTTTTGATAATCGGCAGACTGAATCAGGCTGTTTCCCTGCCAAACAGGCTGCCGATTTTCCCAAAAAAACTCTGATAATTCAGCTTTAAAACTTCCCCGGCTAATTGCAAAAGACCAGCCAAATCGCCACAAAACATTTCATTTAACAGATCCCGGCTTAATCTCTGCGGTTCATTTTCCACTTCCACTGCCAAATTACCCGGCTGCAATAAAAGCTTATCCAGCAAATTTTCAAGCTGTTCCCCGGACAAATGCCGAAAAGCTCCGCCAAGTTCCGAACTTTCTTCTTCTTTTTGCAGCCAAAGCACCAAAGAAGCAGCCAATGGACCAAAACAGGCAGCCAATTCCCCCAATAAATTGGCCGCCCGAAAAGCAGGCAGAGGACGCAAATAAAAAACCTGTCCGGCAATAGTTCTGGTTGTAGTTTCCATTTGCTTCAACACAAAATCACCTGCTTTCTATTCCAGTTCCCAACTGGCCGCTCCGGTTTCCAATTCCCATTCCATATTTTCGGCAGTTTTGCCAAAAGTTCTTTTAGCCGGTTTGACCACCCAGACCACTGCTGCGGAAAATTCCGCTTTGCCTCGCAAATCACTGATTAAAACAGAAAAAGTTCCTTTGCCGGAACTTAAATCCTGGTTATATTTATTTAATAAAAAGGCATTGGTCGGAGAAGAAGCCAAAAGCTTGAGTTTGATACTATAGGTTAAATCCGGGTTAATATTGCGTACAATTTCCCCATCGCAACCCACAATTTTGCTTATGCCTTCTCCATTTTTTTCAATGCTGACAAAGCTGTCTTCAGCATAACCACTGACCGAATGATTGCCCAAAGAAATAGTTACTTTGCGTGGATCATAGGTACTAATCATTTGTTAAGCCCTCCTGTTTCAACTCAAAATCCCGGAGATCTCTACGGCCTGAATTGCTCCGGCCAATCGAGCCTGCCAGCGGCAGCCGCTTAATTGGCGAGCTGCTCGATCCGTACTGGACAAATCAGCCGCAAAAGGAACTGTAACCTGATAACCGGGAATCAAATTATCCAGATCATCATATTCATTTGCAGCAATCCCACCTTTGGCCTGACCTTCCTGCAAAACAGCCAGGATTCGGTTTTTAACCAGGCCAATTCCCTGATCGGTATAAGGAATTTTGGGGTTAGCCAAAAACAGATTATAAATTTCCATTTGCATGGCATTTTGCAGCCAATCCCGAAAACGCAAAACATCAATCCATTCCCCAGCTCGCACCTTACCGCCCAGGGTAATTTTCTGGCCGCCAAATTCAGCATAGCAGCTTAAGCAGGCATTGTTTAAAGCATCTATTTCCCCAGTGGAAAGATCGGAAGTCTGCACTCCAGCCAGGGCTTTAAAAGTCCAGCTTTCTGAACCTGGCTCATAACTCAGGCATTTGGCAGCATAAGCCACCGGCAAATAAAGATTGGCTTCCGGTACTTCAGAATCAGCCTGAGCCAGAGAGGTTTTAACTAAAATTCCCAAACTGCGGTAATAACTGTCCGCTACTACTGCATTATTACTTAAAACCGGATAAGCGAATAATTTATATTGGGCTTCCGTCCAGGCTGCCAAATCAGGAAATTGACTTTCCGGAATTCCGGCTGGACAAAGCACATACCAGCCAGGAGTCTGCACAGCCCGATTCAAAGTAGCACTCAGGCTTTCGGTTGCCCCGTCTGTAATTTGCTGTACCGCAATATAAATTCTGGCTGGTTTAGGATTCTGAGCAAAGGCCACAGAAGCCGCCCGCTCTATCGGTTCATTTTCCCAACCGGCAGCTTTAACCTCCTGTTGGGAAGCATACGCCGCCACTTTTGCCGGTGGAGCCTGATAAGCCCAAATTACTGTTCCGTCACTTACTGAAGCTCCTTCCGCTGTCGGAGCCGTTAAACCGGAAGTTCCAGCTTCCGTACACAAATAAACCCTGTTGTTGGCTCGCACATAAGTTCCCAGGACATAGCTGGTTGAAGCTGCCCAATCTGCCGTATAAGCTCCGACATACTGCCATTTAACTGTTCCATCTGTAATGCTGTCTATAGCTTTGCTCTCTGCCGTTGGAGCAGTCGTACCGGAGGTTCCGGCAGTGGTACAGCGATATAATTTGGTTGTATTAACTACATAATCACCCAGAGCATAAGCAGTTGCTTCTGACCATGAATCTCCAATAATAAATTGATGGGGCATGGATCCCACAATTAAAATGGAATCAAAGCTTGCTCCATCTGCCGCCGGAGCTGCTAAATCAATTTCAACCTTAACAATTTGATCCAAATAACTCAATTTGGCATCCTTCCTTTCTAAGTTTCTTCAACTTCAGCCTGGGTAAAATAGCCATAATTATTCGGGGTTTCCCGACCACCGCCGCTGGCTGTTTTTTGCCAGCCAAAATTCCGGATCAGTCCATATTGCCCAAGGGATTCCCGCATAAATTCCACCTCAAAAACTGCTCTGGCCTGATATTCCCATCGCAAATCATTAGCAACCTGAGAAACATCCTCCACTTTTCCATTCCATCCAAGGGTTAAATTATTTTCTTCACTCCAGTTAACCGCAAAAGGTGAATTTAAAAAGTCTCCAAAATCCAATAAATCATTTAACGCACAATTACCCGCTGCAAACGCTTTTCCGGCAACACTTTCTTCCATTTCACCCAAGGTATGCAAAATAATTTCCCAAGTGGATTTAGCAGGATAATATGACCTGATTTCTCCATCTGTCCAATGGGTATTTGGAAATTGTCCTCCGGAAACCTCCAATACCCTTAAAGTAACCAAAGGCAAAGCGGGTTTAATTAAGTTGCCTCTCCCCCAGATAATCTGAGCTTCAGCAAAGTAAAACTGTACCAGATCCCAAACTTTTTGTTTAACCTGCTCAAGAATCAAATCCATTCACCTGCCTTTTAAGAAGAAACAGAAGGAGCGACCAGATTTCCGGTCGGCTCCGCTTCTCCCACTATAACCCACTCTGTCCGGTAATGTTTTAAAGGAGTATTATTCCAATAAACTGCCGATTTACATTCATACCAGTTACCCCGATAGAAAAGCCAATCTCCGGCCAGTCCATTTTTTTGATCCGCCTGTCGCAATTCGGTTTGACCGTAAGCTTTCAGATAACGAATGGAGCGTTGACCGGAGATTTCGTTTTTTAACATCCCGGCTCTTTTTTCATAGTAATTAAAAGGCTGAACATCCAGTTTAGTTTGAAAATCCTGATAGTTGAAACATGGCAGACCATTAACCAGATCTTGTTCGGTAAATCGTCGGATAAAGTAATTTTTCCGAAAAAGCCGCATATTGCCTCCTTTTCCCAATTTCCAGGTAAGAATTTAAATCTGTCCGGCGGAAACTATGGCAAGACGATGAGCTTTTTCCAGAGCGGCTAATTGCTGACCATAAGCCGTACTGACCCAATCCCCAGTTGGCATCTGTGCAAAACCAAGGCTTAAATCTCCTTCCCGATAGGAAGTAATCATCTGGCTGCCCAATCCCACTGAATCAGAAAGACTCAATTTCAGGCGGTGAGCCGTCAACAAAGCCCAGGCCTGCTCATAATCTGCCCCCAATCGCTCTCGGCTTAATAAAGAACGATTTAATTCCAGCCAATTCAAAATTGTGGAATCAGCAAGTTCGGCAAATTCCGGAGCCACCAGACGAAAAATTTGCAGGGCTTTCATTAGACCACCCCATAGTAAACCGCCAGCTTTTGCCGCAAACTGTTAGCAGTTTCATTCTCTGATAAAGCAAGGCCAGCATCACAGGCTAATTTTTCCAGATCACTTTTTTTCATTTTTTTTAATCTGGTTTTATTGACAGGCTGCCCATCCGTTTTTTCCGCTTCTTCCAGCAGTTCAATCTTATTTTGCTCCCGCAAAGTTTGCAGCACTGCATTAGTCTGAAACTCCGGCGGCAAAATTTCCGTTTCTTCCGGAAAAATATTCAAAGTCCCCACCGCAATAATTTTGCCGGATTTATTTTTGATTAACATAAAACGGCCTCCAACCTAAATTCCCAAAGCAATCAGCAAAGACAGGGGATAATAAATAATAACTCCGGCTGTTCTGGCCTCACAAGGCACCACAATTTCCAGGCCGCGGGGCTGAATTGGATATTGATAAAAAGGCAGCGGATTTTCCAAAGTCAGCTTGCGAGGATCTTTTTTAAACAGCAAAGCTACCGCCTGTTCAGAGCCGGAGCTGACATTTGTTCCCCCGTAAGGATTGATTTCCGAATCAGAATTCAGTTCCGAAGCCGGCACAATTTCCTTTAAATAAGGAGCATTTTCCAACACAAAACGCTTAATGCTATAACCGGTTCCTTGCAGTTGACGGGTAGAAATATCCATAAACACATCTGAAGGCAGAACCAAAGTATCCGGCCGTTCTACATTTTTGGTATTTCGAGCCACCGCCGCCTGCATTCCGTTAATATCCGCCAAAATTTGAGCTGCTGTTTTATCCTGCCATTTAGTGCTGCTGTCCGAACCATTGTCCGGAATGGTATATAAAGGAATATCATTATTAGCCGATAAAATTCCCATTAAGCCATTTTCCGCATCTCCAGCCCAGGCAATTTTATTGTTCAAATAGTCTATTGCATAACGAGCAGCTTCCGCCTTGGCCAGATCCAGGGATTTACCAGCCATGCGGGAAGCCCGCATTTCCTGCACCGAATAACCGTAGCTGTTGCCAATGGATTTAATATTGGCGGTAAAGGGCTGCCCTTTAGCATCAGCTCGTGGTAAATCAGTAGCATAATTATCAATAATTTTGGCCATTCCGGTTTTATCATAGCTATAATAGGTAACGCTTTCTGCTCCGGCATTAACCTCATTAGAAACCGGCAAAATCTGTAAAGCTGTAAATTCCGGATATTCCACATTATAGGATTCAGCTTTCACATAATCCAATTCTCTGGCAAAAAAGACCGAAGCATCTTCGGCACTATCAAAACGCAGGCTTTGACTTTCCTTCAAGGCCGCTGAAACCGTAGAACCCATTAAAGCCTGATAATCAGCCTGATTAAAATGAGCTGAAGGCATTTTAGCATTATAATTTCCCATAAGAATTAAATTCCCCCTTCCTGAAATCAGCCGTTATAAGTTACTGTTTTTTGCAAAATGGTTTGAGCTGCTCCTTCTTTACAGGCATTAAGCGTCACCACATAATCTCCGGCAGCCGTTTCAAAGTGCAAAGCTTTTCTGTCTGCTACCGCAGTATTGCCCACAACTAACTGCAAATAAGCCGAATTATCTTCTGTTACCGGCAAAGTTTGAATACAGGTAGTTTCTCCGGATTTCTCAATCATACAAAAACAACTGTCGCAGGTTTGTCGTTTAAAAGAAATTTGCAGCCAGGGAACTTCCGTCAAATTTTCCGTATAGGTTTCCAGAGGCAAAGCCTTAGCATAATCAGCTGCCGCCAGAAAGTCTATTTTCAAATCAGTCAGCAAAGTCGAATTAGTCTGGACATTTTGATAATGTAATTCAATCGGAGCTATTAAACCGGAACTTTTACTGCCAAGGTAACGGGCATTAAGCCGGATTTTCCAGGCTTCCGCTGTGTCCGCAGCCAAAGTAAAAAGTCCGGCATTAGTGCCACTGGTAATTAAATAAACATCCTTACCATAAGCAGGACTGATTCCGGACTTTATTCTGACCCAAACCCGGCCACTGCTGATTACTCCAACCGCAGCTTTGGCCGCCAATTTTAATTCCCCATTCAAATCCAGAGGAGTAGTGCCATTTTTTGCAATTACCCCTTCAAAATCAACCAGACCGGAGGAACTATCCGGAAGCTTGACTCCCACTCCCGGCACCGTTCCTTTGACCACTCCCATGCCCAATTTCAAAGCACTTTCTTCTTCATTGATTCGGCTTTCCCGCACATAAGGACTCAAATCCCACAAACCACCGGCTACTCCCTGCCCGGAGGCATAATTATAACTGCTTTGCACTGCCATTAGCAATCACCCTTTCTTCTGGCAATCATATTTTGTCGGGCTTTTTCAGCTCCGGTTAATCGACTTCTCCAATACCCATCACCATTGAAAACCTGTTTCCGCTGGCCATTAACTCCAGATAATTCTTCCATAACCAAACTAAACGCCGCTTCAATAAATTCCGGGCTGCGTCCGGCCAGATTCAGCTTGGGTCGAGCTTTGGCCAGAACTGCCTTTTGAGCTTCCAAAAGATCCATACTTTCCAAACCCGGCAAATTTAACTTATGAGCTAATTTGGCCAGATCCGGCATTTCCTGACTATCCTGCTTTAAACCGCGACAGCTTTGTACTTCCCCATTCTGGGAACTTTCACTTAATTTAAGAGCCAAACCCACAATAACCCGATCCAAATCCTGCAAAGCCCCTTCCAAAAGCCCAATAGTTTCTTCCGAACTTAAATTGCTTTGCTGCAAGCTTTCCAGTTTTTGCAGATAATCGGCATACAGATCTTCTGCAAGCCCCCAATCACCTTCCATCTTTTCTGAATTTTTTTCTTTTTCCGGCTCCGGCCTTGTGTCCCCGGCCGACTTGCTTTTGCTCAGCACTCCAATTCCCCCTTCAGATTTATGGTCTATATTTAAACGAGCCGCAGAACCAGCTCTGGCCCATTTCACCAAAGCCAAATGATTGATTTCGATATTGCGTTGTATGGCATCATAAGGATGCCCCTGCCAGATTCCCGGACATTCTTCCAGGCTCAGACTATAGCCCAGGGACAACTCCCGCAGGCCTGAACTCTGCAGGGCATTGGTATCATGGATAATAATTTTTGCCCGCACTTTCTCTCCGTCCGGAATTCCCGGAGATAACACTGTCCCGACAATTTCCTCCGGAATATTATTTTTATCCACTTCTCCAGCCGCATGAGACAAGACAATGGGCTTACCTTCATAAGAAGCCAGACTGGCCTGGGCAAAGACTTCCTCCGGCAAACGCAGTTCCCGGCGAATACTTCCGTCCGGGTTAGCATATTCAAAAATTCCGGTCATAGTAACCACCGGTTGATCTACCAGATAGCCTTCTTCCGTAAAATAAGTTGAAAGCAGCGGCAAATGATCAGTACGGAATAATTTATCGGACTGCAAAAAAACACCTCCATTCTAAATTCTAACAACGGCCTGAACCTCCAGGTAGGGTTTAGCTTCATTTACAACCACCGTATCCCAGACACTATTGCCTTCAAATCCCTGCAACGGTAAAATACCTGCCCAATAGATTTCCGGTTGAGGCAAAACATAAAAAACTTCTTCTCCATAAACAAGTTCTCCCGTTGCACTATTATATGGAGTTGTTATGTCCTGCCCCCAATAATAGCTAATAAGCCCCACCCGCCGAATCAACTCGCCACTGATTGCCCGATATTCATCAGCAATAAATTCTCCATCTACTTCAACCGACCTTAACAGTAAAGAGCCATCTGGTTCCAAAACACCCCTCGACAAATAGCTGTTCAGAATAAAGCTGTCTGTATTAGCTCGAATTTGCAGAACCCTGTTCGCCACCAAAAACACATAACTTTCCGAAGTAGCTGCCGCCGGTTCTGCAACAGCCGAAAATCTATCAGCCGCCAAACAGGTTCCCTGGGGGGAACTGCTTAACTGAAAAGTTAAATTACTAACCGATTTATTCCGGTTAATTAACAAATTATATTCCAGAGTGCCGGTAAAATAAGGAAATTGCGAATCTTGTTCCCAACCTGGAGCTGATAAATAAATTCGCTCCCCGGCAGTTGTTTCGGTCAAGGTAAAGCTGTAAAATTGATCCGACCCACAGCGAAAATAGCAGGTTCCTTCTTCCGTTCCATCGCAAATATAAACAAAATTATATTCTCTACTGGGCACTATTTGAGTTCTGCCAAGTACATTAAATTTAATTAAAGAAAGATCAACGGTGCCGGAAAGTTCCGGGCTAATCCCACTGCAAGATGCCGTCTTATATTTTTTCAAAAGCTTTGGCCACTGCATGACAACACCTCTTAAACAGCAGTCCAGACTGCATATAAAGTCAGACTGGCCATAAGAGCCAAATTTGCCGACAAAGCATAAGCAGTCCCGCTTCCGTCCTCTGCGGTATTCCAACCACTCAAAGTATAACCTTCATAAGTCAAGCCTTCTCCGTTTGCCAAAGTAACCCAATCACCATACAAATAAACTCTGGCATCTTCCACCGTACCACTGCCTCCGTTAGCCGCATAAGTAATCGTAAAGGCATTGGCTAAAGGCAGTGCCACTATAATTCCATCCTTAATATTTATTTCCCAGGCCTCTCCATTACCAAAAACCGGCATGGTATCGCCATAGTATTGCGACTGGGGAAAACTAACCGCAATATCTCCGGAACTTGCGGTAGTAAATTGCAAATAAGCTTGAAAAGGCAATTCCGGATAAGCAGTAATATTCAAGCTGGACAAGTTTCTGCCTCGATATTCACTTCGATCAGCCAGAGTCAAATCTTCTCCGGAAATAATTTTAACTCTTTTCACCTTTTTTTCTCCGAGAGCATAAGAAAGAAGTCTGCTGTGCAAAACCCTCACCTCAATTCTTTCCAATACGCCAACTGATTTTCAGCATCCCAGGCCAAACGCCAGATGGAAACATCTGACAAAACCAGAATTTCCGAGCCTAAAGCGTCGGTAGTCGGAACCAAAGATACTTCACTGCGGTCATCTACCTGATATTCGCTCAAAAACTTCCTTTGAGCATTAGGTTGATTGCTTACCCAGATTTTAACAACAGCCATTCCATTCTCTCCTTAAAATTAGTCCAATAAACTTTCCGCTGTCAAAACTTCCTTATTTTGCAAACCCCGGCGAATTTCTGCTGGGGTTAAAGCCTGCAATTCCGCATAAAGCCGCACGGTTTCGGCTCTGGATAAAGCCGCCGCTGCCCTTTCTTTTTCCAGTTGAGCAGTTTCCAATTCGCTCAGGCTCCACAAAGGATTAAATTTAAACTTTATCTGCGGTTCCTGAACTATGATCCCAATTAGATCCAGCAAACGGCGTAAATTTCCTTTCAGCATGGTTTTTTGAATTTGTTCCACATAATTATAATAATTTTCCAAATCACTTTCCCCGGTTGCATTTTGACCGGCTGGAGAACGCCCAAATAAAACAGTTTGGGGAATATGACAAACGGCTGCCAGTAAATTGCAACTACTGTTAATAATCTCTGCTACCCCGGCAAAAGAGAAGGATTTAAAATCATAATCTTCTCCTTCACTGTCAATGGCCACGCTGTTTAAAATCCCTCTTGCTGCATCAATAACCTGCAAGCGTTTCAAAACATTTTCTTCTCCGGATTCGGAAGCCAGAACCCTGGCCAAATCTTTCATTTTATAAACCGGCTGCACTGAGCGTTCCAAAAGCCGAACTCCCAGACTGTGAGCAATGGAAACATCTTTTAATTCATTTTTTATGCGATCATATTCAGGAATCCCCCAATAACGAAACTGACTGTTCAAGCTTAACTCCGGCAAAACTCCATTGCGAAAAATCAGGCAGCGGCTTTGATGTACTCGAAAGCTGCTGCCATTTCGCTGAATGGTTAAAAATTCTGAATTATCCGGCCATTCCAAATTCACCTGGACGGCCGAGCGTTCAAAAACCAGCAATTCTTCCAGATTTTGCAAAGAATTTTCCTGCAAGGCGTCTTCAAGAGTGCCGCCATCTTCGGCCAAAATTAACATTAAAGAGCCACCGAAAAGTCTGGCCCATTTTAAAGCCTGACTGAATTTATTTTCCCAATCCAAATGCTCCAGAACAGCTTCAATCTTTGCTTTCTGACTATTAACAATAATTTCAAATCCATGCCGCACTGCTTCTTCTGCGGGCAAATCAATAATTTTGGCCAATAATCCCCCGGTTTCATAATGTTGGGTCAGCTGCAAATCTGAAGTAAAAAGTTCCCCCCAATAATTATAAGCCGTGGAATTATCCTGAATTGTCCCAAAGCGATTTAAAACATTAACATAACCATCTTCCCGAAACAAGCACATCACTTCCCCAATTAAGAAATCAGATTGGCAAAATCAAATTTCAGCCATTCGTTATAATAAATGTTCGCCTGAGTTAAGGCATCCACCTGATCATCATGGTTTCCATGCGGAAAAACCGCCAATTCTTCCACCAAATCTCCGACCCAGGCAAAGCGGGAAAAATCCGGCAAATAAACATTTCCGGCCTCCACCGCCGCCGAAACCGCCTGAGCCCTGGCTGTTTTTCCTCCGGCTGGCTGAACTGGAACAATACCGCTGATTTCATTTTTTAAAACATCAATAACTGCACTGCCATTGGCTTTATCTTCCACCAGCTTTCTGGCTGTCTGCGGCCAACGAGAACTTAACAAACGCATGGCACTCAGGGTTTCCGAAAAGCTCATTTTACCCCGCACCTGATCCAGCAGATAACGATTAGCACCTTTTCTTGCCCAAACCTGACCTACCACAAAATCTGCGTTGGCAGTATTTTTAAAAGCACAATCCCAGGACTGGATATAATCCAGCAAATTTCCCGGCAAAGTCTGCCAATATTTCCACCAGTTCCGCTTAAACAAACCACCGGCCAAAGGCTGCGGCTTTTGCTGATATAAAGCCGACCAATCATAATAGCCAATGGTTTGCCGAATAGAAGCCAACCGCTGACAGTTAAATTTGCTTGGCCATAAAGCTTCACCCGGTTGGCGTAAATCATAAGCTTCCGGCCATTCTTCGCAAATAGCCGGCAAAGAAATCACTGTCCATTTTTCCTGATTTTCAGAACGCATCTGTTCCAAAAGCCGACCGGCCAGATCATCTTCATGCCAACGAGTCAGGGTTAGTAAAATAGCCCCCTCCCCCTCCAGCCGAGTGTAAAGGGTAGAAGTGAACCATTCCCAAAGCCTGTCCCGAAAGGCCACAGAATTGGCCTCATCCCGGTTCTTCACCGGATCATCAATAATAATAAAATCGGCTCCCATGCCGGTAATTCCGCCTCCAACTCCGGCACAGCGATAAAAGCCCTTATGTTTGACAATTTCAAAGAAATTGTCTTTTTTGACAAAAACTCCTTCTCCCCGACCGGAAGCCAGGCGACATGCTGGAAATAACTGTTTAAAGCTTTCTCCTTCCAGAATCCGCCGCACATCTCTGGCCAAATAACCGGCCAATTCAGCATTATAGGAGCAGGCAATAATTCCGCTGTTTGGAAATCGTCCCAAAAGATAAGCTGGAAGTTTACGGCTGACCAGTTCAGATTTGCCATGCCGTGGAGCCGTAAAAATCATCAGCCGCCGCAAATCTCTTTCCAGCCAACGCTCCAGGTAATCACAAATCAAACTGTGATGCCAATTCATTTGATAACTTTTGTCCACATACAAAACAAATTGCCGAAAACAACGCCGAGCCAGTTCCTGCTGCAAATAAGGCTGCAAAAATTTTTGAAGCTGTTCCTTATTCATCCTGAGCCAAAAGCAAGTCTTTCAATTCCTTTTGAGTCATTTTAGCCAAAGTTGCTTCAATTAAATCTTTAGCCATATTTTCATTAGTATTCCATTTTTCCGGAGCATGGGTTTCCAGCCAAAATTTTAAGGCTGTAAAATTAGGCCCAACTTCCTTGCAGACTCGCTTTTCCTCCACTCCATCTTTCCAGACAATTTCTTCTTTTTGATAGCCAAGAGCCAATTTAAGCACAGCCCTTTCTACCAATTCTTTGGAACTTGAATCTTTGTTTGATACATTCGCTTTTTCCGACCGGTGTTCCACCAAATTAACTAATACTTTAATTTCCTCCTTTATCCTGATGTATTGGCAGCAATAAAATAAAAGAACCGCTTTCTTCTGAAAGCGGTTTTTTCCACTATAGTAAGCATAACAAAAAAAAATTAAATTGTAAACAGCAGTAAAATTTCAGCAAAATTTTATTTTTTCGCTGAATAAACAATTCATTTAAAACTAAACTTTATTTTAGAACTCCACTTTGATCTACAACTTCAATTACTTCTTCAATAACTTCTACCGGCAGAACCAAAGCAAAGCGAACATAACCTTCTCCCAAAGCTCCAAAAGCTTTGCCGGGAGTACAGATAACCCCAGTTTGCTCCATAAGTTCTTCACAAAATTCCTGGGAAGTTTTAAACTTAGGAGGAATCTTAGCCCAAACAAACATGGTTCCTTTGGCATCAGGTACATTCCAGCCAATCTTTCTGAATCCACCGCACAGAGCATCCCGGCGAGCCTGATAATTCAGCCGCTGAACTTCCACGCCTTCCTGCGAACCTTGTAAGGCCGCAATAGCTGCATATTGAATCGGATAGAACATACCATAATCAATTTGACTTCGCAGCAGGCTCAAAGCATTCAAAACCTGTTTATTCCCCACCACAAAAGAAATTCTGGCTCCGGTCAAATTAAAGGTTTTGGACAGAGAGAAAAACTCCACTCCCACTTCTTTGGCTCCCGGCAAAGATAAAAAAGAAATTCCTTTATGTTCATCATAAATAATTTCCGAATAAGCATTATCATGAATAATAATGAAATTATATTTTCGGGCATATTCAATCAGTTCTTTATACATGGACACCGGAGCCACCGCTCCAGTCGGATTGGAAGGATAGGAAACAATAATATATCTGGTTCTTTTTAAAACATCCTCGTCCATTTGATCCAGATGAGGCAAGAAGTTATTTTCCTCCAACAGAGGATAATAAACAATTTCGGCCTGCCCCAAATAGGAACCAACTTCAAAAATAGGATAGCCTGGATCAGGCAGAAGGACTATATCTCCCGGATTGCACAAACATAAACCAATATGAGCCATACCTTCCTGAGAACCATAAATAGACATAACTTCATCCGGCTCAATGCTTGCTTTAAAATGTTTTTGATAATAATCTGCCACTGCCTGTTTTAATTCCGGCAGATCCCGCAAAGAGTACTTATAATTATCCGGATTTTTCGCTGCTTCAGATAAAGCCTGCATAACATGTTCTGCCGGCTTAAAATCAGGCGTACCCACCGACAAATTATAAACTTTCCGACCAGCTTTGAGCAAAGCTTCTTTTTTTATATCCAGGGAAGCAAAAATGCCCGTTTCATAACGATTCAAGCGTTCGGCTGCTTTAATATCCATACTCAAATCCGCTCACTTTCTTAAAAATAATGGCTTTATGATATTCGTCATAAAAATGTGAAGTCCTCTTTAAGCAAATCTGTCTTTACTTTTCAGGCTGACTGCCAAAACTGATTTCCTAATTTTACAGTTAGGATCAGTCCTTTGCAATTCGGCCAGAGCTGTCCACTTTAAGCATTGCCAAATTTCCCTGAGAACCAATTTGCAGGCAGGTTTGTCCATCGGAAAAAAATTCCACTTCCGCTATTTTTACCTGATTAAGATTAAAAATAAATATTTTTCCTGATTGTTCGCTTACTACCTGACTATTACCTTGTCCGCCATATTTATTAAAACTAATTAGAAAACCAAAAGTAAAGCCAAAAGCCAGAACAACCAGCAAAACAAAAATTAAAAAAAATTTTTTTCCAGCCAAATTATTCATCTCTTATCCTCCGTTTCCTGGATTCTCAGCTTATATTTTTTAATCGGCAGGAAATCCATTTGCTTATGTTTAAGTTATAAAGTTATTAAAAATATTGGAGGTTATAATTTGCTTCAAAAACATTATTTAGACAATGGAATAACTTTATTAAGCGAAGATATTTCTCAAATTCGTTCGGTTTCTTTGGGCATCTGGATCAAGGCCGGTTCCATAGACGAAGATTATTCAATTAACGGAATTTCTCATTTTATTGAACATCTGACTTTTAAAGGTACTGCCCAACGCACCGCCCGCCAAATAGCCGAAATCTTTGACAATACAGGAGGCGTTGTCAACGCTTTTACCTCCAAAGAATATACCTGTTATTATGCCAAAGTTTTAGATGAACATTTTCCCCTGGCTCTGGAGCTTCTGACGGATATGATTTTTTTCTCTCTTATGGACAGCCAGGAAATTGACCGGGAACGCAATGTAATTCTGGAAGAAATCAAAATGTACGAAGACACTCCCGAAGAAGTAGCTGAAGACCTGTTTTGTTCGGCCTTATGGCCTGATCACCCTTTAGGAATGCCGGTTATCGGTCGGGAAGAAGTCATTACCCAAATTAAGCGGGAAGAAATTTTGGCTTATCGGCAAAAGCACTACCAAAACTCACAAATCATAGTTTCCGTTTGCGGCCATATTGATCACCAAAAGGTGAAAGAACTGGTGGAAAAAATTTTTACTTTGCCAGCAGGTTCTCCCATATCCCGAACTTGTCCGCCTTTCAATTTCAATCCCCAGATTGTCTGCCGAGAAAAAGATATTGAGCAGATTCATCTTTATCTGGGCAAACAGGGATTTTCCTTGCAGGACGAAAAGAAGCTGCATGCCGTTAATCTTCTCAATATTATTTTAGGCGGAGGAATCAGTTCCCGTCTTTTCCAGGAAGTCCGGGAACAAAAAGGTCTGGTTTATTCCATTTATTCCTCACATCAAACCATGAAGGACACTGGAATGTTTTATATTTATCTGGCTTTATCCCCGGCAAATTTATTGCAGGCAATGCAAATCACCCTAAACATTTTGGATCAAATCCGCCAAAAGGGAGTTACCGCCGAAGAATTACAAAGAGCTAAAGAAAAAGACAAAGGTTCTCTTTTGTTGAGCCTGGAAAACATTACTGCCCGCATGAGTCGGGCAAGCAAACAGGAAATATATCTAGGCAGACAAATTTCCATAGAAGAATCTGTGGCTGAAATAGAAAAAATCACCCTGGAAGAAATAGCCGAAACAGCTTCTCAATTATTGGACTACCATAATTTTACTGCGGTTACGGTGGGCAAATGGAATAACCCGGATCCTTTAAACCAATTACTCCGCAATTAAAAGCATAAATCAGCCTTCGATTGATTAAGATTAACAAGGAGGCGATTAAATGCTGCCGGAATTTTTGGGTACCATCATTTTGCTTGGAGTCTATTTGGCTTTTCTCAAAAGAAGTTTGGAAAGAAATTTCCGTCAAATGCAGCAAAATCCGGAAATAAAATCCAGTCGATTTTCCCTGTTTTTAAGTGATCTTCTGGCCAGTGCCGGAGGAATTTATTTAACTCTGGTTATGCTTTGTTCCTTTCTAAGCATAGAAATCCCGGAAACCATGTTTTGGCAGCAATTAAAGTTTAATCCTTTGGCTGCTTTTTCCGTTCTTATGGCTTTACTACAACCTTTGATTATCAATTTATATCTTAAAATATTCTTAAACAAAAAAGGTTATTAGGCTTGGGATAAATCCTCAGCATAATAACCTTTCTTTTATTGTAAAGCTTTTAGTCTGTTTAAAGCCCTTTTCAGTGCTTCTTCAGCACGAGCCAGATCTAAATCAGAGGTTTTGCTGGCCAATCTTTTTTCCGCTCTTTCTTTAGCTTTTTCAGCCCGCTGCCGATCAATATCTTCGGCTCTTTCGGCAGAATCAGCCAGGACAGTTACCTTGTTGTTGCGAATTTCTACAAATCCTCCGGTAATTGCTACCTTATAAGTTTTACCGTCCTGCTCAAACCGCACAATACCGATTTTTAAAGCACTCATCAAGGGAGTGTGTTCAGGCAAAATACCCAACTCACCCATTACGCCAGGCACAACTACGAAGCGGATATCTTCACTAAAAAGCTTCTTGGCAGGCGTAACGATTTCCAGACGCTGTAATTTATCTGCCATGACAATCATCCACTTCCCTGCTGTATTTTTTAGGCTAAGCTCTTAGCTTTTTCGACGGCTTCTTCAATAGTTCCCACCATATAAAAAGCGTCTTCCGGCAGGGAATCATGTTTGCCATCCAAAATTTCAGCAAAGCCTCTAATGGTATCTTTCAGGCTGACAATAGCCCCTTTCATACCAGTAAAGTTTTCTGCTACATTGAAAGGCTGGGACAAATATCTTTGCAATTTTCTGGCTCTGGAAACGGTCAGTTTATCATCATCACCCAATTCTTCCATACCCAGAATAGCAATAATATCCTGCAATTCTTTGTATCTCTGCAAGATTTTCTGTACTCCACGAGCTACCGTATAATGTTCCTGTCCTACAACATTGGGATCCAGAATCCGAGAACTGGAGTCCAGGGGGTCAACAGCCGGATAAATCCCCAGGTCAGCAATCTGCCGGGACAGAACAACAGTACCGTCCAGGTGAGCAAAGGTGGTAGCCGGAGCCGGGTCAGTCAAGTCATCAGCCGGCACATATACGGCCTGAATGGAAGTAACCGAACCCTTGGTAGTAGAAGTAATTCGTTCCTGCATCTGACCCATTTCAGTAGCCAGGGTAGGCTGATAACCTACAGCGGAGGGCATACGACCCAACAGAGCCGAAACCTCAGAACCGGCCTGAGTAAAACGGAAGATATTATCTACGAATAACAGAGTATCAGAGCCTTTTTCATCCCGGAAATATTCAGCCATGCAAAGACCGGTCAAAACAACCCGTAAACGGGCTCCAGGAGGCTCATTCATCTGACCGAATACCATGGTAATTTTGTCCAGAACCCCGGCTTCAGTCATTTCGTTATAAAGGTCGTTGCCTTCACGAGTTCTTTCGCCAACACCGGCGAATACAGAAGTACCACCGTGCTGTTTACCGATATTATTGATAAGTTCCATAATAATAACGGTTTTACCAACTCCAGCCCCGCCGAACAGACCGATTTTTCCCCCTTTAAGGAATGGAACCAGGAGGTCAATAACTTTAATTCCGGTTTCAAGCTGTTCATCTTTGGTGGACTGATCCATCAAAGGAGGAGCTGGGCGGTGAATTGGATAATAAGTATTGCTTTTAATCGGGCCGGCCATGTCAATGGGTTCTCCCAAAACATCAACCAAACGACCCAGAACACTTTCGCCGACAGGAACGGTAATCGGAGCTCCGGTGTCTTCTACCTCCATACCCCGAACCAGACCATCAGTAGAAGTCATAGCAACAGTACGGACACTGTTGTTACCCAGGTGCTGAGCAACTTCCAAAGTCAGTGCATCCTGTCCTTCTCTTTGCACCTTTAAAGCATTGTAGATTTTCGGCACTTCCCCGGGAGGAAAACGCACGTCTACCACAACGCCAATAACCTGCACGATATGACCAACGCTCATTAGTTTATTCTTACCTCCCTCGCCATTTGTCAAAATCCCGCATAAATGCGGCAAACAGCAACTAGATATGACGGTGCATGATTATTCTAAAGCAGCAGCCCCGCCCACAATTTCAGTAATTTCTCTGGTAATAGCATCCTGACGGATACGGTTCATAGTTAAAGTAAATTTATCAATCATTTCCGCCGCGTTCTTCGTAGCATTATCCATAGCCGTCATTCTGGCACTATGTTCCCCGGCTTTGGATTCCAGCAAGCCTTGAAATACGGTATTGATTACATATTTAGGCAGCAAAGCTCCCATAACCTCTTCCGCTGAAGGTTCATAAATATATTCAACGGTAATAGTATTTTCTTCTTTGGCTTCCGGAGGTTCAGCCGGCAAAAGCTTGATAGTAACCGGACTTTGACTCAAAACATTGATAAATTCGCTGTATACCACATAAACAGCATCAAATTCACCTTCGGAATACTGCCGGATAATATATTCTCCGATTTCTTTGGCTTGAGCCGGATGGACTTCTTCTCCCAGTCCAACATAGTTCTGCACTACATTGTATCCCCGGCGGCGGAAATAATCCAGACTTTTCCGGCCAATGCAAATCAACAGAGGATCTTTAAATCCTTCCAGTTCATGCGTAGCCCGACGCAAAACATTGGAATTAAAAGCTCCGCACAGACCCCGGTCGGCCGTAATTACCACAAAAGCTACTTTTTTCGGTTCCCGTACTTCCAGCAAAGAATGCTTGACTCCCTTGGAAGCCATACCAACTCGTCCCAAAACATCAATCAGGCGTTTGGCATAAGGCCGAGCCGCGACAACATCATCCTGAGCCCGCCGCATTTTGGCCGCAGAAACCGCTTTCATAGCTTTGGTAATTTGCTGGGTATTTTTAATACTTTTAATCCGGCGACGCAAATCTCGGATACTCGCCATTTATTTTTTCACCACCTTGCCTTTCATTCATTTAAAAACGGAAATCTTACTTGAAGATTTTCTTAAATTCCTGAATGGCAGCTACCAATTTTGCTTCCAAATCATCGGAAAGTTTTCCGGTATCAACAATGGCCTTACCAATATCGGCATGGCTGGATTTCATAAATTGCAAGAATTCTTTTTCAAATCTCTGGACATCTTCCACCGGAATATCATCCAGATGGCCTTTAACTGCTGTGTACAAAGACATAACCTGATCTTCTACATCCATAGGAACATACTGACCCTGCTTTAACAGTTCCATCATGCGTTCCCCGGTAGTAAGTTTGGCTTGAGTAGCTTTATCCAAATCGGAACCGAACTGAGCAAAAGCAGCTAATTCCCGATATTGAGCCAGGTTAATCCGCAGACCGCCGGAAACCTGTTTCATGGCTTTAATCTGAGCTGCCCCGCCAACACGGGAAACCGAGATCCCAACATTAACAGCCGGACGCTGACCAGCATAGAACAAATCAGGTTCCAGGAAGATCTGACCGTCAGTAATGGAAATAACATTGGTTGGAATATAAGCCGACACATCACCGGCCTGGGTTTCAATAATCGGCAAGGCGGTCATGGAACCGGCACCTTCATCATCAGAAAGTTTACAGGCTCTTTCCAAAAGCCGGGAGTGCAGGTTGAAAACATCACCGGGATAAGCTTCCCGTCCGGGAGGCCGTCTCAGCAACAGGGACAACTCACGATAAGCAGCAGCCTGTTTGGACAGGTCATCATAAACAATCAGAACATGTCTGCCCTGATGCATAAATTCTTCGCCCATAGCCGCTCCGGCGAAAGGAGCAATGTACAGCAAAGGAGCCGGATCGGAAGCGGTAGCGGAAACTACAATGGTATAATCCATGGAACCGGCTTCCGTCAGCTTCTGCACCACATTAGCAACAGTGGACTGTTTCTGGCCTACGGCAACATAAATACAAATTACATCTTTACCTTTTTGGTTAATAATTGCATCAATACCAATAGCGGTCTTACCAGTTTGACGGTCGCCCAGGATCAATTCCCGCTGACCCCGGCCAATCGGAATCATGCCATCAATAGCTTTTAAACCGGTCTGCAGGGGCTGATGAACGGTTTTTCTTTTCATAACCCCAGGAGCAATTCTTTCTACCGGTCTGTATTTATCGCTGACAATGGCACCTTTACCGTCAAGAGGACGCCCCAGGGGGGTTACAACCCGACCCAGCAAAACATCTCCGACCGGAACCGAAATAATCCGGCCGGTTCTTTTAACGCTGTCCCCTTCTTTAATATGGGTGTAAGCACCCAACAAAACGCAACCGATGTTATCTTCTTCCAAGTTCAAGGCCATACCCAAAGTAGGTTCTTCTCCTTCATTGGGAGCCGGGAATTCCAACAATTCCGAGGACATACATTTTTCCAGCCCATAGACACGGGCAATACCGTCCCCAACTTGAATTACGGTGCCCACATCAGCCATTTCGATTTGCGCTTCATATTTATCGATCTGCTGTTTGATAATTGTGCTGATCTCTTCAGGACGCAAATTCATGCTTTTAGGTTCACCCCTATCCACTCTTATTCCAGCTTAGAAGCTGAAGCAAAACAACTAATTTTGTCTTAAGTATTCTCTCATCGCTGCAAATCTGGTTTTAAGACTTCCGTCAATAACCCGGTCGCCGATTTTGACAACAATGCCGCCCAGTAAAGCGGGATCGACTGCAAACTGAGTCACCATATCTCTGCCGGTCACTTTAGTCAAAACCTTTTTCAAGTCAGCTTTTTCCGCATCGGAAAGCTGTACAGCAGATGAAATTTCCGCCGCCAAAATATTGCGGTCTTCATTGGCTTTAAAAACGAAAGCATCTACAATATCCCCAAGATATTGTTCTCTTTGTTTATCCACCAATAATTGCAGGAAGGAAAAAGTTACATTTGTAATATTTTCCTTAAAAAGAGTTGTCAGCAATTCTTTTTTTTCTTCGGCAGTAATGCGGGGATGATAAAGGATTTTCTGCAAATCCCGATCCTGTTCCACAATTTCCTTGATTACCACCAGTTCCTGTTCCATTTCTTCAGCTTTGCCCAGGCTTTTGGCCAAATCGTATAAAGCCTCAGCATAACGTTCTCCAATTGCGCCTTTTAGCATGGCAGTTCCCCTGCCTCTTTAATAAATTCCTGCACCATATCATGCTGCAGATCATCAGTCATTTGACGACCGACAACTTTATTAGCCACCAGCATGGAAAGAGAAACAACCTGATCCCGAAGTTCGGCCACAGCTTTTTCTTTTTCCCGTTCAATATCGGCCAGGCTGGATTCTTTAATCCGGCTGGCTTCTTCCTGAGCGGCAGCTAAAATTTGCTGAGCTTGAACTTCAGCACTTTTGGTAGCCTGTTGGATAATGGCCTGAGCTTCTTCTTTGGTTTTCTGCATTTCTGCCAGATAGCCCTGACGCAAATCCTCTGCTTCTTTTCTTCCCTTTTCAGCCGCTTCAATATCCTCGTTAATAGCTTCCTGCCGTTTGTTCAAAATATTGACAACCGGTTTGTAAACTACCAGACGAATAAAAATCAGCATAACAATAAAGTTGAAAATCTGCACTGCAATGGTAGCATTTAAGTGTAAACCATCTAAAATAGCTTCCATGAGGTTTCTTTACCCCTCCCTTCCTGTTTTAAGCAGAAAGTCAGCCAAGATACTGTTTCAGAAGTTTATCTGCTTCTGAATTTAACTTTGTGCTTTCTTCTGGAAAAGTTAGTGCCTGTTCCAAAAACTATGATAGTGGGAGTTTTCAGACCCACTATCACATTTTTGGTGATAAATTCAATAAATTGACAATTTTTATTGAACCGATCCATCAAAATGATAATCGGCACGGCCTTAACCAAATTCACCGAAATAAACATATCAGCCATCAACCGGCTTTGGATATTAAGCTTTAGACATCAAAATAAAAGCAATAACTACAGAGATAATCGGCATAGCTTCAATCAAACCTACAGAAATAAACATATTAGCCATCAACTGACTTTTCAATTCCGGCTGACGAGCCATAGCTTCCATAAATCTACCAGTTACCAGACCGTTACCAATACCGGCACCAAAAGCAGCCAGACCAGCCGCAATACCTGCACCTAATAAAGCGAGCTCCATTCTTGTTTCCCTCCCTTCCTTAAAATCAGCTTAAAAAATCAGCCTAAACTGTGAAATACCCACGCCCGAAAGCGGAGGCTTCTCGCTCAAGCATCATGGCGGATGCAGTAACCACGAGCTAGCCCCGTGTTTCCCACGGTTTTGATTAGTATTGAGTGAATAAATATCATTTAGGCTATATTGTCAATATGAAATTCATTTCATCACCACGAAGGCGATTTTCAGCCGAAAACGCTGCTTCACAATCAGTTAACCATTCGTTTAAGGGGAATATCTTAATGTTCTTCAGTTGGGATCTGCTGAGCTGTATAAGCAATGGTCAGCATACTGAAAATAAATGCCTGGATACCGCCTACAAAGATACTGAAAAGCAGCCAGATTACGCAAACGATAAATCCGCCGCATAAGGTTGCCATGCTGCCAAAAAGGAACAGCAAAACAGAAATCAGAACTTCTCCGGCATAGATATTCCCGTAGATACGAAAAGCCATTGTAATTGGTTTGGAAACCTCTTCAATAATAGTCAGAGGCAGGAAAACCGGATAAGGTTCAACATAATGCTTGAGATAATGTCCTTTTTTATACTTAACCCCTACAACCTGGAACACGAAGAACATGGTTAAGGCCATGCCCAAAGTCGTATTTAAGTTAGCAGTTGGAGACATCATACTGGGAACCAGACCCCACAGATTGCTTACCAGCAAGAAGGAAAACAAAGTGAAGATCATGCAAACCAGGCCGGCACCTTTCTTGGGATCAATACTGTCATAAACCAGGCCTCGCACAAAAGTAAAAAGACTTTCCATTAAGACTTGTCCCTTACCCGGATTTCTGACTTTCATTTTACGGGTTAAAAGGAAGGTTATCAAAGCCAAAATAATCATAACTGCCCAGGTCATTACTACCACTTTAATGTGGATATTACCAATGGGAGTAGATAAAAGTTCGCCTGTTTCCCCGGCGTTACCGGCTTCCAGCAATCCCCAGACATCAAGACTATGCTCAACAGCTTCCATACTGTTCGGATCTGCCATATTTTTTCTCACCCCTTTCTGTTCAGGAATAAAAAACTATATTCTTTTGCCGAAAGACAAAAGACCTTGGGCTGTTTGAACATGATTTAATCAATCAGGCAAGAAATGGCAGCTCCGAAGCCGCCCCAGCTTCAGATAGGCCAATCAGAAAAAATCTGTTTTTGAAATTATCAGACTTAGAAGAAAATCTGAAATTTTCAAGCCCTCACAAAATGAATATTCTTAAAGATATTGTTTCAAGGTTTTAATAATTCCCCAAACTCCTGCCGCCATACCCAACAGCACTCCTGCCACTGTCAGCCAGGGCAGGGTATTGAATTTTTCGTCCAGTTTATGTCCAAAATAAGCCCCGGCTACCGTACAAACGGCCAGTTCAATTCCCAGGGTACTGGTCAGGCTGAAAGCCTGCCAGGCTCCCCAATCTTTGGGGGGATTTGGTTTTTGTTCTGCAGGCTGTTCAGACTCCTCAGCAGGCTGAACAGCTTCATCAGGCTTTTTATCCATATCCATTCAAGCAGACAAGCAGAAAATGCAAAACCCATTTTTAAAGCTTAGATTCTACATCACTCTACCTGATTCCTCCACATTTTCAGATTCTTTAAGCGAAATTTTTAAGACGGCTTAAATTCCTCTGGAAAACTCTTTTGATAATCATAATAATTCAAAAGGTATTGCACAATTCGCCGGGCTGCCTGTCCATCTCCATAAGGATTAACCGCTTCGCTCATTTGAGCATAATATTCCGGATCGTCCAGCAATCTGGAAACCTCACTAAGAATCCGGTTATAATCAGTACCTGTCAGACGCACTGTTCCAGCCATCACTGCTTCCGGTCTTTCCGTAGTATTCCGCAGAACCAGAACCGGCTTGCCCAAAGAAGGAGCTTCTTCCTGCATTCCCCCGGAATCGGTTAAAACCAGATAACTTTTTTGCATTAAATGAACAAAAGGATGATAATCCAAAGGCTCAATCAAAGTAACCTGTTCCAGACTGCCCAATTCTTCTTCCACCACCTGCCGCACCAGGGGATTGCGATGCACTGGAAAAACAATTTGAACATTTTGATAAGAGCGAATTACTTCTGCCAGGGCTCGATAAATTTGCCGCATGGGCTCGCCCAGATTTTCCCGGCGGTGAGTAGTCACCAGCAAAACCCGCTCCCTGGTCAGCTCAAAAGGCAGGGTACAATCTTTGGCCACCGTATCCAGCAAGGCATCAATTACCGTATTACCGGTAACAAAAATCTGTTCAGGATCAATGCCTTCCCGCAGGAGATTTTCTCTGGCCTGAGCAGTAGGAGCAAAATGCAGATCAGCCAGAACCCCGGTTAAATGGCGATTTATTTCTTCCGGGAAAGGCGAATATTTGTCAAAGGTTCGCAGACCGGCTTCCACATGAGCCACTGGAATTTGCAGATAATAAGCGGCCAAAGCCGCGGTAAAGGTAGTGCTGGTATCTCCATGCACCAAAACCAGATCCGGTTTTTCCAGCGACAGAATTTCTCCCAGACCCTGCAAAACCCGACTGGTAATATCAAACAGGCTTTGCCCCGGCTTCATAATATTCAAATCATAGTCCGGTTTAATCTGAAACAAATTTAAAACCTGATCCAGCATTTCCCGATGCTGAGCCGTTACCAGAACCAGACATTGAAACTGCTCCGGATATTTTTGCAGTTCCTTGACCACCGGAGCCATTTTAATGGCTTCCGGTCTGGTACCAAATATTGTTATTATTTTTTTCATGACTTCAGACCTCAAATCCAAAAATCAAAATAAACCCACTTAGATCAGTATAACTTAAAATAACCCTGCAAAGCAACCAAAAATATTCCGAATTATCTTTTTTGAAGGAGGATTTTCAACAAAGTTTTAGAATATTCCCCAGATAACCAACTCCAGGAGGCATTTATGATGGGTAAAAAGATCTTTGTTTCTCCCGTTCTGACCTGTTTAATTATTTTGTTAATCCTGGCTGTACTTATTATTCTGACTATCAATCTGATTTCAGCTTCCAGCCATAAAGAATTCATTTCCAGCAATCAAGGACTCATTGTCAAAACCGAAACCAGATCCGGCTTTCTGGCTTCCATGCCAACCCGAAGCCGCCAATATACCTTTAGTAATGGCAATAATTTCAGGCAGGAACAGGTTAAATTTAAAAACAGCTCCAAAGATCCCGTCAAGCTTGCGACTTATACTTTGCCGGGACAAAAGGGAACTATTGTTTATTATAACAAAAATGAACAAAAATGGGTTGAAGATACTTTACAGCCCGGAACTCTTCCGGAGCAAACTCTATATCTGATTGCCAATGACAATGGGCAAAAAAGTTATTTACTATTGAGCCAGCCTTTGGCCTATCGAGCCGAAAATGATTATCTTTTGCAATACATATCGTCCAATAATGGTTATATCGAGGCAGAATATTCTCAGGGCAAATTTTATCTGCATCAAATGGTTTTACCTTCTGCCAACACGCAAATTGAATATTGGAGTCTCAGTTCTTCAGTTCCTTTAATTGACTGGAGTTCTGATACCAATCAGGCCATCTGGGCAGGTTATTTATTAAATGATGAAAACCGCTTCAATTATGATGGTTATTATTATGACAGCAATGAATATGCTCCACCCACGCCCAACAGCTTTAAATTGACTCCTTCCGCTTATGTAACCAATGGAATGATTCAAACCGGAGGTTCTTTGGCTTCTGAGCAAATAGGCATAGCCATGTTGGATATTCTGCAAAAGCAGCAAAATTCCGCCGGTTATTTTCCCAGTCAGGCCGAAAGCATCTGGTTAAAAGAAAGTTATAATCTGGGTGGAAACTATTATGATACTCGTTTTTGCACTGACCTGGCTCACACCTATTTAATTGCCTATCAAAAATTCGGCATCCGCTCTTTTTATCAGACTGCCAATCAATATGGCCAGTTTTTTTTAAATTACGCTCAAAATCATCATTTTTCTTTGAGTTCCAAGGATAGTGATTGGTTAATTGAAGATTATTGGCAGCCAAAAAGTTCCATGACTTTCCATGCCTCCTTAAACCACCAGCTTAAAGAAATTTTGTTTCTTTATGATTTGGCTTCCACCTCCCAAAACAATGCTTATACCAGGCTGGCCAATAAAATGCTGAATGGTCTGAAGCATACCACTGATCTTTGGATTTTGCCTGATCATAATTTAAACTATGCTTTTAAAGCAGATGGCAGCAGCATTGGCAGTGATTATCCTTACTTAACCTATAACGATTTACTTAACCTGCAAAATATGCTGTTCAAACGCAATGGCAAAAAAGATGCGGATCTGCAAAAACTGCTTGATGCCAAAAAGCAATGGATGAAAGACAACCAGGTTACTGGCTATGTCTCTGAACAAAGCTCTTTCCAAACCACTCCCAGCCAGGTGGAAATTTCCATTGATGGGCAAAAGCAAATCTATACTGTTTATAATATTCGTGGCCACAATTATTTTAGGCTGCGGGATCTGGCCTGTGCTTTAAATTCCACGGCCAAGCCTTGTGATCTCAAATGGGAACAGGGAACCATTAAAATTATTCCCGGCCAAAACTACAGCGGAACAGCTGACCTGGCTGATATTCCTCTGGAACCAACTGTCGGTTATATTAAACCCACTAAAATTTTTCTGGGGAATACACAAAAATACCTGACCACCTATAATATTAACAATTATACTTATTTCAAATTGCGGAATATAGCCAAAATGCTGGATATAGGTTTAACCTGGCAGGACAACCAAATCTTTTTAGACAGCAATTCCAGTTACGATTCGGAATTTTAGTCTTTAAGCTCGGTTTCCAACTAAAAAAACAGCTTTTAAGATTTATCTCAAAAGCTGCCTTCAATTTATTATTTATCACTTACTCCACAACAACTGCAACCGCAGGAACCGGAGAAAATCAGAAGAATTAAAATTAAGAATAACAGAAAACCTCCATCACAGCCACATCCGCACATGATTTGTCCTCCCTTTTAGTTAATTAGTCACTGATGGCACAGGTTCCACAGCTGCCCCAGCCACAGGAGAACATTAAGAGAATCAGAATCAGGAATAACATAAAGCTGCCTTCTCCACAGCCGCAGCCACTATTGCAACCGCCGCCACAACCACCACAACCATAAGCCATAAAAAAATACCTCCTTTGTTTTAAGCTTTTAACTTTCAGCTTATGTTGTAGTTTATGCAGTTACCGGATAAGAGGTGCTAAAAACCGCTGGAATTAAGTTGCTGATAATTGGCCAGACTAACTCCAGTATAATAATGCTGCAAAATGGCCTGATAATCATACCCCTGTTCCGCATATCCTTTGGCTCCATACTGGCACATTCCCACCCCATGTCCATGTCCAATGGTTTGCACTTCCCAGCCGCTCTCCCTGTTTTCAATGCTGAAATTCATGGAACGCAAATTCAATCGCTGGCGTAATTCCGTTGCTGAATATTCCTGACCATCCACCAGATAAACCTCCGGATTGCCAGTGGCAGCATAAGCAATCACTCCCACCGGAGGAGAAGATTTCTGCGAATCCAACTGCAAGGCGGAAATAATTTCTTTTCCTTCTAATAAAACACTTTGAAAGGGCTGAGGATCGGCATCATAAGGGCAATCCACCGCCCGCAAATAGGCCAGACTGCTTGACCAGACTTCTTCAGAATTGCGAGTACCTTCTCCCCCGCAGGAAGCATGATAAACCGGATCAATAAGCTGATCTTCCCAAATTAAGACTTGTCCCTGAGTAGCTGCTACCGCCTGTTTTATTTTTTGTTCATAATCCGCATAATCCCAGCTCCAATTTTCTTTTCTCTGGGCTGGTGAGATCCAAGCTTGAAAATGTTGAGGATCGTCACAAGCTACGGCCTGAGCATGTTGGACATTCTCCCCCTGCTGCACCCTTTTCAAAACATAAGTTCGAGCCGCTACTGCCTGAGCTTTCAAAGCCTCCATTGGAAAAGCAGCCGGCATTTCCGCCGCCACCACTCCCACAACATATTCTTCCAGAGGAATTTCCAAGACTTCGCCTGTTTCATGCACATATAAGGAAATTGTTTCCCCTGATTCCAAAGTAATTTCAGGAACTTCTTCCAGATTCCAGCTCCAGATTAAAACCAGCACCAAAGCCACCAATAAAACTGCTTTGAAAATTTTCATTTTTTCCACCCCATTTTCCAACCTCTAAAATATTTATTCGCCGGCTGCGGAGCTTATAACCACAGCTTCCGTTTTTGAGCATTTTTCCTGTTCTCGTCGAAAAAAGTCAACAGCCAGCAAAACGGGCTTTATCTGTAGAACATAAAAGCTTTGGCGAAGGCTAATTCTATCTTACAGTCAAAAAAAAGGAGGTGTTAATATGCCAAAAATTTCCCGCCTGACTTTGATTCTGGTTTTGCTGTTCAGCCTGAGCGGCAGTTATGCCTGGGCTGCTCCGCAAATTATTCCCGGCGGGCAGGCTGTTGGTCTGGTCATTAACCAGGAAGGTCTTCTGGTGGTCAAAACTTTGCCCATTACCAATGATCAGGGGCAAAAAATTAACCCGGCTCAAGAAGCCGGCATTCAACCCGGAGACTTAATTTTAAGCCTGGACGGAGTTTCCGTCCAAAAACAAAACCAAATCAGCGAAATTCTCCGCAAAGGTCAGGGGAAAACAATCGAAATCCGGATTAAACGCCAGAAGCAGGAAAAAACCTTGACGGTGCAGCCGGTTTATTCTGCTCAAAGCCAGCAGTATAAAATTGGCATCACCGTTTTGGAGGGCGTTTCCGGCATTGGTACTCTTAGTTTTTACTGCCCGAGCCATAATTATTACGGAGCTTTGGGACATATCGTTAATGATTCCCACACTGGAAACAGGCTGGAAATTAAACAGGGGAAAATTTGCGGAGCCTTAATCAAGGGCATTCATCAGGCTCAAAAAGGCAAACCGGGTGAAAAAATCGGCTGTCTGGAAGAAAATTCTGCTTTACAAGGTCAGATAGAAAAAAACACCTCTTTTGGTGTCTTTGGCCATCTTGCCCAACTGCCCGAAAATTTTTATTCCGCTTCTCCCATGGAAGTTGCTGAAATATCCCAAATTGAAACTGGTCAGGCTGAAATGCTGACCGTGCTGAACGGGAATAAGGTGGAAAAATTTACGGTGGAAATTGAACAGATTCAACTGAATTCAAAAGGAAGGGATCTGATTATTAAAGTTACCGACCCTCGTTTGCTGGAGCAATGCGGCGGAATTATTCAAGGTATGAGCGGCAGTCCCATTATTCAAAATAATCTTTTTGTGGGAGCAGTTACCCATGTTTTGATAAATGATCCCCTGCGAGGCTATGCCGTAACTGGGAAAAGGATGCTGGAAGCTGCTGCAATTACCGCTTAATCAGAGTTTATGAACCCTCTCCCATTGAGGGCTCATAAGCCTTAAATCACATTTTTTCTGAAAAAAATTTAAGCTGGAGCTTTTTTAATAGTTGCTTTTTTATTTTGCTCATGCTAAAATTAAACAAATGGGGAGGTGAGAAAATATGTGTATGTGGTGGTATTAGTTATTTATTTTGCTCATGCTAAAATTAAACAAATGGGGAGGTGAAAAAGTGCCTAATATTAAATCTGCAATCAGAAGAGTCAACATCACCAAAAAAAGAACTCTGAGAAATGTTAGACTGAGATCTGCTTTGCGGACAGTCCTGCGTCATTTTGACGAAGCAGTGGTCAGTGATAACAAAGAAGATGCTTACGCCAAATTAAAAACCGCTAACCGGGCTTTGGATAAAGCAGTTACCAAAGGAATCCTGCATAAAAAGACTGCATCCCGCAAAAAATCCCGTTTAACTCGTCGTTACAATAAATCTTTCTAATAAACGCCACCACTGAGGTGGTGTTTTTGTTTTCTTATGACCCATAATTTGACCCATAATTTTAAAAATTAAGCAAGGTAAAAATTGAAAGTGGCTGGAAACAGTGTATAATATAAACATGAAGCAATCCACGGTTCTTGTTAAGGTCGAGAAAGGAGAAGGCCACTCCTCTTAATCATTTACAAGCAGTTTAAAACAGGAGGTTTTGGTGGTCGAATACTTTATGAAAGTAGGTATTTTTACTGACAGCTATTTACCTTATGTCAGTGGAGTAGTTAAATCCATTGAATTTTTTCGCCAGGAATATCAAAAACAAGGCCATGAAGTGTATATTTTTGCTCCACACTATGCTAAATGTACCAAAGAACCCCGAATTTTTCGCTATGCCTCTGTTCCTTCGCTGGCCAATCCGGGCTATAATTTAGCAATTCCCTTTTCTGTGCGGGTGCATCCTTTGCTGAAAAATCTGCATCTGGATATTATTCATGTTCATTCCCCCTTTTTGCTGGGTCGGGTGGGAGCCAGGTATGCCCGCAAACATCGGATTCCTTTGGTGGTAACTTTCCATACTCTTTATGAAAAATATGTGCATTATTTTCCCTGGAAACAGAAAACTACCAGGGAATTAACTCGAAGAATCTGCCGCAATTTTTGCAATAGCTGCGATCTGGTCATTTCCCCTACGCAAATTGTAGCCGACTATCTGATAGATTTGGGAGTAAATTCTCCCATCGAAACTATTCCCACCGGAATTGAACTGGCTCCATTTCGGGAACCCAATCTGCATTGGCTGCGTAATACCTACCGCTTGTCCCCGGAAAAGAAAATCTTGATTTTTGTTGGCCGTCTGGGACAGGAAAAAAATATTCCTTTTCTTTTTAAAATTTTGCAAAAGCTTTTGCCTGTTTATCCAGAGCTTTGTTTGGTTTTGGTGGGAGACGGACCGGAAAAAGAAAACTTTGTTCAGCAAATTCATCAAATGGGTTTGGAAAAACAAATTATTCTGACCGGCAAACTTCCCTGGGAAAAGGTTGTCAACTGTTATCAGGACAGCGATATTTTTGTTTGTTCCTCCCTGACTGAAACTCAGGGACTGGTGGTTGTTGAAGCCAAGGCCGCAGGTAAACCGGCAGTAGCCGTCCGTTCTTATGGAGTGGGCGAAATGATTGCTGATCAGGAAGACGGTTTTTTGACTGAACTGGATGAAAATGACTTTGTCCAGAAAATCAAGCTGCTTCTGGACAATCCTCAATTATATCAGCAAATGAGCCTGAAGGCCCTGCAAAACTCGCTTAAATTTTCAGCCGAAGCAAGTACCAAAAAAATGCTGGGCTGTTATCAAAAACTAATTAAAAAATCTTTTTAACGGAGGATTGAAGGATGAGTACAGAAAAAATGGAGTTTCAAACAGAAGTCAAACAGTTGTTGGACATTGTGATCAATTCTTTGTACACTGACAAAGAAATCTTCCTGCGGGAACTTATTTCCAATGCCGCTGACGCTCTGGAAAAAATGCGTTATTTAAGCGTTACCGAGCAAAATATTTATCAGCCGGAATTGGAACTGCAAATTCAAATCAAGGTTGATCCAGACCAGAAAACCATTGTCATTGAAGATACCGGCGTGGGCATGACTAAAACCGAATTGATTGAAAACCTGGGTACCATTGCTCATTCCGGTTCCAAAGCCTTTTTGCAGAGCTTACAGCAGGAAAAACCGGATTTTAGTTTAATTGGCCAATTTGGGGTAGGCTTTTATGCTGCTTTCATGGTTGCTCAGGAAGTAGTAGTTTCCACTCGTTCCTATCTTCCGGAAGAAAGCGGCTGGCAATGGACTTCAGAAGGCACCGGTTCCTTTGAAATTGAACCTTTGGCTGAAGCCAATCGGGGAACTTCCATCCTGCTTAAATTAAAAGAAAGCGAATTTGCCTCCAAGGATCGCCTGCAGGAAATTGGCCGCAAATATTCCAGTTTTGTTCCTTTCCCAGTTTTGCTGGAAGGTGAAAAGCTTAATACTTTACAGGCTGTTTGGGCTTTGAATAAAAACGAAGTTTCTGAAGAACAGTATAAGGAATTTTATCAATATATTGCCAGTGCCTTTGATGAACCTTGTTACCGCCTGCATTTTACCGCTGATGCTCCTTTATCCATCAAAGCTTTGATCTATGTTCCCGGCGAAAATATGGAAAAATTCGGCTTTGGCAAATTGGAGCCGGGCATCAATTTATATTGCCGCAAGGTTTTAATTCAGCAGCATTGTGAATTTTTACTGCCGGATTGGCTCCGATTTTTAAAAGGTGTGGTGGACAGCGAGGAAATTCCCTTGAATATTTCCAGGGAAACCATGCAGGACAGCACTTTAATGGCCAAATTAAAAAAGGTTGTTACCAATCGTTTTCTTAAATTCCTGAACGAACAGGCCAAAAAAGATCCGGAAAGTTACAGTACTTTTTGGAATAAATTCGGCAGCTTTCTTAAAGCCGGAGCCGCCACTGATCATAATTATCAAAAAGAGCTGGCTCCCCTTTTACGCTTTGAATCCTCCGGTTCGGAAAGCGGCAAGTATGTTTCTTTAAGTGAATATGTCTCCAGAATGCCGGAAAACCAGAAAAATATTTACTTCATTAACGGAGCCAACCGGGAAACCATTGAAGCCGGCCCCTACCTGGAAGCTTTCAAACAACGCAATATAGAGGTCATTTATACTTTGGAGCCTCTGGATGATTTTGTTTTAAGCAACCTGGCTGAATTTGAAGAGAAAAAACTGGTTTCAGCCGATAGTGCCGATTTGGATTTACCGGAACTGGAAAAAGAAGCGGTTGCGGACAAATTGGAAGAACTGCCTTTGAACAGTCTGTTGGAATGGCTGAAAGGGATTTTGGAAAACAAGGTCAGTGAAGTCAAAGCTTCCGACCGTCTGGTAGATAGTCCGGCCATTTTAATCAATATGGACAATTATTTGACTTCTTCCATGCAAAAATATTTGCAGGAAGTGCAGGATACCCCCATGGGCATTTTCCGCAAAACCCTGGAAATTAACCCGGCTCATGATTTAATTAAAGGATTGGCGGTTTTACGAGCCAAAGATGAAGACTTTGCCAAATTGATTGCCGAACAGCTTTATGATAATGCTTTAATTGCTTCCGGGCTTCCGGCTGATCCCAAAACAATGGTAGCCAGAACTTACCAAATTTTAACCAGAGCCGTTCGGGAATAAGTCTTGCTTTCAAACTGGAGCAAACTGGTTTTGCTCCAGTCTTTCTGTCAGGGGGGATTCCCATTCAAGTGGGAATCCCCCCTGACTTTAAGTCTGGCTCCAATCCAACTGCTGCAAAATTTGAGCTGCTGTTTTTTCTGCCGCTCCTGCTTCAATCCATTTAATTCGCTGATCCCGACGAAACCAGGTCATTTGTCTTTTAGCCAAACGCCGACTTTCCCGTTTAATCAATTCCACCGCATCTGCCCAACTCAAACTTCCGTCCAAATAAGCGGCCAATTCTTTATAACCAATAGCCTGCCATGCAGTGGAATTAACCCGGCCATACAGCTTTTTAACTTCATCCAGCAAGCCCTGTTCCAGCATCAGATCCACCCTTTGATTGATTCGCTCGTACAGCTTTTCCCGCTCCAGATATAAACCGAAAATTTGCATTTGATACAAAGTTTCCGGCTGATTGCTGACCAGAGCCGACATGGGCTGACCGGTTTCTTCCCACACTTCCAAAGCTCGAATAATGCGTTTTTGATCATTGGGATGCAGGCGTTGAGCCGTTTTTGGATCCACCTTTTGCAGACAAGCATAAACATATTCCCGCCCCTTTTGAGCATACATTTGCTCCCATTTTCGCCGCAAAGCAGGATTGGGTTTACTTTGAGCAAAATTATTTTTTTCAGTTACAGCCTTTAAGTATAAGCCGGTTCCTCCCACCAAAAGAGGCAGACGACCCTGTTCCTGAATTTCCCGGATGGCCTGACGAGCCAGGGTTTCATATTGAGAAACCGAAAAGTCCTGATCCGGTTCCACAACATCCAGCAGATAATGCGGAATTCCCTGCCGTTCCTCCCAGGAGGGCTTGGCTGTGCCAATATCCAGCCCTTTATAAATGGCCATGGAATCCAGAGAAATAATGGAACCATTCAGCTTTTGAGCCAGCAAAACTGCCGCAGCCGTCTTGCCGGTGGCGGTCGGGCCTACTATGGCTAATAATCTGTTTTGCATAAGTATGCCCCCTTCTTTGGTTATGGACAGAATTGTGCCTGACTTGTCCGCTCTTTTTCCCACAAACCAAAGGCCACCGTTGCATTAGCCCTGCCCAGAACTTGAGGAGGATTCAGGCGTTTTAATTCCCGACTGCCATTTCTTTCTTTGACTACAACTCTTTTGCGGCAGACTCTCCAGGCTTCGGCCAACATATTTATTTCCAAAGCTGCTGGATTGGTAAAAGGCCGCAAAGCATCCATGGAGGGAGAGTTTTTGATTTTTGAACGAAACATGGGATCAAAATAAACTATATCATAGGAATTATTTGCTGCCTGGGGCAGAAAATCCCGGTAATCAGCTTGAATAACCTGAATCCGGCTGGCTGGAGCGGCCAGATTATCTTTTAAACCCTTTAAACCGTCTTCCACCAGAGCAGCAATAATCGGAGAAGACTCCAGACCAGTTACTCTGCCCTTCTCCCCTGCTGCCCAGGCCGCTGTTAAAGCATCTGCCGCCAAACCCAAAGTACAGTCCAAAATTTGATCTCCCGGTTGAATATTCAGATAACGAACCAGATTATTTCCCTGACCTCTTTCCAGTTCCAGAATACGAAGCTGAGCCAGACTGGGATGAAAAAAAAATTCTGTCCCCTGATAAAAACAGCTTATTTTTTGAGCCGCCACCACCAGCACCGCTTCCGCCTGTTCTTCTTCTAAAAGCTGAGGCAAATTCAGATCCCGGCGAGCCGCAAAAGGACAGGATAGTTTTGCTGCCCATTGCCGAGCCACTTCACTTAAACGACCTGATTGGGCAGTTGTAACAATAAGTTTCAATTTAGTTAATCCTCCTAACTAAATTCTTTTAAAGCGAGCTGCCAGTTCTTTGGGAGTCAGGCAAATAATAGTGGGTCTACCATGCGGACAAGTATAAGGATTTTCTGTCTGTTCCAACTGATGCAGCAAGGTCAACGCTTCCTTTTCTCCACAAAAGCACCCGGCTTTAATGGCTGCTCCACAGGCGGCCATGCTGGCTATTGCCCAATACCAATCTTCTTCCTGCCAGTTTCCTGCCCGAATCACCAGTCTGTCCAGCAAGTCCCGAACTAATTCGGCTTCTTTGCCTCCCGGCAAGCCGGCTGGAACTCCCCGAATTAAATAATCCGGCTCCCGAAATTTTTCAATTTCAAAGCCCAGCTTTTGCCAGACAGCCTGATTTTCCTGCCAGGCGGCTGCTTCTGCCGGACTTAAACGCAGGGCAACAGGCAGAAGCAGGCTTTGTACTTCCGTCTTTTGACCGATCAACAAACTCAGAAATTTTTCATATAAAATCTTTTCATGGGCAGCATGCTGATCCATAATATATAAGCCTTCCACGCCCTGCCAAAGCAAATAAACCGGAGGCAGAAAACCTTTATATAACAGCTCTGGAATTTTGGTCTTCTGGGGAAACAAAACCGACGCTTCCGCTTTTTCCGGCGAAGGAGAAGGCCGTTCAGAAACTGTTTTTGGGGTTCGGGGTATTCTGGTTTCCGGCAATCGGACTGCCTGCTCTGCTTCCGGCTGGATTGGAATTATGAAACCTTGCGATTCCAATTTCTCTTTCAAAGGACTTACAACTGTTGCCTGATCGGAAGCCTGTTTTAAAACAGTTGGTTTCGTCATGTTCTGCTCTGGTTGTCCCGGAATAATTTCCGGATTAAATAAAGCTTTCCGAATGGCGGAACGAATTAAATCAAAAATAGTTCCTTCCGGCAAAATCTTAACTTCAGTTTTGGCCGGATGAATGTTAATATCCACCGAATTGGGCGGCAAAGTAATTTTTATGACGGCTATGGGGAAGCGTCCATTCGGCAAAACGGTTTTATAAGCATCGCAAACTGCTGCCGTCAAAACCGAGCTTTTAATATAACGGTTATTGATAAAAATATCAATATTACGGCGGGTTCCCCGGCTTAAACTGGGCTTGCTGCAATAACCTTCAACTTTAGTTTGCTCCATTTCAATGGCCAAAGGCAGCATTTGAGCGGCAGTTTTAACTCCGTAAACGGCAGCAAAGCTGTGCAGAAGTCCCGGTTCGCCCGCAGTAAAAATCAGCTTGCCCTGATTGAAAAGACGAATCTTGATTTCAGGACAGGCCAAAGCCAATTTGCCAACAATTTCGTTAATTTGAGCAGATTCGCCGGCAGTGGTCTTCATATATTTCAGCCGAGCCGGAGTATTAAAAAATAAATCTTCGACTAAAATCGAAGTGCCTTCCGGACAGCCGGCCGGTTCCACCCTTAAAACCCTGCCTCCTTCAATTTCAACCAGCGTTCCCCCCAGCATTTCAGAAGTTCTGGTTCGCATACTGACCCGGCTGACGGCTCCAATGCTGGCCAAAGCTTCACCCCGAAAACCCATGCTTAAAATGGCTTCCAGATCTTCTGCTGTTTTAATTTTGCTGGTGGCATGACGCACGAAAGCCAGACGAGCGTCCTTGGCATCCATACCGCAGCCATTGTCCGAAACCTGAATTTTTTTCAAACCACCTGCTTCAATTTCCACTTCAATCGCTGTTGCCCCAGCATCAATGGAGTTTTCCAACAGCTCTTTAATGACAGAAGCCGGGCGTTCCACGACCTCCCCGGCTGCAATTCGATTAGCGGTTTTGGCATCCAAAACCGCTATCCTGGATTTTTTAAACATCAGAATCTCCTGCCTTGGGGCCTTCCGAAATCCATTCCTGACTGCTGAGCCGATCAAAAGCTTTGCAGGTATCCATAGATTTATCCTGTAAATATAAATAATCATATTGACAGGAATATTTTTTAGCGTATTCATAGGCATCGTAGCCTTCGGCCTGACAATTAGCACAGGCTCCAAAAGGAATGGAAACGGCCATAATTTGAATATCTTCTCCGTAATTATGCAAAGAACGGGATTCAATGGTCAAATAGCCAGAACACTCACTGCACCGCCGCAGGCTTTCGGTTTGTTCTTCCTCCACATAATCCGTATCATAAAAAATACTTTTATCTCGCCGGAAAAACTTATCCCGCCCAAAAAACATATCCGGATTAAAGCGATCCCGATCCTGCCACACCTGAGTTATTTCCTTAACTGTTTTGGCCACCCGCAGAGCATTTTCCGGTTTTTCCCGGTGTTTTTCCGGATGATAATCCGGTTCCCGCACATTGCGGTAATCTTCTCCGGCCAAAGCCATCAAAATGGCCAGATTTAAATAAGGCAAAGCAGTTTCAATGGCATAACCGCCTTCCAGAACGGCCAGATCAGGCTGTAATTTTCGGGTGAATTCCGCATAACCCTGAGAAGAAAAATTCAGACTGCCCAATGGATCACTGTAATGACAATCCTGCCCGGCGGAGTTGATCACAAATTCCGGCTGAAATTCTTTCAAAATGGGCAGTACCAGATTGTCCAAAACATAGTGCATAGTTTCGTCCGTACTGCCCGGCGGCAAAGGTACATTTAAAGTTTTGGCATAAGCAGAAGGACCTCCCAGTTCATTGGTAAAGCCGGTTCCCGGATAAATGGTTCGTCCATCCTGATGAAAGGAAATAAACAGCAGATCCGGATCATGATAAAAAATATCCTGCGTTCCATCTCCATGATGCACATCACTATCTACAATGGCAATTTTCTTCAGGCCATAATTGCGGCGTAAATATTCCACCAGAATGGCTTCATTGTTGATATTGCAGAAGCCCCGATTGCCATGCACCACCCGCATGGCATGATGACCGGGAGGGCGAACAATGGCAAAACCGTTTTTCAGCTCCCGCAGACGAATTTTATCGGCCAGAACCAGCGGCGACCCGGAGGCAATTAAGTGAGCTTCCATAATCTGGCTTTGCACCCTGGGAACGCAAAAATGTACTCTGGCTATATCGTGAATAGTGGCAAGCCGGGGAGTTAATTCTTCCACCTGGGGCAAATCCAGAACTCCTTCTTCAAAAATCTGATCCCTGGTATATAACAGCCGTTCTTCCCGCTCCGGGTGAGTAGGAGAAATAGCCCAGTCAAAAGCCGGAAAAAAAATTACACCGGTTTTATTGTATCTGGTCACTTTTTTCATCTCCTGTTCCTACATAATGCAAAATTCCCCTTTGAGTCTGCATAATAATATCATATAAACGCCCCACCGTGGACCAATCCCGTACAATATTAAAAATTTCCTTATGAATAATTTCCGGTTCGCCCAATTCATCGGTCATTTCCAAACCTGAAAGACGGCAACGCCTGTCCAACCATTCCCTGGTTAATTTTAGAGCGGATACTTCATCAAAATGACCTTCTTGCAGCTTATCCTGATAACCTTCTTCCAGAATGCTGTAAATTCGCTGCTGCGTATCTGCCCGCATGGTTACCTGCAAGGTAGGCCGAGCCAGAGCAGCTCCAATGGCATTGGCAATGCGGGCATAAGGAGGAATTACCGGGAAAGAACCAAGTCTGGCAGCAATGGAAGTAATAAAGCCAGCCGCTCCGCCGCCTACCCCGACAATAAAGGGCGGTCTGATCCTGCGTTTTTGTAAAACCTCCCAAACCCGATAAACCGGATGCTGTTCCCACTGCTTATACATTAAATCAATTTCTCTGGCAATCAATGCCGTTACCTGATTCACAATCCTAAAGGCAACTTCCACCGTACTTAAATTTAAGGGTTGTCCCAGCTCCTGCAAAGCTTTCCAGGCTAAATCATAATCGCCAATCCTGCTTAAACCCAAAATTCGCAGGGCATCAGTGGGAGTGGGAGCTGAACCGCCCAAACAGCAGGGAGAACCCTGTCGGTAGGAATAAATAATAATCTCCTGTCCGGCTCTGCCCACCAGAGAATCGCCTCCGACTGGAACCGACTTAACTGCCAAAGCCCGCACTTGAGTCGGCCAATTATTAACTTTGGCTCCTTTAACATCCAATAAGGGCTTACCGGAAATAATCAAGGCCAAATCAGAGGTAGTTCCGCCTATATCCACGGCCACTGCCGTTTCACCGGGAGGCAGTAAAGCCTGCACTCCAAGGGTGCTGGCGGCTGGACCGCTGAAAATGGTTTCAACAGGTCTGGACTTGGATTGGTGCAGCAGCAAAGTTCCAGCATCTGCTTTCAAAATATAGACCGGACAGTTAATTTGCCGCTGCCTTAAAGCTTCTTCCACCGATTTAAGGAAAAACTGATATTTTTCCCGTGTGGCACAGGTTAACAATGTGGAGGCAATTCGGCGAGGATAATTAAGCTGACCGGCTGCCTTGTGTCCCAGTTCAATCTGCCAATCCGGATAACGGGAATGAATAATTTCGGCTACTTGCAGTTCCTGACAATTATTGCGGCAGGAAAATTTACCAATTACGGCTGCCTTCTGATAACCACAGGCAGCCAAAGCGGAAATAGCGTTGTTGATTTCGGCCGGATCCAGAGGAACTATTTCCCGCCCTCGATAGTCAATAACCCCATTGATAATCTGAGTATTGGGAGAATAATGACGATAATAATCCAATTTCAGGCCGGGACCGGGAATTAAAATCAGGCCAACCGGATCATATTTTTTTTCAGCAATTAAGTTGGTAATCATGGTGGTACTTAAAGTTACCCTGGTAATCATATCCGGCGGAGTCCATTTTAAAACGCCGTCCAGGGCTTCCAGCAAAGTGGTTAATAAATCTGTTTTGGTCGGAACCTTAATCCAGTTTTTGACCAGACCCTTTTCCATCAGTACAGAATCGGTACAGGTTCCCCCGACATCGATTCCTATATACACAGCTCTTCACCTGCCTTTCTGCTTTATATCAACTGCCGCTAAAGTTCTTTATTCAGAAGTTCCTGCCATTGCACAATTCTTTGAAAAGCCTCCAAAGGAGTAAGCTCCAAAAGATCCACCTGCTTTAGTTCAGCCAGAACTCTGGCCTGCTCCGGATTAACCTGCTCTGCCTTTTGTTCAGGAAGCTCCAATAAGATGGTTTTATCCTGATTTTGCTCCAAAACCTGCATTTGAGCTTGAGCCTGCAAAATTACGCTTTCCGGCAATCCGGCCAAAGCTGCCACCTGAATACCATAACTTGAACTGGCTTTGCCGGGAACCACCTTATGTAAAAAATAAATTTTATTTTCCTGTTCTTCTACCAGCATGGTAGCCAACTGAATTCCCTTCAGCTCGCCTAAGTCAGTTAATTCATGATAGTGAGTGGAAAAAATGGTTTTGACTTTCAGACGGTTTAAAAGGTAATCCACCAAAGCCCTGGCCAGACTGATTCCATCATAAGTACTGGTACCCCGTCCCACTTCATCCATAATAACCAGACTGTTGGCTGTTGCATTGGCCAAAATAACCTGACATTCTTTCATTTCCACCATAAAGGTACTTTGCCCCCCGGCCAGATCATCAGCGGCTCCAATGCGGGTAAAAATTCGATCTACTACGCCAATTTCGGCTTCTTCCGATGGAATAAAGCTTCCAGCCTGAGCCATAATGGTTAATAAGGCCGCCTGCCGCATATAGGTGCTTTTACCGGCCATATTGGGTCCGGTCAGCAGTAACAACTGGTTGTCCTCTGACAATTCCAGATCGTTGGCCACAAAATTACCCGGTCCCAAAACCTTTTCCACCACAGGATGCCGTCCACCCCGAATTAAAATTTTTTCTTTGTCATTTATTCTAGGCCGACGGTAATTTTCCTTTAAAGCTGTTTGAGCAAATGAAACAATTACATCCAGAACTGCCAGAAAACCGGCTGTTCGCAACAGGCGATCGGACATTTCTCCTACCTTATTTCTCAGATCGCAAAAAATCTCATATTCCATTTGCAGGCTTTTTTCTTCAGCTCCCAAAATTTGTTCTTCCATAGCTTTTAAGGCCGGATTTAAATATCTTTCAGCATTAACCAGAGTTTGTTTCCGAATATAATCATCCGGTACTGCTCCGCTTTGGGCTTTGCTGACCTCCAGATAATAACCGAAAACTTTATTAAAACCTACTTTTAAAGTTTTAATTCCGGTGCGTTGTTTTTCCTGAGCTTCAAAATCCAACAGCCAATCCTGACCTTCCCTGGCTGCCGTCTTTAAACGATCCACATCTTCCCGATAACCTTCCCGAATTAAGCCGCCTTCTTTTAAAGAAACTGGAGCCTCTTCGTTTAAGGCGGAATTTAATTCCTGAGCCAAATCCTGCAAATCATCAATTTGCTGATAAATTTCCTGTAAAAGATCGGCTTGACAATGGCTTAAAATTTCTACAATATCCGGAATTTTTAACAAAGAATCCTTTAAGGCCAGCAAATCACGAGCGTTAGCCGAACCAAAATTAGCCCGACTGGTCAATCTTTCCAGATCATATACCCCGTTCAATAATTCGTCAAGCTGTTCCCGGCTGAAAATATCTTCTACCAACCAGGCAACTGCATCCAGGCGTTGATTGATTACATCGGGCTGCACTAAGGGGCGTTCCAGCCAATTTCTCAACAGTCTGGCTCCCATGGAAGTTCGAGTATGATCCAAAACCCAGATTAAAGTTCCCCATCGTTCATTGTTTCGCAAAGAAGCCGTCAGTTCAAGATTTCTCCGGGTATTGGCATCCAGAACCATAAAATTGCTGCCGCCCAAAAGCTGGGCTTCCGAAAAGAGCCGAACTTCTTTCTTTTGGGTTTGTTCCAAATAGAGCAGCAAAACTCCCGCCGCCAAAAGTCCCAGCGGCAGATTTTGCAGTTCTTTCCAGTTGCGTTGCCTGCTCCACAGATCCCTGACTTTTTTCAGAGCCTTATTTTTCTGAAAAAAGTCATTTCCCAGGCGAGTAAGAACTGGATTGATGCGATTTTGCACTTCAGATAAAAAATCCTGACTAAGCTGATATTGTTCCATGCCAGCATAAGACATATCCGGCAGTAATAATTCGGTCGGCTGCAAACGAAATAATTCATCAGCCAGAGCAGATGAAAAATAAAATTGAGCAATTTGCAGCAAGCCGGTGCTAATATCGGCTATGGCCAGCCCATAACCCTTCAAGTCCGGCCAGATTGCACTTAAAAAATTATGTTCTTTTTCCTCCAGATTATTCAGAACCGTACCCGGAGTAATAATGCGGACTACCTCTCTTTTAACAATACCTTTGCTGGCCGAGGCATCTTCAACCTGCTCACAAATGGACACTTTATACCCCTGAGCAATCAGTTTGGCAATATAGCTTTCCGCAGAATGATATGGCACGCCACACATGGGGATTTTTTCTTTTTCTCCCCCGTCCCGGCTGGTCAAGGTTATCTCCAGAATTTTGGAAGCCAGCAGGGCATCATCCAAAAACATTTCATAAAAATCGCCTAAACGAAAAAATAAAATAGTATCCGGATGTTGAGCTTTGATTTCCAGATACTGCTTTATCATGGGAGTTCTAGCCATCTTTTCAGCCATCCTTTTCTTTCCTGTTTCCGGTTTTAAACCTCAAGTCCGGTAAAGTCAAAATCCGGAATATATTCCAAACCCGAAGCTGTTTCTTCCTGTACAAAGGCTTGAGTAATACCCAAATCCAAAGCATAATCCAATAATTCCTGATACTCCCTTATGGTAACCGTTCTTTGTAATTCCGGAAAATTTTCCAGATTGCCCAGAGAGGTGTACTGATTCATCAAGCTTAACCAAATAGAGTTGCCGTAAGTCTTCCACAAATATTCCACCAGTTTCTTGCTGTCTTCCACCTGACCCGGCAAAAGCAAATGCCGCACCAAAACCCCTTTTTTCAGAATACCCTGAGATGAAAAGCAGATCTTGCCGGTTTGCCTGAACATTTCGGCCAAAGCTCGACTGGCTACAGCAAAATAATCAGATGCTTTGGAGTATCTTTGGCTTAATTGGGAGGAAAAATATTTCAGATCGGGTAAATAAATATCAATTAGACCCTTGAGTTTAGCCAGACTTTCTGTTTTCTCGTAGGCTGATGTATTATAGATCACCGGAATGGTCAAGCCCTGCTCTCTGGCCAACTGCAAAGCCTGAATTATTTGGGGCAGAAAATGACCGGCAGTCACCAGATTCAAATTATGGGCTTTCTGTTCCTGCAAGTTTAAAAAAATTTGAGCCAACTGTTCCGGAGTGAGAATCCGGCCAATTTGGCCGGAAGAAACAGGGTAATTCTGGCAATAAACACAATGCAGGGAACAACCGCTGAAAAAAACATTGCCTGAACCCCGGCTGCCGGAAATACAGGGTTCTTCTCCATAATATAAAGCTGCTCTGGCGGCTCGAATCTGGCTGGTTTCGCCGCAATAGCCTTTTTCCCCCTGATCCCGAACTGCTCCGCAATTACGAGGACATAAATTACATTTCATTTTCATCTAAATAACTGGCCTGCATATCAGCTATATGTAGCTGCAAAGCCAAAGGAAACAGATTGAAAGCCCGCCCCACCAGAAAACTGTTGCCCTTAACAGTATCATCAAATCCGCCCATATGCCAGCGAATGGCCATGGCTTCTTCTCTGGACAGATGTATAAAGGAACTGATAATATAAACCGATTTTTCCCCATGCCCATAAGGCACCAAATCCTCTGTGGTATAAAAAGGAACCTGATACCATTGACCATATTCATCTTTTTTATTACGCATTTCAACCTTGTAATAATTTACCTTGCAAACATCATGCAAAAGACCACAAATGGCCAGTGTTTCGGCCAAAGCAGGTTCCAGCTCCTCTGTTTGGTCAAGGTTATTTTCAAACATAATCAGCTTTTTCAGCCGAAAATAAACATTCAGGCTATGCTCACAAAGACCACCTTCCCGGCTCAAATGAAAACGACTGCTGGCCGGAGCCGTAAAAAAATCGGAACGCTCCAGCCAGGCCAGCAGTTTATCTCCGCCGGGGCGGGTAATATTTTTTTGATAAATTTCGAGAAATTGTTTTTTCATATTTTTCCCTTACTTTCTTCAAGCTTAATAACCGACAAACAAGGGTCGTTTTGATTTTATATAATATTATACTATTATAACAACTAATTGAAAATCAAACAAGCTTTATTTGAATTGAAAGTTATTTCCAAATGATTTTCTTCAACATCAACTTATCTTTGGGGAGGTTGGAACAGCCTGCTTGCTTTTTGAAAACAAATTTCAGGACTTTTGCAGGAAAAAAAGGCAGAAAAAAGGAAATAATAAAGCCAGATTAGCTGGATTTGACAATCGTAATTCTTCCGGGACTAAACAGGACTCCACCAAAACGAGGTGAATAAAATTAAAAAATTAACTCTTATCCTGATTATTTTGCTTTTCATCTCCAGTCCAGCTCAGGCTCAAAGCAATTTAAACAACCTGCTGCCTCCGATTGACTCCAAAGATTTTCAGGCTTTGGAGGGACGGAACGGTAAAAAGGTTGTTTGGGTTTTAATAGATAAAATGTCTTTGGAGCTTTTGCAGCAAGAACAGCTTCCCAATTTTCAAAAGCTTTGGCAGCAAGGGGCAGTGGCTCTTGTCAACTGTCGAACCAGCGGCAGCATTAACACCAAAAATACTTATTTAACCATGGGCTCCGGCATCAAACTGAAAGCCTCGGATCAATCGCTTTCAGCTTATTCCTACGAGGATATTTGTCAGAAGCTGCCGGGCAATCAAACTTTGGCCAGAGACGAATATCTCTGGCTAAACGGAACAAGCCCGTCACCCGGTTCCATTTTTACTTTAAAAGTCAATCATCTTTATAATTTAAATTCCAATTCCAATCACGACTTAATTTTAGGCAGTTTGGGAGAAACCCTGCATAAGCACCAGCTTCAAACGGCAGTTTTGGGCAATTCTGATTACAGCAAAACCAATCTGCAAAAGCCGGGAGTACTGGCTGCCATGGATAGTCAGGGTCTTGTGGATCGGGGTTATATTGGAGCAGAAACCTTGATTGATGATGATAATTTTATCAATGGTTTTCATACTGACTATGACCGATTATTGCAGTATTATCAGGAAGTAGCTGAACAAAGCTCCTTAATCGTTATTGATCTGGGAGATTTCAGCCGAATATATTATAATTGGGATTATTTATCCCTGCCAAGAATCAACGACATGAACCAGGCTACTTTATTGCGTATGGATCAATTTTTGGGTTCTTTGCTGGAAATAATTGATCCCCAGGAAGATTTGCTGGCTGTTACCGTTCCTTCTCCGGGCTGTCAGGTCAGCGAAGATGGTAAAAACGATAAAGTAACCTGGACGGTTTTTTATAATCGCAATTTGCCGACCGGGCTTTTATTTTCGCCTACCACCCGCCGCCCCGGTTTAATCGACAATACTGATTTGGTACCGGCTTTTTTAAGTTGGCTGAACTGTGAAATTCCGGCAGAAATTGATGGAAGGATGCCTGGTATTATTCAATTTGACCAAAATTCCCTGCTGACTTTACAGGCTATGGCTAAACAATTATCTGTAAATAATGACACCCGCCCCATTGTTACCAAAATTTATATTTATCTGCAAATAACCCTGTTAATTTTAGCCTGGATTTTGCTTTGGCGGCAATTCAGATTTGGTCAATATCTCAAGCCCTGCTTATTTATAGTTCCCCTGATGCCGCTGGTTTTGCTTCTTCTGCCTCTTTTGCCCGGCTCAAATCTTTGGCTGATTCTTGGGGAATTTGTCTTGCTGACTGCTTTTTTAACTTTTATCTTTGTTCGCCTGCATCATAAAACCGGTCATGGCTGGCTGGTTTTGGGAATTTTGCTGGCCGGGTTAATTTTGGCCGATACTTTGAGCGGCTCTGTTTTGCAAAAATCTTCTCTGTTCAGCTATGATCCCATTATCGGAGCCAGATTTTACGGCATTGGCAACGAATATATGGGAGCCTGTCTGGGTGCTTTAATTTGGGGCATCACCAGTCTTTATTTACCTTTACAAAAACATCGGAAAATCTTCTGGGCAGGAGCCGGATTTCTTTGCTTCGCAGCCGTTTTAATTATGGCTTTACCCTCTTTGGGAACCAATGTAGGCGGCAGTATTGCTTCCATAGCCGCTTATTTGTTTTTGCTGTTGCTTTTAAGGGAAAAGAAGATAAATGGCAAAATTATTCTGGTTATCATTGGAACAGTTGTTCTTGGCCTGACTGGCTTTATTGCTTATGACCTGCTTCGTCCGGCTGAGCTGCAAAGTCATATGGGACAAACCGCCTCTTTAATTTTTTCCGAAGCTTCCAATGGCTGGGCAGAAATTCAGGAAATTATTGGGCGGAAGCTGGGAACCAATATGCGTTTATTATATACTTCAATTTGGGGCAAAGCTTTACTTCTGCAATTATTGCTTCTAATCTTCCTATATAATCAGGAGCATAATAAGCTCCTGAAAAATGCTTTAAAAAACTGGCGAATACACAACCCAATTTTCCGAAAAGGTATGCTGGCCATTGGGGTGGGAGCTTTGATCGCCTTTGCTTTTAATGATTCAGGAATTTTGTCAGCTGTAATTTGCAGCAGTTATGCTCTTTTCCCACTTTTAGACGGGCTGTGGAATACTTTATACCCCACCAGGCTTAACCATTAAGGAGGTTATATCTTATGTTATTGGGACGCTTTGCTTTACAGGATCAAATTTTCACTGGCAAGATCGTTGACCAGCAGGTTTTTCCCCTGGAAAACTTGCCAGACAATCCGATTTTCAATTTGAATGATTTAAAAATACTGCCTCCCTGTCAGCCTTCCAAAATTATCGGCGTAGGCTTAAATTATCAGGAGCATATTCGGGAACTGGATTTTTCCCGGCCTGAACAGCCAGTTTTGTTCTTTAAGCCACCGACTGCTTTAATTGGCAGTGGTGAAAAAATTTTGCTGCCAGCCAGCAGTTCGCAGGTAGAATATGAAGGAGAACTGGCCATAGTTATGGGTGCTGTGGCGAATAAAGTTGCAATACAGGAGGCTGAAAATTATATTTCAGGTTATACTATTGCCAATGATGTAACTGCCAGAGATTTGCAAAAGAAAGATGGGCAATGGACCCGCTCCAAATCTTTCAACACTTTTTTGCCCCTGGGACCCTTTATTCAAACTGATTTAAACCCGGAAACGGCTTCTGTTAAAACCTGGGTCAATGGGGAACTGAAGCAGGATGGCAATACCCGCAATCTGATCTTTTCCGTTTCTGAGCTGATCAGTTTTATTTCCCAGATTATGACTCTGCTGCCCGGTGATGTCATTATTACCGGAACTCCGGCTGGAGTGGGGGCTTTGCATAGTCAGGATATAGTCGAAATTGCAATAGCTGGAATCGGAAGCTTAAAAAATCAGGTTGAATAAAAAAACTGTTCGCCAATCAGCTTTTGCAAGCTTGTCCTGCGAACAGTTTCGGTTCTTAAATAACCTCTTTATCTTCGTCGTGAGAGGCTGTTATGTGAAAATGGTTATAGCCCATTCGCAAAGAATGGATGGCTCCGCAGTGAGGGCAAGTTTTGGATTCTCCTTCTTTAAACCGCATTTCTCCAATATGCTTGCCGCAGCATTTAATTTCTACGCTTAAAATTTTATCATCATCCCGATAGTTGAAACGATAATCTGTTTTCATGTTTCAACTCCTCCTTTCAAGGTTCTATATATATTATATAACTGATAAGGCAAATTAACAAAACTTTAATTTACTTTTCAGATAAAAATTTTTGAAATTAAGCAAGAGGTCTGTCATGGAAAATCCCAAAAAGAAGTTTAAACGCCATTTGCAACCATTACCGGATAACCAGCCTTTGAAACTGGATCCTTTTCAACAGAAAGCCATTGAAGCTTTATTTGCGGGGCTGGATGTTCTGGTAGCAGCTCCCACGGGAACCGGCAAAACCCTGATTGCCGAAAGGCTTTTGCACTGGCTTATTGAATCAGGACAGGGGGCAGTTTATACTTCCCCCATAAAAGCCCTGTCCAACCAAAAATATCGAAATTTTACGGAAGAATATGGCAAAGAAAAAGTGGGACTCATTACCGGAGATCTTTCTCTGAACGAAACCGCTCCGCTTTTGGTAATGACAACCGAAATTTTTCGCAACTGGTGCTTTTCCAATCCGGAAATGCTGGACAAGACCAGCCATGTTATTTTTGATGAAATTCATTATCTGGACGATGCAGAAAGAGGAACTGCCTGGGAGGAAAGCATTATTTTTGCTCCTCCCCATCTTAAAATACTGGGACTTTCAGCTACTGTACCCAATATTCAGGAAATTGCTCAATGGATTGAACATATTCGGGAACGCCCGGTACAGGTAATTATTGAAAAAAAACGAGCTGTTCCCTTACGCTTGAAATGGATTACCAACAAAGGCCGGATTTTAAACCAGGAAGAAGCCTGGAAATACATTTATTCTGACGAATAAGATCAATAAACATAAAGTGAGGAAAACAAAATGGCCAAAAGAATCGGGAAAAACTTTATATTTACAGATGAAATTGTTGCTTCAATTCAAGAGCATTTACCGGCTCTGTATTTTACTTTTGGCCGAAGCAAGACTGAACTTTTGGCTGAAGAATTAAGCCACAAATGGGATTTTCTGACACATGAGGAAAAAGAGCTGGTGGAAATGGAAATTCAAAAACTTCAGCCTCAGCTTTTCAGCCAACGCCGTCCAAAACTGGCTCAGATGCTCAAACAGGGCATTGCCTATCACCACGCCGGTCTGCCCCCGGCCTTAAAGGTTCTGATTGAAAAATTATACGAAAAAAGACTGATTTATGTCTTATTTTGTACGGAAACCTTTGCCGTCGGAGTAAACTTTCCGGCAGCCAGTACAGCTTTTGACGCCTGCCGCAAATGGGACGGACGGGAATTCCGCTCTTTGTACAACCGGGAATTTTTCCAAATGGCCGGTCGGGCAGGTCGCCGGGGCTTTGACGAAGCAGGTCATGTTTATATCCGAATTGATGATCGCTTTCCTGAACAAACCGGATTTTACCAGGAATCGGAGGTAGAACCGGTCAGAGGCCGTCTGATTATTTCTCCCAATACGGTCTTAAGCCTTTTACAGTGGAAAAACGATGCGGAAATTACCCGCTATTTAGAACAAAATCTGGCAGCTTTTCAAAACAACAAAGAAAGTATTCTTTTACAGGATCAAATTAAACATTTGAACGAACAAAAAAAGGCTCTGCCCGCTTGTTTTTGCGAGGATATTTTTCAACCCTGTTGTCAATTATTGCGTTCCAATCTCAAAAAGGAACTTTATAAGCTGAAAAAAATCCGCCGTCATTCGGCCAGATATTCAAATGCTGCCCGCCGTCGGGAGGAAATCTGCCAAATTTTACGAACCGAACCTAAACAATGTGCCTGGCAACTCTGCCAGCAGACTCAGAAAAAACAGGAAATCATAGATAGTAAAAGAAGCCGCTTAAGCCGGAGAGTTAAAGAACTGGAACGACATTCCAGGGACTATGAAGTTGAATTCAATAATATGTGGGATCTGCTGGAAAAACTGGATTTTGTAGAAGGACGCACCCTTTTGCCCAGAGGCAAATTCGCACTGCGTCTGTATATTCAGGAAATTTTAGTCACAGAACTGCTCTTTCAGGGCTATCTGCGGGATCGACCTCCGCAGGAAGTGGTTGCAGTGCTGGCCGGAGTTGATTATATTCCCGGCCGGGAAGAATATGCCCCGGAAAGCCCCATTGAACTGGAGCATATTAAAAAACTGATTAAATTTCTGGCTCGCAATAAAGTTCCGGAAAACCTCTGCATTTGGTCTCCATTGCCTGCTTCTCTGGCCGTGGCCTGGTATGAAGGAGCATCCTTCGACAGTTTACTGAACAGCTGCAGCCTGCAGGAAGGGGATTTATTTTCTCTGCTGCGGCGAACCATTGACCTGCTGCGGCAGATTGAACGGGCTGCCGGGGAAGATACAGTTCTTTTAAAACAAATGGAACAAATCAGATACCGTCTGGATCGGGATGAAGTAAGTATTCTGGGTCTTTAGGACTAATTTCCCCAATAATTTCCGTGCAGCAAAAATAAGGTTTGCATTAAATAAATCAATATGATAAAATGCAGGTAATACTTGGCTTTGCAGAAATTTAAAATCGTAAAATAGGAGATGAAATTCTTGAAAAAGAAAATCATTGTTTTAATTTCCGTTCTGACCTTGATTCTGGTTCTGGCTGCCTGCGGAAGCAGTTCGGAATCTTTTGTCGGAGAGTGGAAAGCAGCTTCCATGCAGGATGGAAAAACAACCGTATATGCTTCTGATATGGACAAGCTGGGAATGGATATAACTTTAACCATTCAGGAAGATGGAAAAGCTGCCATGTCCATAAACAAAGCAAAAGCTGAAAAAATGACCTGGACTGCCAGTGGTGATAAAGTAACCTTAACTTCTGATGGAGAATCAGTAGATTTTATTTACAAAGATAATCTGTTAACCGGCACAATGGACGATGCCAGCCTGAGCTTCGCCAAAAGCGATTCCAGGGAATATAAAGATGCTCTGGCCAAGCCCAGTGTTCTTGATGATTTAGGCAACCCCAGGAAAGACAAAAAAGCTGAATAATTGGGGCATAACCCATTACCCGTTTCTTAATGTTAACCATCTCTTAGATGGACATTAAGGTTTTTACAAAATATAATCAAAACAATTAACTTGTTCTGTACTTAAATCTGCAAATACCATTTGGTGAACCAATGCAACTAATAGAAAAGACTGGAATAATTCCAGTCTTTTTCTATCGAGTGAACTCGTCGGCAATTGAATTTTCGAGGAATCCTGCTCTATAATCCTAAAAAATCAAAAATCAGGAACAAACAATATTAACCTGTAAAACTGGAATAATTCATTTGCTCCAGCTTTTTTGTTGACGAGATTCTTCATTTATGCTAAGTTAGAATTAACTTGACCCAAAGGAGGAAAAATGTTTAAGAAATTATTTTTAATAACTTTGTTGGCTATGGGACTTTTGAGCGGCTGCCAAAGTCAAATGACCGGAGAATTTATTCATGAAAATCAAAATTCACGCCTGATTCTTAAAGACGGCCAACACATAGAAGCAGATAATGAACACATTAAAACCCAGGGTGTTTTTCATAATATTCTGGAGCAGCAGCCAAACTCTTCAGCTTATGCAGTTAATGATTATCATGCTCAGTTCAGGCTGGTTCAAAATCAACAGGGAATTTATCCAGATCCGTTCATCAACACGGATTTCCTGATTATTTTACCTGAAAACCTGATCTACCGTTTGACCTCGTTGGAATCTGATGAACAATACACCATTGCTGCCACTGAATCCAAGACTTTGATTAGCTGGACAATGTATCTTGCCCCTGAAAATACTTCTCAATCTGAAAATACTTCTCAAAAAGATAAAGACTCCAAAAAGAAACAAAACAAACTGGGAAAACAGCTTTATTATAATGCTGTTGCTGCTTCTCAGCCCAAGCCAAATTTATCTGTAAGTCCAATAAAAGCTGAGCAATATTTGCTTACCTTAACTTTGCCGGGAACTTATCGAAAGGAAGGCAGTTTTTATACCAGTGACAATGGAGACTTTTACACCTTTGTGCAGTGGGGAAGCTCTGACAATGGCGGCTTTAAAGGCATCTATTACCGGCAGGGTGAGAAAAGTATTTTGCAGTTAACTTCAATCACCGAATCTGATTATAGTGGAAAATTACCTGCTGTTTTGTACAATGAAGCAACTACAGATTATTTTGAAGTGGATACAAGTCAAAAAACTTTGGATCTTCCGGTCATCTTAACTCGCAATAAAGATTATTTAAGTGTCAAGGGTTATTCTGTTGGGGAAAACTACCGTATGAACTACAGCAAAAGCTAATTAAAAAAACGACCATATCAGAGATCTATTGCTCCGATATGGTCATTTATTCTCCGGAATAAGCTGTAAGCTTTCATAATTTTAATATAAAATTCTACAGTCTGATAAAGCAGCCTGCAAAGCATCTATTTGCCCCTGACTCAAACCGGAATTGCCGTCCAAAGACAATTCGGTTAAGTTGCTTAATCCGCTCAGGCTGTCCAAATTCGTCAGTTTATTGCTGCCCAAATCCAGCACTTTCAGGTTCACCAGACCTGTTAAAGGAGTTAAATCACTAATTTGATTGTCGTATAAGTATAAATCAGTTAAATTGGTTAAATCAGCTAGGAAATCCACCGCAGTCAAATTATTTTCAAATAAGTACAGTTCGGTTAAATTGGGTAAGTCTGCTAAAAAATCATAGTTTGTCGGTTGAGTATCACCCAAAACAAGACAGGTTAAATTCGGCAAACTGCTCAAAACGGAAAAATCAGCAATTTTGTTTTGCCCCAGATTCAAATAGGTTAAAGCTGTTAAATTTTTCAGAGCCTTAATATCCTGAACATAATTATTTTTAAGATTCAGGCTGGTTAGATTCTTTAAATCAGCCAGAAAGCCTGGATCTTCCAGACCAGTATTCTCCAGGTTTAATTCGCTTAAACTGGTCATTTTGGCCAAAACAGCCCAGCTTTCTTCGTCCATATATTGACAGTTACTTAAATTCAGTTTGGTAAGATTCTTCATTTTCAACAAAGGAGTTAAATCGCTGACCTGATTATTGCTTAAATCCAGGTATTGCAAATAAGTACATTGTTCGATTCCTGAAAGATCCTTGACCTTTTTCCCGGATAAATGGGCTTCAGTTGCATTAAAAGCGATGCTCTGATGACCTATGATAATTTCTTTGTCTTGTCCCAGATCAAAGTTACAGCTTTTCAAGGCCACTAGAACAAGCAGAAACAAAACAGCCAGAATTATCCAGAATAAAAAGCCATGATAAAAAGGTTCTTTAGATTCTTTGGGTTCTTCAGTCATTTCCTCACCTCATGTCAGATTGTATTTTGCTTTGCTGCTGTTAGTTTTATTCTCCTTTTCACCCGTGAACTACTCCGACTTACAGAAGTCGGAGCTTCCTGCTTCAAGCACTACTGCCTGGCTAACATAATCGTTAGCTCAAGTCTTACACTCTTACACAATGTCCACAGGCGTATGAGTTTGGGCTATTCCATCCCTACTGTATATTTAGTTTTAGGCTACTTCAGTATGATTATAACACTTCCACCTGGACGCAATAAATTTTCAGGTCAGCTTAATTTTAGCTTAATCCAGTGAAAATGTCAATTAAACCGCTGAAGAAAGATATTTTTTATGTTGGTTTGCCGATGATGCGTTATGAACTTATTGGGAAGAGAGCTTGTCAAGGGTGAAAAAAAATTGAAAAAAAATTTGATTTTGCAGGAAAAGTGTGCTATGCTTGGTATATATATATATTAGCGGGGATGGTTCTGCTTTTTTCGTCTGCAAGAGGCTGAAAAATGGAAGGTTCCTGAGGATATGCAATAAATTAGCTGATATGGGTGATAATGGATGATAAAGCAAATAGTATATAGATCAATCA
>JAZRXK010000087.1:0-8739 GCA_045600185.1 Desulfocucumaceae bacterium
AACCCGCATCCATGCCATATGAACATTTGAAATTAACACACCAAATTCGTATAGACCAGCTTCGGCAATTATCAATGCTGCATTTGTTGGAATGGTATCTGAGGTCAAAAACCCCAATGGAATATATCTTCTGTTTTCCGAGGAAGTTGCAGGAACAACAACATAAGAATTAGGGTTTTTGGTTTCTCTAAAAAGCATAGGAGTATCAGCAAGTTTTTTTCTATCATCCGCTCCGTTTGATCTATCTTCTCGACATGCTTCTATTCGTTTCATTACTTCAGGCATTTTCCTGATTTCTGAAATATCTGCGTTAACCAACCATAAACAATAGCGATTTTTATTGTTTATATATTCTGTTGCTCCTATCAATTTTTTAATGTACTTTTTGGCATTTGGTTCTTTTGAGATAAAAGATTCGTAATCTTCTGCTTCGATAATTAAGTGTCCACCATCGGCGGGTCTATTTCCTGTTGACATCGGTAAGATATCACAGAGCGGTTTTGACCGACTATCTATGAAAATATCTGGAGCGTCAATTAAATATGCATTTATATGATTTACTATAGAGCAAGTGTTTCCATTAAAGATTCTCTTTTTTTGCGATAAGTTTGAACAACTGAATCCAACAATAACACAGTGAACATGAGCTTTGATATTAGCTTCGCTATCCCAAATAAAAGTTCGATAAGCAAAATCAATATGAATATCAAAAAGTTCATAGAGAGGTTTCCAAACACTGGCGACTTGTTCTCCTTGTGTAATCGAATTGGTAGAAACAAAAGCACACTTAATTTTTGTTCCAGCAACTAATTTAGAAGCTTTATAATACCAGCAAGCTACATAGTCAATTTTCCCTGCGGTTTTATATTGCTTCCCATTTTTATCAACATATATTGACAACACATCCTTCTTTTGTTCGGCAGTTTGCATTCCATACCCGACAAACGGTGGGTTTCCGATAATATAAGAAAGTTCGTTTTTAAGAACAACTTCATTCCAGTCAATCTGAAGTGAATTGCCTTCAACAATATAAGCACTTGTTTTCAGGGGCAGAAATTCCAAATTCAGAGTGCAAATATCTTCTGTTTCCTTCATCATTTGCGATTCCGCAATCCAAAGAGCTGCCTTCGCAACGGTAACGGCAAAGTCATTTATCTCGATGCCATAAAACTGATTGATGCTTACCTTAATCGGTGATACTTCATCGAACCCAAAACTAATTATTCCCTGCCTAATTTCTCTCAAGGCATCGTTTTCAAGCCGTCTAAGAGAAATATAGGTTTCTGTCAGAAAGTTTCCCGAACCACAAGCTGGGTCGAGGAACTTCAAGCTTGCCAGCTTTGCCTGATAAGCCTTCAGTTTTGAATGTCTTGTCTTCAAAACGCCGATTTCCATAATCTCATCAAGCTCGGCTTTCAGATCGTCCAAAAACAGCGGGTCAATGACCTTGTGTATGTTCTCGATACTGGTATAGTGCATCCCTCCGGAACGGCGGGTTTCGGGGTTCAAGGTGGACTCAAACACAGCACCGAAAATCGTCGGACTGATTTTACTCCAGTTAAAAAGAGATGCTTCTTCCAGAGTATCTTTTATCTCCTGTGTAATCTTCGGGATAATGATATTCTCGTTTTCAAACAGACCGCCATTGCAGTATGGGAAGGCTTCCAGCTCTTCATCAAGGTACATATCGGCTCTTTCGTTCAACGGTGTATCAAGAACCTTAAACAGACTTATTAGTGCCTGTCGAATATCCTTCGGCTCATACTGCCCGATATACTTGCTGAACGCAGACCTATCCCCGAATAGTCCTGCATCCTCGGCATAGAGGCAGAATACCAGACGGACGCAAAGAATATTCAGGCTGTTCTGTGTCTTTTTGTCTGTTGGGTCAGTATACTGCTTAAAGAACCTGTCGTATATTTTTCCGACAAGTTCGCCAGCCTTCAAAGACAGTTCCATTTCTTGCGTTATCTTCTTGACTTTCTTTTCAAGAAGGAAGTCAAGAAGGGAATAATGGCTCTGCAAGTCGGCAATTCTGATTTTGGTAACATTATCTTCGGGAACTTTGGTGTCCATATCATAGACCCAAATTTCAGCGAAGTTTGATGTAACAATCCAGCGGGCTTTCTCCGAAGACGGCAGATTATCATTATACCGCTTTGCCTGTTCATAAGGCGTAAGCTTAATGCCGCCAGACTGAGCAATCTTCTTGTCCAGAGCGATACCCAGGGTCTTTTGCTCAATAATAATCTTTGTTTCGGGAATATACGCATCTATGCGTTTTGTATTCCCGTCAACAATAACTTCCTTCTGAAATTCCACTCTATCCGTGGCATCGTCGGCACCCATAATGTGCTGAAGGATGTCAAGCCAATATGAGCGGTCGTCTTGGTTCTCCTTACCTCGTCTATTCCATTTCTGGAAGAATTGACGGGCAGCTTCTCGTCTTTCAGCGTCAGTCATTATTTACGCCCTCCTGTTTTTTTTCGGATTAACTTCAGCATTGGAGATGATATTATTCTTTTGACATCAATACTACCATCTACACATACTTGGAGTGTGCAGGTTAAAGATTACCCTGCCCCTTTATCATAAAAGAGCAGGGTAAAAAACTTATTCCCAGTAATTTAAGCCGACATTGCGTCGTGCTTTGTCCAAATAATAGGCAGCAGTCTGCCGGGCTTTCTCTGCTCACTTTTGCATGACTTACACTATATAATCTTTATTTTGAGCCAATTCCTGGCGTTTTTGGCGATAGGGGGCAAAATGTTCCCAAATAACTCCAAAGAGTTCTTTTTTCATATCTCCATAGCGTAAGCCCGGAGTTAAAAACCGTTCTTTGAGTTCATTTTTGCCTTCTGCATCTAAAAACAGGGAATAAAGGTCAAATAAAATATTGCCTTCAATGGGCTTGGGTTCGTCAACCGGAGTGGAATCAGTCTTAATGCCCATAATTTTCTTTTTCAAAACCTTTTCTTCTTCAAAAATTTCAATGGTATTGCCATAGGATTTGGACATTTTTTGCCCATCCAAACCAGGCAGCATGGCAGAATCCTTTTGAATGTCAGCTTCAGGAATGACAAAAGTTTCTCCATAGGTAAAATTAAAGCGTTCTCCAATATCTCTGGTTACTTCCAAATGCTGCTTCTGATCCTTGCCCACCGGAACTTTTTCGCCCCCATAGAGCAGAATATCCGCTGCCATCAAAACCGGATAGGAAAACAGGCCATGACTGGCCGGCAAGCCCTTGGCCAGCTTATCCTTATAGGAATGACAGCGTTCCAGAAGTCCCAGCCCGGTAACATTGGATAAAAGCCAGGTCAGTTCAGTGACCTCCGGTACATCTCCCTGCACCCAAAAGACTGATTTGTCCGGATCCAGACCCAGAGCCAAAAAATCACAGGCGGCGTTAAAGGTGTCTTTTTTTAATTTTTCCCGATCAAAAACCGAGGTTAAAGCATGATAATTGACTAAAAAGCAATATAGTTCATGTTCCTCCTGATATTTAATCATTCTTTCCATCATGCCAAAATAATTGCCCAGGTGCAAAGCCCCGGAAGGCTGAATACCTGATAAAATTCGCATTTTTGTCACTTCCTTATTTTGTATATTTTAAAATTGCCTGCTGCAAAATTGTTTCCGGATTATTGCCCCAAATATCCAGACCTTCCGCTCCTGCAAATTCGGTTCTGCTGATGCCCAGCATGGCAGCCAAAGCCTGAATATAGGTATAACCCAAATTAAACTCTCCAATATAACCGCCGCTGGTAGTTACATAAATCAGCTTTTCCGCCCGACACAGGCCAACCGGCCTGCCGTCCTCGGCATAGCGGAAGGTAATGCCATTAACCATAATCTTCTCCAGATAACATTTCAGCAAAGCCGGAAAAGCCAGATCCCAGTAAGGGGCAGCTATAACAATTAAGTCAGCCTGACTGAACTGGTGAGCATAACGAAAAAGCGGATCATCCAGACGGCCTTCATCCAAAAGCCGGTTGCGTTGTTCCAGACCGGCCAAATTTAAGGGCTGGAGATTTTCTTTTTCCAGGACTACTTCGCTGAATTCATCAGGCAAAAAGGCTTGAGCCAAACGCCGGGTGCGGGATTCTTTCCCTCGAACACAAGCATCAATCAATAAAAGCATAGCTTGCCTCCTTAATTACCTTGAGGAATGGTATAATAACCTTTGATAAAAATATCTGTAGGACTTAAAAGACCATAGATGGGATAAGCTGCCGCATGAATAAATGTGCCAAAAATTCCTGAAAACATCAGGACAAGCAGAATAATGAAGCCATATCTTTCCAGTTGAAGCATCCAGTTGTGATAACCGGGAATTAAACCGAATAAAATTTTGGAACCATCCAGCGGAGGAATGGGAATCAAATTAAAGACGGCTAAAATTACATTGATTAAGACGCAATATTCCAGGAGCAGCAAAATAGCAGCTTGATTGTCATAAAGAAAAGGCTGGTTTTGCAGCAGGTGCAGCAGCAGACCAAAAATTATGGCCAAAAGCAAATTGGAAAGCGGCCCGGCTAAAGAAACCAGAATCAAGCCGGTTTTGCGATTGCCTTGAAAGTTTAAGGGGTTAATGGGGACTGGTTTGGCCCAGCCAAAATTACAGAGCAGCAGGGCAAGGAAGCCAATGGGATCCAAATGAGCCAGGGGATTGAGAGTCAGCCGTCCGCAGCTTTTCGCCGTCAGATCTCCCAGTTTGTAAGCTGCCCAGCCATGGGCATATTCGTGAAAAGTCAGCCCGATAATAATGGCCGGCAGGGAAATAATTATTGACTGCCAGTGGATATTATTCAACCAATCCATTTTCTGGTTTCACTCCTTGTTCAGCAAAAAATTTTTGAGCCAGAGCCTTTTCTTCATTTAAGTTATGCACCAAACCGGCGACTTTGGCCTGCCAAATATAATTCAAAGCCTTTTTATATAAAGGCCCAGGTTTAAAGCCCATTTTTTGCAGACCTTTGCCAGTCAGAGCAATGCGGGTATTTTGCAGAGCCAGCAGCAGCTTTTGCAGATTTTCCTGAGCTGTGGTTTCCGGCAGGAGAGCCAGAATTACCACCCAGGCTTCCGGAATCAAAGCCAGCAGTTTTTCAGCCAGCAAGGCTGAATCCGGATTGGTCTGAGAAAGCTCGGTCACAATTTCCGGACAAAGCTGGATTAGTTGTGCCACTTTTTCCAAAGGCTTATGACCCAGATAATAATGTTCAAAAATTTGTCCGGCAATTTCCAAAGAAGAATTATGTAAAATTCCCATCCAGAAAACCAGTGAATAGTCTTTAATACCTTTGATTCCCCAATTTTTCAGGCGTTCGCAGTTATAATGCAGCAAGGGCAATACCTTCTGAACCTTTGAATAATCCACTTCCGGAAAGATCTGTGGCCAAAGTTCCAGCTCGTTAATTCTGGCCAGCATTTTGGCGGCCTGAGTTTCTTCAAAAATATGATTAAGTTCGCAGCGAATCCGGTCGCAGGAAACATTAACCAGAATATTTTGTCTCACAGCATCCTGCAATAAGGACAGGGTTTGTTCTTCAATTTTAATTTGATAACGCTGCTCAAAACGAATGGCTCGCAGCATACGGGTGGGATCTTCAATAAAGCTGAGATTGTATAAAATCCGCACCAGACCTTCCTGCAAGTCCTTTTCTCCTCCAAAATGATCGATCAGTTCTCCAAAGCGATCCGGATTTAAGGCAATGGCCATGGCGTTAATGGTAAAATCCCGGCGGTATAAATCCTGCCGCAGGGAGGAGCTTTCCACCTGGGGCAAAGCAGCCGGATATTCATAAAATTCCACTCTGGCCGTGGCTACATCTACTTTCATGCCGCCGGGCAGGGAAACTTCCGCTGTCCGAAAACGCTTATGCGATTTCAGGCGGCCAAAGAGCTTTTCCGCCAGTTTTTCCGCCAGAGCAATGCCATCTCCTTCTACTACCAGATCCAAATCTACATTATCATAGCCCAGCAGCAAGTCCCGCACCAGTCCTCCGGCCACATAAAGCTGATAACCCATTTCCACGGCCAGAAAACCGGCTTGACGAATGACATTTAAGGAGGTTCGGCTCAAACCCCGTTGAATACTGTTGGCCAGATTGTCTTCCGGATCGCTGTCAGCTTCCGAATAAATTCTTTGATATTTGCTGTCATAGTCTCCATGCAGGGTTTTCAGCACATCAGTGCGGGAAACCAGCCCAATCAGCAGCTCGTTTTCCACCACTGGAACCCGGCCAATATCATGGTTAATCATCAGCTCCCGAACATTGGAAACCGGCATATTCGGTTCCACAGTAACAACCTTGACATTCATAAAACCTTTGACTGGAACATGAGCCCGTCCACTCTGCGTGGCTTTTTCCACATCCCGGCGGGAGATAATGCCGACCACCCGATTATCCTGTACCACCGGCAATCCGCTGTGGCCATAACGCAGCATGACATGATTAACTTCAGCCATGGACATTTGCGGATGGACAGTTTTAACCGGGCTGGACATAATATCTGCTGCCGAAAGGGGTGGGCGAACAAATTGCTGAATGTTCTGCTGCAATTTGACCATAACCTCGTCCATATTCTGGCTTTTGATGGAAGCGGAAGCGGCAGCACTGTGTCCTGCTCCGCCAAAGTCCCGGATAATTTCTATGACATTAACCTGAGCAATGGCGGAACGGGCTACTATATGCACTCGATCAGCCATTTGAACTACAATAAAAGTTGCTTCCGGTTTTTCAATATCTATAATAATATGGGTCAGCATGGCCAGACCGACAATAAATTCCGGGTACCTGGCCTGAGCCACCAACACCCGCACACCGTTAACCTGTTGTTTTTCAGCGGAGAGCAATAAAGACTTGAGCAGTTCATTTTGTTCCTTATTCAAAGGCCGATCTATAAATTCCGATACAATAGATAGTTTAGCCCCTCTTTTTAAGAGGAAGGCCAAAGCCAGAGCATCTCTTGAAGTAGTGCTGGAGTAAACCAGAGAGCCGGTATCGGCATAGATTCCCAAGGCCATGATAGTAGCTTCCAAAGAAGAAATCGGAATATTTCTGGCCTGAATAATTTCAATCAATAAGGTAACAGCGGCTCCTACTGTTTCCACTACTTCGATGGAGCCATGCACATCACCTTCTCCCCAGGGATGATGATCATAAAGGTGAACTTCCAGGTTAGTCCAGTCCAGAAAATCATTGATCTTATTGATTCGCTGCGGATCTTTGGTATCTACCAAAATCAGGCGGGTGATATTTTGCCTGCGTAAATCCCGAATAGTTTTAATGGGAAAAGCATCTTTATGCAAAGAAATAAATTCTTTCACGCTGGGAGAAAGTTTTTGAGGCAAAATTATTGTTGCCTTGGGATAGATTTTATAAGCGGCAATCATGGAAGCCAAAGCATCAAAGTCAGCATTGTTATGAGCGGTGATTATTTCCATTCCGGGTTCCTTTCTTTTAAAAAATAATCTTCATTTGTTTATTGTACCTTAAAAAAAGCATTCTGACCAGAGCTTTCAGACTTCCGGCAAAAATTAAAAGGGCAGAAGATATTTGTTCAAACGCTGCAAGGCTCTCTTTTCAATGCGGCTGACATAAGAACGGGAAAGCTGCAAAATATCAGCCACTTCTTTTTGACTGTGCTTTCTTTGTCTGGCCAGACCATAACGCAAAGTCAAAACCAGTTGATCTCTGGATTCCAGCTTCCGGAGAGCCTGGGATAATCTTTGATTTTCCCAGTTTAATTCAGCCTGTTCGGAAACCAGATTTTCAGCCGGACTGAGTTTTTCCAGCAGGGTAATTTCGTTGCCGTTTTTATCTAATCCAACCGGTTCCTGCAAATAAAGTTCGTTTTGCTGGCGGCGATTTTTGCGTAAATACATTAGAATTTCGTTTTCAATACATTTGGCGGCATAGGTGGTCAGGCGGCTTTTTTTGTTGGGCTGAAAAGTATCCAGGCTTTTCAGCAGACCAATGGAACCAACCGAAATTAAATCTTCAGTTTTATCCGGAGGCAGATTAAATTTTTGGACAATGTGAGCCACCAGGCGTAAATTATGCTCAGCCAGACGGGATCGGGCGGCCAAATCTCCCTTAAGCATTTTTTCCAGCAGCTCCTTTTCTTCCTGGCGGGTAAGCGGCTTGGGAAAGCTGGATAAATAGCCGCTCAAAAGCCAGGTGGAAAATAAAATTGACAGCATAAAGCTCCTCCTTTCATAGGCTTACTTCTAGGATATGAAAATAAAAGGAAGGGGGTTTGGCTTAATTGCCCTCAGATTTTAGCTTTGTTGGTTTGTCAATGATGCGTTACAAAATTAAAGCTCCTGTCAATGATAAGGTAATTCTGATATTTCGCCCAAAAAAGTCAGGGCACCAGCAGAAAAATATGATTGGGATCGGATGCCATCGGGAGGAAGGAAGTGTGATTTGCATTGATGGCAAAAACATAAAAACATATGTGAGAGAGGAAACGAAGGCCATAAGGCATGTCATGGGGTGAGTGCGTTTTTTTACGAAACCCGGTTGACCCTGGGAGAGATCAACACCGAGGGCGGGTCCCGTCCTGCGGAGCCCGCCCTCGATCTGACATTCCCGACAACGGGGGATAACCCCCGCTGCGGGTACATGTTTTTCAGTTGTGCCCTGTTTAATTACCGGCTTTAAGGTCGGCTTTCTAAAGCATCCCGTTAGTAGGTAAATATGGTGGTTCGTTAGTTATTCCGTTGCTGGT
>JAZRXK010000088.1:0-10574 GCA_045600185.1 Desulfocucumaceae bacterium
CATTCAACCCAGAATACCCTATCAACCTGATCGCCATCGGGTGCATAGTCATATTCTACCATCAATGGATTCTCTAACGGCTCTCCTTCTTCCAGGATACTAGGACTAGGTCCGGCGGCGGCGAAGGCGAAGGCAGGAATCATGGATATGGCCAGTGCAAGTGCCAAAGCCATACACTTAATTGATTTTTTCATTGTGCTGATTCTCCTTTTTTTTATTTTATGTCTTAACTCCGTCCCTGCTTTTACGGAGAAACAACATACTAATTAACTGTAATGTGTGCCTCAGTATCGGTTGATGTGCTTGCTGTCACATCATTGCCGTTTACGACATACATACGGATAAAGCCGTCATAACTGCCTGAAGAAATCTGCTTTGCTGCGGTTTTGTCGAGTTTCATCTCATTTATCTTATCTCCCCCACGAACTGTGCCGCTTTCCGAGAGAAGATATTCCTTGTTTCCCTGAACCAGAATGAGCTGGATCATAATGTCATGCGTGACATCCTCTCCCAATTCGTAGTAGAGGCTTATGTTTTCTGAGGCCTTATCTACTGTTATCTGATCTGAATATCCAAAAGACATTTTTACACTTTCAGAACTTCTGACCAGCACTTTTGCAGGAAGCTCCTGATTTTCACAACCGGGCTTCGTATAAACCATTCTTCCTTCATAATCTCCGGGCGCAAGCTCAAAGTGAAGTGACATGAAATCAAAGGTTCCGTCCTGGATGTCGCCGTTTTCTTCCAGTTTTACCTTCTGCTTATGTATTGCATCCTCTTTCCCGTCGTGGGTCATATACAGCTTCATATCATAACCGTCAAACTTTGTTACATCATTAACCATACGGTAATCCACATTTCCATATGGAATGGAGATTAGTACTGTATCTGTTTCGACCTTTGTTGTATCCGGCGGTGCAACGACTTCAGGCTTTCCCGTAAGGAAAAGCACCGAAGCTGCGCCACTCGCAGCAATAAGAAGTCCCAAAAGTATCCATAAGAGAATCCAGCGTCTCTTCAGCAGGATGATGTAATCTCCATCGGCTTCTTCGATATAACCGGCTGTTTTAAAGAAAAGCTTTGAATGTCCGCCTTCTTTTGATACGATCAAAGTCCTTCTTCCGAGTTCAATGGTGTCAATTTTTTCCTTTTTGTTTTTAAAGATGGTTTCACCGAGGACATTGTAGTTCTTGTCGGGATACATATCCTCCATCTCGGATTTTGAAAAACAGTCTATTTTCTCCTTCTTTATTTTGTATTTTTCGCCATATCGATCTGAAAGTTGATATTTAAACATGAATCCTCCTCAGCTTGTTGCATTTCATCACGATGCTTCCAGGCTTTCGTGCTTTTTAATCATCACTTTGAATGAGCCAATAGCATCTGTGCCGCCTTCCGAATCGGGTATGCCATTAATTCCGCTTACAGTTAAGCTGCCTGCACAAGCAGTTTCCGAACATTCTTCTCCGGCACACCCGATTATTCCGGACTGGCTTTCATCAGTGTATTCTGCATTGCAGATAAAAATTGCTTCGCTGTTCGGCGTATAATCAACGCCATATTCAACGGCAACATTTGACTGGTTGATTATCGTAATCTGGAATTGACCATCGTTTGCCATCCTATACTCAGTAGTTGGGGTATCTTCTTCAATATAGTCATACCTTCCTTCTTCGGGATTCCATGTGTATCTTCCATTATTTTCAATGATTGTTACACTTTCAGGGAACGAGTATTCCAGGGTAACATATATAACATCCTGAGAATCCGGTTCTTTACCTGGGGCATCTTCAGCTTCATCAGGGTCAGCGGAAGGTGTTTCAATATCTTCAGCTGCTTCTTCTTCAACCGTCTCAGGAGCTTCAAGCCCGGATGGTGCTGCTTCCTGATTGTCCCCGGCATGGGTTTCAGCCGCATCTGCCGGATCCAGGCTTTGAGCTTCTTCATTCTCGTCCCCCTCGTCCCCGCCTGGTTCTTCAGTTGACTGGTCAGCAGCTTCATCAGGATCAGCGGAAGGTGTTTCAATATCTTCAGTTGTTTCTTCAGCTGCTTCTTCTTCAACCGTTTCAGGAGCTTCAAGCTCGGATGGTGCTGTTCCCTGATTGTCTCCGGAATGGGTTTCAGCCGCATCTGCCGGATCCAGGCTTTGAGTTTCTTCATTCTCGTCCCCCTCGTCCCCGCCTGGTTCTTCTTCGTTTGACTGGTCAGCAGCTTCATCAGGATCAGCGGAAGGCGTTTCAATATCTTCAGTTGTTTCTTCAGACGCTTCTTCTTCAACCGTCTCAGGAGCTTCAAGCTCGGATGATGCTGCTTCCTGATTGTCTCCGGCATGAGTTCCAATTGCGAAACAGAGAAGCATGAAAAGAGAAAGCAGTATGACTAATAACTTCTTCGTTTGAACCCGCCACCTTTCTCAATTCTCTTTCTGGGCAAGCAAAAAAGCGTACTGACCCCTTATGCAAAAAAGCATAAAGATACAGTACGCCTATATTTTATATGTGATGCAAAAAGGCAAACAGAACCTAATGTATGTATATATGTATATATGTATGCAAAGAGTCTGACCATTCTCTCAACCCCTGCCAATAGTTTTTCGGAATTTGCTCACTTATCGAATGTCAAAAATCTGCGATGCCCGGAAACAGGTATTGTATTTCTTTATCTGGAAGGTATCTCCTCATACAGGATATACTTTCCAGAATTTTTCTATATTTATTATAACCCTGGTATATAAAGAAATCAAGACAAAATTTATACATTTTATAAATTTGTTGTCGGTTTGTCAATGATGCGTTACAAAACCATTGACAATGGTACGATGGAAGGGTTTTGGGAAATAATGGAAAATAATGTGCCATACAGAGAGGCAGCATAAAAACTGCCGCCAGTTTTAAACTGACGGCAGAAAAAGCTTTTTATTCTTTTGTTTGCCTGCAAGCAGTTCAAATTTTGCTCTTACAGGGCAATTTTTTAGTTAGTGTTTGCTTTCAAAGTCCTGCATAAAGGCAATCAGTTTTTCCACACCTTCAATGGGCATGGCATTGTAGATGGAAGCTCTCATTCCGCCTACACTGCGATGGCCTTTTAAGTTAACAAAGCCGGCTGCTTCAGCTGCTTTAATAAATTCTTTGTCCAGATCTTCATTTCCGGTTATAAAAGGAATATTCATCAAAGAGCGATCTTCCCCACTGACGGTGGCTTTGAATAACCTGGAGCTGTCCAGAAAAGCATAAAACATACCGGATTTTTTGCGATTGATTTCGCCCATTTTTTCCAGTCCGCCAATATCATTTTTCAGCCATTCCAGTACCATTTTGCAGATATAAATGGAATAGGTGGGAGGAGTGTTATATAAAGAATCTTTTTCGGCGTGAATCTGATAGTTAAACATGGTGGGAGTAATGTCTCTGGCTTTGCCGATTAAATCTTCCCGAATAATAACTACAGTCAATCCGGCCGGTCCCATGTTTTTCTGAGCTCCGGCATAGATTACCCCGAACTTGGAAACATCAACCGGTTCCGACAGAATACAGGAAGAAAAGTCGGCTACCAGAGGAACCTTGCCGGTATCCGGCAACTTGGCATAACGAGTGCCGTAAATGGTGTTGTTTTGGCAGATATGGAAATAATCTGCTTCCGGGTCGAATTTAGCCGGATCTAACTCCGGAATATAGGAATAGGCTTTGTCTTCGCTGGAAGCAATTACATTGATTTTGCCATAGCGTTTAGCTTCGGAATAGGCTTTTTTAGCCCATTGACCGGTCAAAACATAATCAGCTTTGCCGGAGCCGTTCATCAGATTCAAAGGCACCATGGCAAACTGAGACGAAGCACCACCCTGCAGGAATAAAACTTTATAATTGTCGGGAATTTGCATCAGCTCCCGCAGTAAAACTTCACAATCTTTGATGATTTTATCAAAGGTTTTGGAACGATGGCTCATTTCCATAACCGACTGTCCGCTGTCCTCATATTCAAGCATTTGTTCAGCTGCTTTTTTTAAAACGGCTTCCGGCAGGACAGAAGGGCCGGCGGAAAAATTATAAACTCTGGCCATTTAAACAAAAAACTCCTTTCAAAATATTCAAAATATCTTCTGACTTTTATTTTACACTATTTTTCAAGCTATTGCACAAAAGTTTGGGCTGAGAATCAAAAATTGTCACCTATTCACTGGCGTAATTGGTGAAATAGCCTTTAATAAAGACTACCGGAGTTCCCCGATCTCCACTTCCACTTACCAGGTCGCACAAGCTGCCAATCAGGTCGGTAAGCTGGCGGGGAGTGGTACCTTCAGAAGCCATATTGCCCACCAGATCCTTATCTTTGGCTTTGATTTTGTCTTTCATGGCTGCTGCTAAAGCCTCTCCGCTCAGATCAGCCAGTTCATTATCGGCAAAATATTTCATTTTCAGCTCATTGGGTGTTCCTTGAAGTCCTGCGGTATGGGCGGGAGAAACCACCGGATCGGCCAATTCCCAAATTCCACCCACCGGATCTTTGAAACAGCCATCTCCATAAATCAGAACTTCCAGCTTGTGACCGGTAGCCTGCAAAAGAGCTTGCTGCAAAGCATTGACAAATTCCTGAGTTTGGCGGGGAAAGAGCTTAACTTTATCTTCGGTAGCTTTGTTGGAACCCAACAGGCCGTAATTTTCATTGTATCCGCTGCCCTCCCTGGGAGCGGTCAAAATATCGTCCAGACCCAGAACCACTTCTGCTCCTTTTTTCTTTAAGATGGCTTTGGTTCTTTTGCGGGTGTGAATGTCGCAGGTTAAAACCTTTTTGGTGTAATTTAAAATATAGGCCGGATCATTGGAAAAAACGATCTTGATATTCTGACCCAAACTGCAATAATAGTCAATATAGTCTATACCTGTAAATCTATGCCGGGTATCCTGACCGAATTTGGAACGAAATTCTTCCAAAGTAAAGCTGTCCCGATAAGGATCAACATCTTTTTCGTCCAGGGCATCCCAGGTTAAAAAGGCATTACCGACTTCATCGGAAGGATAGGAACACTGGATGATCAATTCGTCTGCTCCTTGAGCAATAGCTTTCAGCAAAATGGCAAAACGGTTGCGGCTTAAAATAGGAAAGATCAGACCAACAGTCCCTGAGCCGAATTTGGCTTGAATATCAGCGGAAATTTGAGCACAGGTTGCATAATTGCCCTGCGTTCTGGCTACTACTGCTTCAGTTACTCCCACAATATCCCGATCCTGAATGGAAAAGCCTTCTGCCTGGGCAGCCCGACAAAGACTTTTGGTAATTTCCTCTACCAAATTATCGCCCTCTTTAAAAATAGGGGTGATGATTCCACGAGCGGTTATGCCGGTTGTACGCACGAAAATTCCTCCTTGATGCCGGTTGAAAATTAAAGCTTAACCGGAAAATTAAGGGCTTGCAACAGGTTAGATTTTTGATTTGCAATCCTCTTTTATTTTCTACAAATTTTCGCCTGCTGTCAACTGTTTTTTGTCATTGAGAGCTTTTTGCATCCTGGCAGGAAGGCCAGGCGATTAAGGGCAGCTCAAATTTATGGCATAAATCCGAATGCTTGGGTACCACCCGCACCGTATAGCTGTAAGTACCCTGGGGCAAATGGAAAGTACCCTGATAATAATGCCCGTCTGGTTGATATTCTTGACTGTATTGCAAAGGTACAATGGTTAATTGACTGAAATTGTTTTGCTGATCAATTTGCCCGTAAACCAGTTCCAGGGCAATGTCCTGGGGGGTAATGGCTCCCAGCTGTACCCAGGCCTGAATCTTTATTGGATCACCCAAAGTAATTGCCGAACTGGCTGAACTTTCCAGACGGGTAATTTTCACCTGCGGCCAGTTTTGGGTTAAGTAATCTTTGAAATGACTGAGCCTGGCTGCTGCCTGATAATTATTCCGATTAAAATAGTGCCATCTCTGTATGGACAAAATATAAAAACGGTTGGTATATTCCTGAACCATTCTCTCGGTACTGAAAGCAGGTGAAATGGAAGCAAGGGCGTTTTTCATTTTTTTAACCCATTCCAAAGGTATGCCGTTAACCTGCTTAAAGTAAAGCGGAATAATTTCTTCTTCCAAAACATTGTACAGAGAAAAGCTGTCATCTTTATCCTGCATTGCTTCATCCTGATATTCCCTGGCTTCGCCAATGGCAAAGCCATTATTGCCCTGATCATAGGCTTCCGGCCACCAGCCGTCCAAAATGCTGAAATTCAAAACCCCGTTGACAGCAGCTTTCTGACCACTGGTTCCGCTGGCTTCCTGGGGACGGCGGGGAGTGTTCAGCCAGACATCCACCCCTTGAACCAGATTACGGGCAATATGAATATCATAATTTTCCAGGAAAATAATTTTGCCAAGGAAATCCGGTTCCTGAGAAATGGCAATAATTTCTTTGAGCAGGTTTTGACCTTCCACATCGGCAGGATGAGCCTTGCCGGCAAAAATAATCTGCACCGGTCTTTCCGGATTATTCAGAATTTTCTTCAAGCGTTCCCGATCCTTAAACAGCAATGTGGCTCTTTTGTAAGTAGCAAAGCGGCGGGCAAAACCCAGAGTCAGAGCATTACAATTCAAATATTGTTCTGCCTCTTTAATGCGGTGCAGCGGTTCCTGATTGCGAATCATACGGGCTTTTAGATTTTCGCGGGCATAATTGACTAACTTTTCTTTGAGAAACTTATGAATCATCCATAAAAGATTATCTGGAATATTATAAATATTCTGCCAGATATTTTGATTAGTCAACTGTTCTTCCCAATCCTCACCCAGATAAATTTGATAAACCTGCTTCAAATCCTGAGCCAGCCAACTGGAAGTATGAATTCCATTGGTTACATGGGAAACTGGTATTTCCTCAACTGGAATCTGCGGATAGAAATTTTTAAAGATTTTCTGAGAAACCTGAGCATGTAATTTGCTGACTCCATTGCAGAAATCGCTTTGCTTTAAGGCCAGCAGAGTCATATTAAATTCCTGTCGTTCCTGATCCCAGCCCATTTCCAGAAGCTGAGCAATATCCAAGCCCATCTCCTGACAATAGCGACCCAAATAATCCTTAACCAGTTGTTCCTGAAACAAATCGTGTCCGGCCGGTACGGGGGTATGGGTGGTAAACAGGGTATTATTGCTGATAATTTCTCTGGATTCCTGAAAAGACAATCCAGCAGCCATCATTTCCCGGATTCGTTCCAGAATTAAAAAAGCAGCATGACCTTCGTTGATATGCCAGGCAGTGGGATTGATTCCCAGATAGCGTAAAGCTTTAACTCCACCAATGCCCAGAACAATTTCCTGAGCAATGCGGGTGTTGCGATTGCCACCATATAACTGACTGGTAATCTGGCGAAATTCCGGAGGGTTTTGCCAAACATTGGTATCCAGCAAATAAAGCTGTATCCGGCCAACATGACATTGCCAAAGCTTAATCCAGATTTCCTTTTCTCCCATTAACAATTTGATCAGGCTTTCCTGTCCATCAGTTAAAACTGGAAAAACCGGTCTTTTGGCAAAATCCTGTAAGATATAGGCAGCTTGCTGTTGCCCTTCCTGGTCAATCATCTGGGTGAAATAACCGTATTCATACAGCAATCCCACCCCTACCAGAGGCAAACCCAAATCACTGGCTGATTTTAGATGATCCCCGGCCAAAAGTCCCAACCCCCCGGAATAAATGGGGTGGGATTCATGCAGGCCAAATTCGGCACTGAAGTAGGCAATGGTTTCGTTTTTCATTTCAGGGTAATTTTGCTCAAACCAGCTTTCCTTAGTCATATAATGATCAAATTGCTGCAAAACCCGTTGATAATCCCGCATAAATTGTTCACTGGCTGCTGCTGTCTGCAAATTTTTTTCCTGAACGCACATAAGAAATTTAACCGGATTATGACTGGTTTCTGTCCATAGTTCTGGATTTATGGCTCGGAATAAAGCTCGGCAGGGAGCATTCCAGCTAAACCAGAAATTATAGGCCAGTTCCCAAAGTCTTTTAATTTTTTCCGGCATTTGGGGAATAACCGAAACAGTTTCAAATTTATACAAAACGAATTTCACCTCCTTTTTCAGTATAACATAATTTACAACTTGAACAGAAGGTAATTTTCCTGAAAAATAAAAGTAACCGGAAAGGAAAATTTAAGTTATAACATGCCGTGAGCAAGAAATCCCCCACCTCTGCAGGTGGCGGGATGAATTGCGATAAACACGCGTTTTCTTGACTTTTATTATTTGTAGTGTTATAGTCATAATATAAATGGCAGGCTGGGGGTTAGCCTAACCTAACGCTTGTGGACATTGTGTAAGACTTGAGCTAACTATTATGTTAGCCAGGCAGTAGTGATTGAAGCAGGAAGCTTTGACTTCTATAAGTCGGAGTAGTTCACGTTATAATAAACTATGATCAAAATTCATAAAATATTTCGGCAGCGGAAACCCACTTACTTTAGTGGGTGGGTAATTGACTTTGCTCTGCAAGGTAATTGATGGGAAAGTCAGGTGGACTTTATGGAAAATTTGCTTTTGGAACCAGAGATCTTGGAGCTGGGTAAGGAAACGGAGCAGGAAATTCAGGCAGTTATAAGTAAGATGGAACAAGTCTCTTTTTATAACCATCAAAAGGTCTTGCGGGCTTTTCAGGAAGCTCAGGTCAGCGATTATCATTTAAAGCCTGGAAGCGGTTATGGTTATGATGATCTGGGACGGGACAAGCTGGAAGAAGTCTATTGCCGGATTTTTAAAACCGAGGCGGCTTTGGTACGGGGACAAATTGTCAGCGGTACTCATGCTTTGGCCTTGTGTCTGTTTGGGGTTTTGCGTCCCGGAGATGAGCTTTTATCTGTGCAGGGAGGTTTATATGATACTTTGGCCACCATGATCGGCCTGCGGGAAAATGGCATGGGAACCCTGAAAGACTGGGGAGTCAGTTATCGGGAAATCAAACCGGGCAGGGATGGCTGTCCAGATCCCGATCTCATTCGGCAGGCCATTAACAGCAAAACCAAAATGGTAACTTTGCAGCGTTCCAGAGGGTATAGCCTGCGTCCCTCGCTGGAACTGGCCAAAATGCGGGAAATTATACAAATTATTCGTTCCTGCAAGGAAGATGTAATTATTATGGTGGATAATTGCTACGGTGAATTTGTGGAAGAACTGGAGCCAACGGAAATTGGAGCGGATTTAATAGCCGGCTCACTGATGAAAAATCCGGGTGGGGGTCTGGTACCCAGCGGCGGTTATGTAGTTGGCCGGGAAAAATATGTCCAAATGGCGGCGGCTCGCTGGACAGCTCCGGGAATTGGCAGTGAAGTCGGCCCGGCTCCGGAATTCATTCGCCTGATGTATCAGGGATTATTCATGGCTCCGCAAATTGTAGCCGGAGCCTTGCAGGGAGCGGTTTTTGCATCTCGACTGCTGGAAAAAATGGGCTTTAAGGCTTATCCGGCTTATGATCAAAAAAGAACTGATATAATTCAGAGTCTGGTTTTGGACAAGGCTGAAAACTTAATTGCTTTTTGTCAGGGAATTCAGGCGGCTTCTCCCATTGATTCGCATGTCAGACCCATTCCCGATCCCATGCCCGGTTATGCTGATCCCATTATTATGGCAGCCGGAACCTTTATTCAGGGAGCTACTCTGGAAATGTCGGCTGATGCACCTTTGCGGGAGCCCTTTGCCGTTTATCTGCAGGGAGGACTTTCAGCCCATTATGCCAAATTAGCGGTTTTGAATGCAGCTTCCTTTTTATATCGCCATTTGAGAAATCAAGCTTAATCCAAACTGTCCAATTAAGTCAAAAATTACTTGATTTATTCAATATATTGTTTTAAACTTAGATTACTCAGTAATATGAGTAATCTAAGTAAGGAGGATGTTTCTATGAGTAGCAACAAGACAATAACCTGTTCTTTTTCCATGGATAGGGATATTTATAATGCTTACAAGAGCATCGTTGTCAGAAATGGGGAAAATGTTAAAGGCAATATCGTAAGATATATGCAGTCGGTGATCAGCCATGAAACGCCTAATGTGGAAACCATTAAGGCAATCGAGGAAGCCGGAAGATTGAAGACTGATCCTCACAAAAAAACCTATGCTTCTTTTGCAGAGATCATGAAGGAGTTTGATGATGACCAAGTACAGGATCGTTCAAACTGAAGTGTTTAAAAAAGACCTTAAGAGAGCTATCAAGAGAGGATACAACATAGAACTGCTTGGAAGTGTTATTGATACGCTTGCTAAAGGAGAACTGCCGCCTCCAAAATACAAAGACCACAGTCTGATCGGAAATTATCAAGGGTGCAGAGAGTGCCATTTGAATCCAGATTGGCTTTTAATCTATGAGATAGCAAACGGTGAGCTGATTTTGTACCTGATCAGAACAGGCACACATAGCGATCTATTCTAAAACTATTTTTTTATAATATTTCAGCCAGAAAAAACATTTGATGTATCAGGGATTATTCATGGCTCCGCAAATTGTAGCCGGAGCCTTGCAGGGAGCGGTTTTTGCATCTCGACTGCTGGAAAAAATGGGCTTTAAGGCTTATCCGGCTTATGATCAAAAAAGAACT
>JAZRXK010000089.1:0-3518 GCA_045600185.1 Desulfocucumaceae bacterium
CCTATACCTCGGCAAACAAAGAAATTGCTACAGTCAGTGATCAAGGTCTGGTCAGAGGTCAGAAAGAAGGAACGACCACTATTACCGTAACCACTCCGGACGGGGCTAAAAAAGCCACTTGTACTGTAAAAGTAGAAGCTAAAACCAGCAGCGGCGGTGGCGGCGGCGGTGGCGGTGGTGGCGGCAGCAGTAAACCTTCCACTACTTATACTCTTGACATAACTTCCCAGACTACGGGTATCGTTGATGCTTCAATTTACCACCTGCAAGGTGCTGTCAAAGCCGATAAAGGTATTGCTGAAGTTTCCTATAAGCTGAATAACGGTGAAAGCGTGGTTCTGTTCACCTCTGAAAATAGCAGTAAGACTTCTTATACTATCAATGTTCCGGATATTGAACTGGCTGAAGGCAATAATACCATTGTAGTAAAGGCTGTTGACAGTTCCAATAAAACTTTGGAAAAAACTATCTCTTTAACTTACAATGCTATTGTTAATCCTCCTGAAATAGAAATAAGTTCTCAAACCAGCGGGGAAACAAATGAGCAGTTTTATGATTTACAGGGTACTGTTTCCAGTGCTTCGGGCATAGCTGAAGTTTCTTACAAGCTGAATGATGGTGAAAGCGTGGTTCTGTTTACTTCTGAAACCGGTGAACAGACTTCCTATACTATCAATGTTCCGGATATTGAACTGGCTGAAGGCAATAATACTATTATTGTTACGGTTGTGGACAGCAAAAATAATTCTATAGATAAGTCCATAACTTTGAACTATGTTGCCTCATTGAATGATGAAGAAGCTCCAAAAATTGTTTTAAGTCCTACAGGTTATGAAATGACAGATGGAAAGATCCAAACGGATCAGGAGAGTATAATTCTTAAAGGAAATATCACTGATAATGTAAAATTGGATACGGTTACCTGTCAAAACCAGGGAGTTAATGGAGAAACAAGCGATATTAAAATTGAGAACCCTGCTGATTTTGAAATAACAGTTCCTTTATATGTAGGCGGAAACAATCTTACTATAACTGCTAAGGATGCTTCAAATAACACGACCGAAAAGTCAATTTATATTGACAGATTAAGTCAAACTGTTGAATTCTTACCCACAGTAAAAGCGACTGACATGGAAGATGCTCAGGAAATATACGACAGTATTGTTAAGATTTGGACAGAAGGAGAGACTACCCAAAGTTACGAAGATGATTATACATGTATATTATTAAAGGAATCTTCTCCTTTGGTTGTGGCCGTCAAAAATAATCAAATTGCTATTGGCGATACTTACATGATTCCTCAATGTGAACAGTTTGTTATGGGATTTACTGGTGTTCTTCAATGGCATGGTGAAAGTGATGATTTAACTAACTATCCAGCTAACTTATATGAAGTAGTTAAATTTTCGCTTCCTTCTTTGGAAAATATTTTTGAAGGAGATGTCAGACTGGACTTTTCCGGGGGCATTGATAAAGAGAATCCGGTTGAGTTCATTTTGTTGCCTGATGGAACAGAATATGAAATAACTCATAATAATAGAGTAAGGATTTTTTCTATTCCTGAAAATGATGAATCTGAAGATGGTGATTCTGAAGATGGTGATTCTGAAGATGATGATTCTGAAGATGATGATTTTGCTAATCCAGGATGGCAGCCTAAAGAGCTGATCAATGGTTTGAAGCCCAAGTTTAATGCAGCTGGTTCTTTTGATGGTTTGGATCTTATGATGAATATTGATGATATAGTTATCTATGACGGAGATGGCAAGAAGTCTTCTAAAAATGATCAAATTACCGTACAAGGACAATTTGGAATCAGGAACCTCAACCATACTGGCGGCCTGGAATGGCACCCCAATCTCAATCCATTTAATCCGGACTTGCTTCCTCAGCAAATATTATCTAAAGTAACTTATGAAGTAGTTGGTGAATTGGAAGCTAAATATGAGGCTGAAGTTAATACAAAGGAATTTGTCAAATTTATGAACAGAGGATTTGATAATAAGTGTGACTTTGAGGTTCTTAAACTCCAGGGAGTAGACTTTGATAATAAAATTGTTTTGGCCACATTTGGAGTTAGTCCTGCTATACCTGTTATAACTGGCAGTATAGAAACCGTTTCCGGGGAATCGCTGGCTGTTCCTCTTAATCCCATCCTGCTGTTTTCCATAATTATGGATTTGGATGGCAGTGTCAAAGGTGTGGCAACCCTGACTTTTTCGTATAATTCGTATAATGAAAAAGGATTTAATCTCCAAAAAGAAGGATTTTCTGGAGCCTATGGTCCCCTGAGCAGTAACCTGGGGCAACGAAGCTACGATCTGCCTTTTGAAAGAAAGCTGGAAATATTTGATGTTTCTTCAGGATCTGCCGACGATAAAAATTCAGATCCATTTATGGGAGTCAAATTGGCCGGAGAATTGGAGGCCAAGCTTGAAGTCGGAGCTGGAGCAATGGCGGGTGTTATGATAGCAGGAATCATGCCAGCTTCGATAGACGGAATTGCGTTTTATCGTGCTGATGCCAAGGCCAATGGCAGCATAGCCTTAAATAATCATGATGGTTTTAATATAGAGGGACAGGCTGAGTTTAAGCATGAGGTTGGAGTTCGGGTTGAGGCTGCTCTTAAGTTATTGGCTGAGGCTTTTGGATTTACTGCTGGATTTGATGAGGATTTTACATGGGAAAAAATAATACTTTCAGATTCTTCAAATAATCATCCAGGTGGAAAGTGCGGAGACAATCTGTTCTGGTCCTTTAATCCGGACACGGGAGTTCTGGAGATTACGGGCAGCGGAGCGATGGAAGACTATAACTGGAGGAAATGGGGTCCTACAAATGCTCCCTGGGCAGATTATCTATCCGATATAAAGGTTATTAAACTGCCCGAAGGCCTGACCAGTATTGGGTCTTATGCATTTTATGATTGCTATTATTTAACAACGCTGGATTTGCCGGACAGCCTGACCAATATTGGGGAGGAGGCATTTTCTTATTGCAGCTCTTTAACTGAGATAAATTGGCCGGACAGCCTGACCAGTATTGGGTCTGGGGCATTTGAATATTGCAGCTCTTTGACTGAGCTGGATTTGCCGGAAAGTCTGACCAGTATTGGGTCTGGGGCATTTGAATATTGCAGCTCTTTGACTGAGATAAATTGGCCGGACAGCCTGACCAGTATTGGGGATTCGGCATTTTATGGTTGCGGCTCTTTGACTGAGCTAAATTTGCCGGAAAACCTGACCAGTATTGGGAATCATGCATTTTATTATTGTAGTGCTTTGACTGAGATAAATTTGCCGGAAAGCCTGACCAGTATTGGGGATGAGGCATTTTATTATTGTGGTGCTTTAACTGAGATAAATTGGCCGGACAGTCTGACCAGTATTGGGGATTATGCATTTGAGGGTTGCAGCTATTTGACTGAGCTGGATTTGCCGGACAGCCTGACCGGTATTGGGGATGGTGCATTTTATGGTTGCAGCTCTTTGACTACGATAAATTTGCCGGAAAACCTG
>JAZRXK010000090.1:0-33125 GCA_045600185.1 Desulfocucumaceae bacterium
TATTGTAAGACCACAATCACATTTTATTGTACGGATACGCAAATCCTTCATTTCGAGATGCAGAGTACCGCTTTTAGATATGGGTAGTCCTTCTTATACTTAGCGGGAGTGACAGCAGCAAACTTACCAGCAGCTTTATAACTTTCAATCTTGATAACTTTCAATCTTGTCGGCAAGCATAAGATTATAAACCTTACGGCAGCAGCCAAAGGTTTTAGCAAACATAACACTTTGTTCAGTTGCAGGATATATTCGATACTTAATTGCTTTGTCTGCCATCTTTCTCACCTCTTCGTAGTATTTATAACCCTTATAATGATTATGACCGATTATATTATGATTATAACACTATAAATAACAAAAGTCAAGAAAACGCCGTGTTTATCGCAATTCATCTCACCGCCTATAGAGGTGGGGGATTTCTTGCTTACGGTGTGTTAAATTCTGGAAATTTTTCAGATATAAAAGCCGCTTGAATGGCGAGGCTGCAAAAGACTTAAAAATAAAGCGGATTTGGCAGGGATTTTTGTTAAAATCGCAAAAATTAAGATAGTATTTGAATATTTCAATATGTTATAATATTGTCCGTATTCAACTGCAGGAATCTAAATTACAGCCATCCCTTTTTCCTGCTTCCCGGCAGGGAAATAAATTCAGGGGACGAGGAGGAAGTTAATTTGTGCGAATTATAGCCGGTTCAGCTAAAAAAATGCTGCTTACAATTCCCAGAGGTTGGACAGGTCGTCCCACTTCAGATCGGGTTAAGGAAGCCTTGTTTAACATTTGGGGATCTGAAGTGGAAAACAAAATATTTTTGGATATTTTTTCTGGAACGGGTAATATTGGCTTGGAGGCTTTAAGCCGAGGAGCTGCTTTGAGCTTTTTTGCGGAGAAAGACAGCAAAGCCCTTAAAGCAATTCAGCAAAATTTGAACAAAGCTCATTTAATCTCCAAAGCAGTTTTTTTGCAGGGAGAAGTTCCGCAGGTTTTGCGTCAAATAAACAATTATGTCCAAAAGCCTGAGCTGGTTTTTCTGGATCCTCCCTATGCTCAAGGCCTGAGTCAGTTGGTTTTGCAAAAATTGACTGCGGCGGAATGGCTGGCAGATCAGGCTTTAATTTGTGCCGAAACTGATAAAAGAGAAAATCTGGCTGGCCTTGTGGGACAGCAGGGAAAAATAAATTTGTATCGAAAAGAAAAATATGGTGATACTTTACTGTGGTTTTTTCAATATAACCGAATAATTTAGGAGGAACTGTACATTGCGTGTTGCTCTTTATCCGGGTAGCTTTGATCCGGTAACTAACGGTCATTTGGATATTATTGAGAGGGCGGCTGGCCTGTTTGATAAAGTAGTAGTTTCTGTTTCCAGAAATATCAATAAAAAGCCTTTGTTTTCCATTGAGGAAAGAAAGGTCATGCTGCAAGAGGTGCTGCGAATTTATCCCAATGTGGAGGTTGTGGAATTTTCCGGCCTGACTGTTGATTTTGCCCGCAAAATTCAGGCTCAGGCTATTATTCGAGGACTGCGGGCAATTTCTGATTTTGAAAATGAATTTATGATGGCTTTAACCAATAAAAAATTAGTTCCGGAAATTGAAACAATTTTTTTGATGACCAAAGCCGAATATTCGTTTATCAGCTCCAGCGGGGTAAAAGAATTGGCTCGATTCTCCGCTTCTGTTGAAGGTTTGGTTCCCAAAATAGTAAAGGAAAAACTAATTGAAAAGTTTAAGGTTCACGAAGAAAATGGGGAGAAATAAAAGATGGATATTTTTAAAATTTTAGACGAATTGGAAGGCTTTATTGAACAAAGCAACAGGGTTCCTTTTTCTGGTAAAATAATTTTGAACGAGGAAAAACTGTATCATTTTGTGGATCAAATTCGCCGGTCTATTCCTTATGAAATTCAACAAGCTCAGGAAATTATTCTGCATAAAGAAGATTTTCTGGCTGAAAGTAAAGACGAAGCTTCCAGAATGATGGAAGACGCTCGCCGGGAATCGGAACGCCGGGCGGATGAAAGCGAAATTATGCAGCAGGCCAGAGTTTACGCTGAAAATTTAATCCAGCAGGAGGAGGAGGCTGCTCAGCAGATTAAAGAAGGAGCGGCTATGTATGCCAGCGATGTTTTAAGCGATTTGGAAACAACCCTTCAGAATTTGATTACTGAAGTGCAAAACGGCAAACAGGCTCTGGCTCAGGATATTTCAAATTCAGGCCGGATCACGGATAAGTCTTAGAAATCTCAGGGTTGTACTTTTAATTTTACTTGCGTATATTGCTTTCCTTTCTTCCGTATATTTAAAGCGAGGAGGGAAGGAAAATGCGTAAAATGTTTGCAGGGGCAATTACTCCCCAGGGGTTTCATTCTTTTTATGACTATATTTTAAAACAAAATGCACAGAAAAGATTTATTTTAAAGGGCGGGCCTGGTACTGGAAAATCAACCTTATTGCAAAAACTGGGGCAAAAAGCTTGGGAAAAAGGCTGGAAATGTGAATATTATTATTGTTCCTCAGATCCGGATTCTCTGGACGGAGTGGCTTTTTTAGATCGGCAGATGGTTGTGTTGGACGGAACCTCTCCGCATAATCAGGAAGCAGAGTTTCCGGGAGCTGTAGATGAAATTATCAACTTGGGAGAATATTGGGATACTCAAAAGCTGGAACAGCAAGCCAAAACAATCCGGAATATTAGCCGGGAGAAAAAGCTGTTGTTTCAAAAAGCCATTGCTTATCTGAATATAGTGGGCAGCTTTTATGACCAGGAAAGAGCCTTTTATCGGGATTCAAACCTGCTGAACCTGACTGAACTGAATTTGCTGGCTAAACGACTGGAAAAAGAATATTTTTTGCAGACTTCCAATCATGCTTATTTACGCAAGCTGTTCAGTGAAGTTTTAACCTGGCGGGGTTTTGTTAATCATTTGCCTGATTTAATGGATGGTCTGAAACAACGCATTATTTTAAGCGGAGAACGGGGAACAGGAAAAAGTTTTTTGCTCAGCCGACTACTGGAGGCGGCTTTAAGGCAAGGGGCTGAAGTGGAGGTTTGTTATTCCATTTGGGCTCCTGAGCAGCCGGAGCATTTGATTATTCCGGAATGGAGTCTGGGTTTCGTTACTTCTACTTCTGAACATTTTTATACTCCAAAACCGGGGGATCAGATTTTGGACTTAAATGATTTTCTGCTGGCAGCTCCAGTTCAGCTTCACAGAAAATCGGAGCGGGAGCTGGCACGAAAAACTCTGGCTTTGGCCATTGATTGTCTGGGGCAGGCTCGGAGTAAACATTTGCTTTTGGAAGATATTTACAGTCAGGCTATGAATTTTTCTCAGTTGGAACAGAAAACCGAGGCAATCTGGAAAAAGCTTGCGGCTGAAGTTGATTAGCTGTAAGTAAAACGGCCTTTTTTCTGCAAGAGCAAAAAGGCTGTTTTTAATTTGTCGAAATCAGCTTGTTTGAAACAAAAATTATTGACAATTCCAGATTATGTGCTAGAATGAATAGTGGCTTGCTTTTTGGATACAAGCCTTGAGAAAACCTTAATACCTTTAAGTGGTGTTTATTCTGCTTAATTTAACTATACTTATTCAAAGGGGGAAGATAATGTCTATGAAACAATTGGGACGTCATGTTCTGGCCGAAGTTTCCGGCTGTGACTTTGATGTTTTAAATGATCTTGAAAAAGTAGAAAAAATCATGGTGAATGCAGCTTTAGAGTCAGGAGCAGAAATTCGTGAATGTGTTTTTCACAAGTTCAGCCCTCAGGGGGTTAGTGGGGTCGTAGTCATTTCTGAGTCCCATTTGGCTATTCATACCTGGCCGGAATTGGGATATGCGGCAGTTGATGTTTTTACCTGCGGAGAAAGGGTTAATCCCTGGGATGCCTGTGATTATCTGGTAAAAGGCTTCAAGGCTGATTCTATTGAAGCCACAGAAGTAAAACGAGGTGTTTTCCCGGACGAACTTATTCCAAAGGCTGCGGTCAATCAATAGGAGGGATATTTATTAGTACCCGGTCTAATAATTATAAGTAAGCCCTGCTGTTCTAGGACAACCAGAATGGCAGGGCTTATTGTATAAGCAGGAATTCAGCGTTCAGGAACGAATAATACATAACAAAAACAGGAGACGGGAAGGTTTTTTATGACCGAATACCAAAAGGAAATCAATAAATATTTGGTGATAGTTAATCAAAAAATTGAAGAATTATTACAACTTAGAATTGGCAATCTTAGAGATTTGGTGGATTTGGAAAAGGCTAATTTGGGGGACAACCTGCATCCTCTGCTGGTTCTCCTGTCAGCCAGAGCCTATGGAGCCTTGAATCAGAAAATAGCTTCTCTGGCTGCGGTTATTCAATATATTTACATAGGTTTTTCGGTGCATAGAGAGGTTCTGGAAGAAGAAACATTGTCTCAAGAGCCTGGAAAAGCTTTTCAATATCCGGTTTTATCCGGGGATTATTTGTGCAGCTGCTTTTTTATCAGCCTGTTTCATGCCGGTTTGGGCAGATTTCTGGAGCCTTTGTCTCATGTTATGTGCCGAATCAATGAGTCCAGTCTTTGGCGTTTACTTAATCAGGAAAGAAATCTGGATTGGGATTTGAAAATTGCTGAGGGAGAGTCCGGAGCTTTGCTGGGTGAAGCCTGCTTTTTGGGTTCATCTTTAACTGGAGCCAGTGAAATTGAACAAAAGCATTGGAAGCTGTTTGGCTTGAAGCTGGGCATATTTTTAGGTTTAAAAAAATTGGGTTATACTTTGGGAGAGCTTAAAATCTACTGGTCGGAGGTTCAGCAGAGTTTGCGAAATTTGCCGACAGGAGAAAATCAGCGGCTATTGAAAAAATTATTGGAGCAAATAAGCGGAGAGGAAAATAAGGATGGTAGATATACCCAAGGAATATAAAAATAAAGAAGAATATGTGCATAGTATGTTTTCCGGTATTGCTCAAAAATATGATTTTTTAAACACCGCTTTGAGCTTTAACCGGGACAAATATTGGCGGCGTTTTGCCGTGCAGAAAAGTGCTTTGCAGCCAGGGCAGGAAGCCTTGGACATTTGCTGTGGAACCGGAATGTTAAGTCTGGAACTGGCCAAATATATGCAAAATCAAGGTCGAGTCGTAGGTTTGGATTTTTGTGAAAATATGCTGGAAGTAGCTGAAAAGAATATTGCCAAAACTCCTTATGTGGACTGCATTGAACTGGTGCAGGGCAATGCTGTTGATCTGCCTTTTGCCAATGACAGTTTTGATTGCTGTACCATTGGCTTTGCCCTGCGAAATGTGCCGGATGTGCGGAAAACCATTCAGGAAATGAAACGGGTGGTCAGACCGGGCGGACGAGTTATCAATCTGGAATTTTCCAAGCCTTCCGCTCCGGTTTTTAAACAGCTTTATCATTTTTATCTGCATAAAGTTTTACCGTTTATGGGCAGGTTGGGCATTGGACGCAAAGGACCTTATAATTATCTGCCCGAATCAGTCAGGGAGTTTTATCATCAATCGGTTGTGCGGGATATGTTTGTGGAGGAAGGTTTGGAAAATGTGGTTTACTATGAGCTGACCGGAGGCATTGCCACCGTCCATGTCGGTCTGGTACCAAAAATTTGAGAACCAGCAGGGAGGTTGTAAAGTGCGTCAGGAACTCCTTCGTTTATTACCAGCGGTAGATGAGGTTTCAGCTGAAATCCGGGAAAAACAGTGGGGGCGGGAAATCATCCGTTCTGCGGTCAGGCAGGCTTTGGAAGAACTGCGGCAAAGTCTGAAAGAAGGTTGGGAACCTCAAGATAGGAATTTTTTAAAGTTGGCGGCGGCCAGAAGCCGGGAAATTCTATCTGTTCAGACTGAACCAAATTTACGGCGGGTATTGAATGCCACCGGAGTCATTTTGCATACCAATTTGGGACGGGCTGTTTTGTCTCCTTCGGCGGTGGAAGCAGTGCAGAAAGCTGCTTCCGGTTACTGCAATCTGGAATTTGATTTGGCCGCCGGTCACCGAGGAACCCGTTATTCTCTGGTAGAGGAGCTTTTGCAAAAGCTGACAGGTGCAGAAGCAGCTTTAGTGGTTAATAATAATGCTTCGGCAGTTTTTCTGGCTTTAAATACTTTGGGTAAGGGTCGGGAAGTAGTGGTTTCCAGAGGTCAACTGGTGGAAATTGGCGGTTCTTTTCGCATTCCGGAAATTATGGAACAAAGTAATTGTCAGTTGGTGGAAGTGGGAACTACCAATAAAACCCATCCCCAGGATTATCAGGCAGTTATCAATGACCAGACGGCTTTATTGCTGCATGTGCATATGAGCAACTACCGCATTATTGGTTTTCATCGGGATATTGAAATTGAAGAAATTGTGCAAATTGGCCGGGAGCATCAACTGCCGGTTATGAGTGATTTGGGCAGCGGATTTTTGATTGATATGGAGCCTTTCGGCTTGCCTGCTGAACCTACGGTGCAGCAGGTGCTGAAAGCCGGAGCAGATATTGTAACCTTTTCCGGAGACAAGCTTCTGGGTGGTTCGCAGGCCGGAATTATCGTCGGCAAACGCAAATTTATTCAGGCCATGCAGAAAAATCCTCTGAATCGGGCTTTGCGGATTGATAAACTAACTTTGGCGGCTTTGGAAGCAACTTTACGGGAATACTTGGATAAGGAACAGGCTTTACAGAATATTCCGACTTTAAGAATGCTGCATATTGATTCGGCTGAACTGCAAAGTCGAGCGGCTGATTTGCAGCAGGCTTTGAGCCAAAAATTATCTGGTAAGGCCAAAGTTAAGCTGGAACCCGGATTTTCGCTGGTGGGAGGAGGAGCCATGCCTACCGCTCAACTGGCTTCAACTCTGGTTGGAATCCAGCCTTTGGAAATTTCGGTGGATCTTCTGGCTGAAAAACTGCGGCTGGGACAACCGGCGGTTTTAGGCGTGGTGCGGGAAAACTATTTATGGTTGGATTTGCGAACCATTTTCCCTGAAGAAGAAGAATGGCTTCAGGAAGCCCTGCTGCACATTTTGCTTTAAAAAATAAATCCGGGAAAGGAAAAGCCGCTTCTTCCTCCGTTTAAAGAGTGGGCGTGGCTGATTGGATTCATGAAGCATATTATTGTAGGTACTGCCGGTCATGTGGATCATGGCAAAACCAGCCTGATTAAAGCTTTAACCGGAGTGGAAACGGATCGCCTGAAAGCTGAAAAAGAAAGAGGTATTTCCATTGAATTGGGTTTTGCTTCTTTGGATTTGGGTGATGATCTGAAAATTGGTCTGGTGGATGTTCCGGGGCATGAAAAATTTATTAAAAATATGCTGGCTGGAGCTGGCGGCATGGATTTGGTTTTGCTGGTTATTGCTGCTGATGAAGGAGTTATGCCCCAGACCAAAGAACATTTGGACATTTTGCGTTTTTTGCAGATTAAAAAGGGTATTGTGGTTTTAACCAAGGTGGACTTGGTGGAAGCGGATTGGTTGGAAATGGTGCAGGAAGATGTTCGGGAATTTTTGCAGGGAACTTTTTTGGCTGAGGCTCCCTGGGTGGAAGTTTCGACAGTTACCGGGCAGGGTTTGGAAGAACTGAAAAGCCTGCTGCGGGAAATTTCCCTGACTGTTGAAGATCGTTCGGCTTTTGGGGCTATGCGAATGCCTGTTGACCGGGTTTTCAGTATTACTGGCTTTGGTACGGTAGTAACCGGAACTTTGGTCAGCGGAACTATTAAACCAGGTGATATGCTGGAAATTCTACCGGCAGGCTTGAACAGTCGGGTAAGATCAGTGCAGGTGCATAATCAAAAAGTAGAAAAAGCTATAGCCGGTCAACGAGTCGCTGTTAATCTGGCCGACCTGGAAGTAAGTCAGATCAGCCGGGGCAGCGTTTTGGCGGTTCCCCAGGCTTTTCAGGCAACTTATCGTCTTGATGTCAAATTAAGTATTTTAGAAGAAATTGAGGAAATTAAAAATCGTACCAGAATCAGAGTGCATTTGGGAACTGCTGAGGCTCTGGGGCGGGTGATTTGGTTGGAAGGGCAAGCGGCTGAAGGAGGAAAAATTGTCTATGCTCAACTGGTTTTGGAAGAACCTCTGGTGGCAGCCAAAGGAGATCGCCTGGTTATTCGCTCTTATTCTCCGGTGCAGACCCTTGGCGGGGGACAGGTTTTAGATCCTCATGCCTTAAAACACAGGGCTTCGGAAACGGATTTGTTCCAGAAACTGCAAATTTTGGAGAAGGGAACTCCGGAAGAATTATTAAGTCAATTTCTGGTCAAGCAGACGGATCTTTTAAGCCGGGAAGAAATTAAGCTGGACATGGCTGATTTGGCAACAGTTCTGAGCAGTTTGGTGCAAAAGGAACAGGTCAAAGTTATTGAAGGCAAGTATTATTTGGCTGAAGAATTATATCAAAGCTGGCAGGAACAAACTCTGTCCATGCTGCAAACATATTTGCAGCAGTTTCCTTTGCGGGAAGGCTGCCCACGGGAAGAACTGCGGCGGAGAATCTGTCCGGGAGTTAATCAGAAGAAATTTGCTCAGTTATTGCAGGTCTGGCAGCAGGAAGGCCATGTGCGGATCACCGAAAAGGCAGTAACCCTGCCGGGTTATCACTTAGATCCGCAGTCTGAGCTGGGTTTGAAAGCCAGACAAATTACCGAGGCTTTTCAGGCTGGAAGATTTCAGCCGCCGACTTTGGCGGAAGTTGGGCTGGAGCAGGAACCGGAAATGCTGCATTATCTGGTTCGCCTGAATTATCTGATTAAAATTGACCAGAATTTTTATTTAACTCCGGAGCTGGTTGCTGAAGCCAAGGCCAAAACCCAGGAGTTTTTGCAGCAGCAGGAAACTTTGGCCGTAAGCGAAGCCAGGGAGATTTTTCAAACCAGCCGCAAGTATCTGTTGCCTTTGTTGGAATATCTGGATCGACAAAAAGTTACCCGGCGGCAGGGTGAAGTGCGGGTAGCTTATTAAAAACGGGGAATAAATATGACAGAATACAGCAGAAAAATTCAAGCTGAAATTGCTCGGCGGGGAGTGATTACCTTTGCTGAATATATGGATCTGGCTTTGTATTATCCCAATTATGGTTATTATATGCGGAATGAGCCTAAAATTGGCCGGGAAGGTGATTTTTATACCAGTCCGGCGGTTTCCGTCTATTTTGGCCGAGCTTTGGCTGAACAGCTGGCCGAGGTTTGGCTGAAACTGGGGCGGCCAGAAAGCTGGCAGGTTATAGAAGCCGGAGGCGGCGACGGCAAGTTAAGTCAGGATGTTTTAAGCTGGCTTTGGGAAAAACATCCGGCTGCTTTTCAAGCCCTGCATTATTATTTATGGGAAAAAAGTCCGGCCATGCGGCAGCTGCAAAAAAACAGACTGACTGCTTTTCAAGTGGGCTGGCTGGAAGATCTGGATGAGCTGACCGGCTTTCGAGGGGTTATTTTTTCCAATGAGCTTTTGGACGCTTTCCCGGTGCATCGTTTGATCTGGCAATCCGGAATCTGGCGGGAAAGCTATGTACAGATGACAGAGGGGCAATTACAGGAAATCTGGGGCGAAATTTCCGATCCGGATTTGCTGGAATATGTGCAGGAAGCAGAAGAAGAACTGGAGGACGGCCAAATTCTGGAAGTTAACCAGGCTGCCCGGCAATGGCTGGAAAAGGTGGCTCAAAATCTGGAACAGGGACTGATTTTGTCTATTGATTACGGGGGACGGGATTTATATACTCCAGGCCGCTTAAATGGAAGCTTGCGGGGATATTATCGGCATCAACTGGTGGATAACTGGCTGGAAAATCCGGGCAGTTTTGATTTGACGGCTCATGTGGATTTTGGTTATTTAATTTGGGCGGCTCGGCAAATGGGTTTGAAAAACTCCGGTTATCGAACCCAGGCCAGATTTCTGTTTAATCTGGGCATTTTGGAAATGCTTCAGGACTTGCCGGAAACAGAACGCCTGAAGGCCACTTTGCTGGTTAAAAAGTTAATTTTGCCGGAAGGCATGGGCAGTCTGTTTAAGGCTTTGGCTTTAACCAAAAATTTGTCTTCAGATTTAAAAGGCTTTGCTTAATTTAAGAAAGGGTTGGGATATGGCTGTAAAATTTCAGGAAATTAAACGGGATGCCCAGTGCCGAGCCAGATTGGGGGAGCTGATGACCCCGCATGGAACGGTTCAGACTCCCATTTTTATGCCGGTGGGAACTCAGGCTACCATTAAATCCATGACTACTGATGAAGTTAAGGATCTGGGTGGTCGTATGATTCTGGCGAATACTTATCATTTATATTTAAGGCCAGGACATCAACTGGTGCAGAAGGCCGGAGGTTTACATAAATTCATGCACTGGTCAGGGCCGATTTTAACTGACAGCGGCGGCTTTCAGGTATTTTCTTTGGGAGCTTTACGCAAAATCACTGAGGAAGGTGTGCAGTTCAGTTCGCATATTGATGGTTCCCGGCATTTGCTGACTCCGGAAAAAGCGGTGGAAATTCAGGAAGCTTTGGGAGCAGATGTGATAATGTCCTTTGATGAATGTACTCCCTGGCCGGCAGAAAAAAAATATGTGCGGGATTCTCTGGAAAGAACCACCCGTTGGGCAATTCGCTGCCAGCAGGCTCAGAAAAATCAGGAGCAGCAGGCTTTATTTGGCATTATCCAGGGTGGAACTTATGCGGATTTACGCCGTCAAAGTGCAGAAGCTTTGGTCGAATTGGATTTTCCCGGTTATGCCATTGGCGGTTTGAGTGTGGGAGAACCGGCTGATTTAATGTATGAAACGCTGGATTATACAATTCCTCTGGTTCCCAGAACAAAACCCTGTTATTTAATGGGCGTGGGTTCTCCGGATTATCTTTTGGAGGGAATTGCTCTGGGAATTGATATGTTTGATTGTGTTCTGCCTACTCGTTTGGCTCGGCATGGGGTAATTTTTACTCACGATGGCAAGCTGACCATTCGAAACGCCGCTTATGCTGAAGACTTTTTGCCTTTGGAACCGGGTTGTTCCTGTTATACCTGCCGGAATTATTCCAGAGCTTATGTCCGGCATTTAATCAAAGCCAATGAAATTTTGGGACTTCGTTTAACCACCATCCATAATCTGCATTTTATTTTGCAGCTTATGGAACAGGCTCGGCAGGCTATTGCCAATGAAAGCTTTATAACCTTTAAAAACGCTTTTTTGCGGCGTTATCAGGGCAGTTAATTTGCTTCTCTTGCAGGGAATTTGCATTTTGAACCGAATTATACCTTAAACAAAGCCAGAAAGGAGGAGCCGGGATTGCAGGAGTTTTTGAGTGGCGGGGGCAGTACCAGTCTTATTTTCATAGTTGTAATGATTGCAATTTTTTATTTTTTGTTGATTCGACCGCAGCAAAAACGGCAGAAAGAACACGCAGCCATGCTGGGAGCTTTGCGGCCTGATGATGAAGTAACTACTGCCGGAGGAATTTACGGAGTTGTTCTGAAAGTCAAGGAAGATACCGTAATTATTAAGGTTGATGACAAATGCAAATTGCAGGTCTTGAAATCTTCCATTTCTCAAGTCAGAAAACAGGCTGATGTGGATGATTATGATGATGATTATGATGAAGAAGAATAGGGCTTAGCTTGCTGAAACCAAACGGAATAGAAAACCGAGTAATTGGAGAGTAGGGCTAATAGTTTCTGCTCTCTTTCTTACTTGAAAGCAGGAGAAAGGAAGAAAAACCAAGCGGAAGGAATTGATAACAATGAAAACGGATAAAATAGCTGCTCTGGTGGTTATTGTCCTGGTAGTTGCAGCTATGGCAGTAATTTCGGTTGGCTCAATTTTTCCAGCCGATTCAGCTGTTTCAAAGCATTTGCCCCTGGTTCAGAAAATTCATTTGGGGCTGGATTTGCAGGGTGGAGTTCGAGTGGTTTTGCAGGGTACAAGTAATTCCAAAGAACCCGTAACTGCCAGCCGCATGGAAGATCTGAAGTCAGCTATTGAACGCCGGGTTAACTCTTTGGGAGTTTCCGAACCCAGCATTTATGTGCAGGGGGAAGATCGTCTGGTGATCGAACTGGCTGGAGTAGATGATCCGGAAGAAGCAGTTAACAAAATTATTCAAGTAGCTTATCTGGAATTTAAAGATGAACAGGGTAAGGTCTGGCTGACCGGGGACGATCTGCAAAATGCTCAGGCGATTTTAACCAGCAGTACTTCGGATGCAGCGGAAATTCAATTAAAATTTTCGGCTGAAGGAGCCAAAAAATTTGCGGAAGCTACTGAAGTTTTGGTGGGTAAAAAACTGTGCATCTATCTGGACGGAGAAATGATTTCCGATCCCGTTGTTCAAACCATTATCAGCAACGGGGAAGCGGTGATTGAAGGTCGCTATACCTTGGAATCAGCCAATGCTCTGGCTATTAACCTGCGTTCCGGGGCTTTGCCGGTTCAGGTTAATGTAATTGAGAAAAATACCGTAGGTCCTACTTTGGGTTCTGATTCTTTAAGCAAATCGGAAAAAGCCGGTGTGGTGGGAATTATTGCGGTGTTAATCTTTATGTTGATTTATTATCGTATTCCTGGTTTTATTGCCGATATAGCCTTAATCATTTATGCCTTTATTGTTTTGCTGATCTATATTTTGATTCCGGTAACTTTGACTTTAAACGGCATTGCAGCTTTCCTGCTTTCGCTGGGGGTTGCGGCTGATGCTAATATTATTATTTTTGAAAGAATTAAAGAAGAACTGCGGGTTGGGAAGAGTATTAACCTGTCCATTCATTCCGGTTTCAAAAGAGGTTTTACCGCTGTTTTTGATGCCAATTTGACTACCATTATTGCCGCAATAATTTTATATGGTTTGGGAACCAGCTCCATTAAAGGTTTTGCCTTGACTTTAATTATTGGGATTTTGGCCAGTATGTTCACAGCCATTACCATGACCAGATGGATGTTAAATTTATTTGCCAGTTCCAATATTACCAACAATAAAAAAATGTTTGGGGCTTAAAGGAGGGGTAAAAATGTTTAACTTTATTAAGAGTCGGAAAATATGGTATATTATTTCAGGGATTATTATTGCAGTCGGTATTGTTTCTTTGTGTGTACAGGGCTTGAATTGGGGTATTGATTTTACCGGAGGTTCCGAAACTATTGTCAAGTTTGCTCAGCCGGTGGAAATTTCAGCCGTAAGGGAAGCTGTGGACAGCACCGGGATTGCCAATTCAGTTAATGGGGTTAAGGATGATACCTCTGGAAGCAATGGAGAAGAAACTTTTACTGAGTTTGTTATCAGTACCAGAGACTTGAAACAATCCGGTGAGCTGGACGAAGCCATGATTTTATCCGAAGCTTTAAGCAGTGTGGGCGAAAATGAACAGCTCAGCCAGCAAACAGTGGGAGGTATTATTGGAAAGGAATTAACCCGCAATGCTGTTCTGGCTTTATTGCTGGCTATGGTTTTAATGGTAGTTTATATTACCTTCCGTTTTGAGTTCAAGCAGGGTCTGGCTACCATCTTTGCTTTGATTCACGATGTCATGGTGGTTATTTCAGTTTTTTCCTTATGTCAGTTTGAAGTGGATTCGGCTTTTATAGCAGCGATTCTGACTGTTGTCGGGTATTCCATCAATAACAGTATTATTGTTTTTGACCGGGTACGGGAAAATTTGAATATGGCCAAACGGGAAAACAGTATGGCTGATTTGGTTAACCGCAGTATCTGGCAGACTTTGGTTCGTTCCATCAATACCAGTTTGGTGGTGGCCATAGTTCTGGTTTGTCTGTTGGTAATCGGTGGAACCACCACCAGAATTTTTGTTTTAGCCATGCTGATTGGGGTTATAAGCGGCTGTTATACTTCAGTTTGTCTGGCCGGTTCCTTCTGGATTGACCTGAAGCCTGCCCGTCATTCTGGTTCAAACAAAAAAAGAAAGAGTTATAAAGTCAAAAGAGCTTAAAAATTAACCAAAAAAATGGAAAAGAGCGTACTTTATCAGGTGCGTTCTTTTTTTATTCCGGATAAATAAAATTGAAAATTTGGGGTATTGATAAAATTATAATCAGGTAAGGAGGTCTGGCGTGATATGGTAAATTGTGAACATCCCTGCCCTTTGCAGCAGAGTGATCATGGACAGGAAGGCCAGAATTTGAAAGAACTGGGCAGTCTGAATCTGCCGGAAAGCCACAGCAGCCTGCATTGTTTAAGCATTGTGGGGCAAATTGAAGGCCATCTGGTTTTGCCGCCGCAAAATAAAACCACCAAATATGAACATATAATTCCTCAACTGGTAGCTTTGGAACAATCTGAAGAAGTGGAAGGAGTTTTGCTGATTTTAAATACGGTGGGTGGAGATGTGGAAGCCGGTCTGGCTTTGGCCGAAATGGTTGCCGGAATGAATAAACCCACAGTTTCTCTGGTTTTGGGGGGAGGACACAGTATTGGAGTGCCAGTATCGGTGGCCGCAGAATACAGCTTTATTGCAGAGACAGCCAGCATGACTATTCATCCGATTCGTTTAAATGGTCTGGTTATCGGAGTGCCGCAAACCTATGAATATCTGGATAAAATGCAGGATCGAGTAGTTCGCTTTGTAGTCAGTCATTCTAAGATTACCGAGGAAGCTTTTCGGGAATTGATGTTTCGCAATGGCGAATTGGCCAGGGATATTGGTACCGTTTTAATTGGCCGGGAAGCAGTGGAAAAAGGCTTAATTGATGAAGTGGGCAGTTTGGGAGCAGCTTTGCAGAAACTTAAAAGCCTGGTTCAACAAAGAAAAGAGGGTGAACAATGATTTTATATACCGCTATGCCTCTGGAAATGGTTTTGGCCGGCCTGGAGAATCTGGAACCGGAAAATGGAAGCAGAATGAGCTTAAATAACATAGAAGTGCAATTAAGTCGGAACAGAAACGGCCAAAACAAAATAGAAAGGGTTTTTTCTACCAATCCCCAGGATTATTTAAAATTGGCCAAATACCTTAGAGAAGGAATCCTGGAATAAATAAATATGGAAAATCTGGAGGAAAAAGCTTGCCAAATAGAGTATGAAGGATATATAATTGAAGATAGTTTTAACTATCTTCAAGAATTTTACTGTAATTGGAAACAGAATAAGAAGCAATGCTTTTATTAACCTTTACATAAAAAAGTGATCTGGAAATTTAAAGCAGGAACGATCGAAAAGAAAGATTATTAGTTATTGTGGAGCATATGGACGAACTTAATCTTTAAGCTCTTGAGATCCTGATTTAAGAGCTTATTTTTATTATATAAGGAAGGAGGGGCTAATTTCAAAAAACTACTAAATAAAAATATTAAGAAAAAGGAGGATGTTTAGTTTGTTAAAAAGAAGAAAGATTATTGCCTTTTTAACCGTATGCTGTTTATTATTCAGCTTTGTACCGGCCTTTGGAGCTGGCATTTCGGTTACTCCGGAACAGGCTCTTGATTCAACTTGTCAGTTAATTATTAAACAAATTCCCAATCCAACTGCAACAGAAAACTGGTACATTATGGATTTGGCCAGAGCTGGTTATCCAGTTCCGGATGGGTATTATCAAAAATATTATGATCAGGCTGTGGCCGCAGTTCAAAAAGAAAACGGAAAAATAGGTCATAATGATTCGGGCGAATGTGCCAAAATGATTTTGGCTTTAACTGCCTGTGGTTTTGATGTCACCAATGTAGGCGGTTATAATTTATTAAATAATCTGGCTGATTTTAATTATGTGAAAAAAATTGGAACCATGGGTCCTACCTGGGCTTTGCTGGCTTTGGACAGCTATAAATATACTATTCCCGAGGTAAGCGGAGTTGCCAGTCAGACCACCAGGGAAAAATTGATTACCGACCTGTTGGCCAGAGAATTGCCTGGCGGTGGTTTTTGCATATGCAGTCAAATTTCGGAGGGAGTTTATGATTTATCTGGCAGTGCGGATATTGATGCGACAGCCATGGTAATTCAAGCTTTGGCTCCCTATCAGCATATGCCGGAAGTTAAGTCAGTTATTGATAGAGCTGTACAGGTTTTGTCAGAGAAACAACTGCCTTCCGGTAATTTTAAATATTATGGCGTGGAAAATCTGGAATCGGCTGCTCAGGTTTTTGTCATGCTGTGCAAATTGGGAATTGACCCGACCACCGATCAACGCTTTATTAAATCTGACGAAAACGGCCAGCACAATTTGTTGGAAGTTATCAATGAATATTATGTGGACGGCGGCGGTTACACGCACCTTGCTGATAGTTCGGAAGTTAACTGGAGTCATGCCTGTAATCAGGGTTTATATGCCATGATCAGCTATATTCGCTTTGGCAAACAGCAGAATTCCTTATATGATATGACTGATGTCAGCGGAATTAAAGCTGCTCAGGTGGATTTGAAGAGCGTTAATTTATCCGGTCAGCAGGCAGAAGTAATTGCTGCTCCAATTGCTCCTGTTAAAGAAGAAGTCAAAAATTTGTTTACGGACATTGACTCGCATTGGGCTAAAGAGTTGATCAATACTTACAAAGGACTGGGTATCAGTCATGGAGCCAAAGAATTTAAACCGAATCAGGCTATTACCAGAGCTGAATTTTGTGTAGCTGCGGTCAATGCTTTTGGCTTGAAAATAGATCAGGCTCATTCGGTTAAATTTGATGATGTTTCCCCGGATGCCTGGTATTATAATCATATTTTAAAAGCTGCTTCTCAGGGAATTATCAATGGTAAAGGCAATGGTGCCTTTGATCCGGAAGCTACCATTACCCGGCAGGAAGCTATGATTATTGCTCAGAATCTGGCCAAAAAATATAATCTTGCTGCAGCCGCTGTGGATGAAAGTGTTTTGAATAATTATTCTGATGCAGATTCGGTTTCTGCCTGGGCCAAAGATGCTGTGCTTTATAATTTGAATAACCAGATTATTGTGGGCAGTCAGGGAAAAATTCTTCCCTTGAATAACATTACCAGAGCTGAAACTGTTGCGGTATTTAATAATCTATTGAACAAGCTTGGTTTAACCAGCAATTATTAAAAGGAGTTGTTCAAAAGTGAAAAGAAGTAAATTATTGACTTTGTCAGCTCTGACCGCATTGTTGTTCGTTATGGTTTTAATGTTTGCGGTCTGCGGTTGTTCTGATTCCGATAAGGTTGATGTATCCCAAAAAGCCGGAGAGAAAATTGTCAAGTCTGAGAAAGCTGAAAAGGCCGAAAAAACCGAAAAGGCTGAGAAGGATGGAAAAGATGAAAAGGATTCCAAGTCTTCCGACGACTCGGAAAATACCTCAGATGAAGATTTGCTCCCGGATTTGCAATCGGATGAAAATGCAGCAAAAGATGAAGCCAAAAAGGAAACTAAATCCGAAAGTAAAGAATCTAAATCCACTTCAGTATCAACTTCAGATGAAGCTAAAGGCGACAATACCTATACTCCGGAACAGTTGTCTCAGGCCAATACCTTTATGGAACAGGAAACCTCAGATTCATTGCAGCCCACAGTTCCAGAAGGTATGCCTGCTCCGGTAGATAATGCCGAAGTAGATAAAACTGTACATTATACTTGTACTTTGTCCATTACCTGTCATAATATTTTTGATAATATGGATAAATTTGATAGTGCAAAAAGCTCGGCTTTACCGGAAGACGGGGTGGTTTATGCGACCAAAGAATTGCAGTTTTCTGAAGGAGAAACCGCCTTTGATGTTTTATGTCGAGAGTGTATGAAGGACGGAATCCAACTTGATTACAATGGCAATCCTTTGTATAATGCTTCTTATATTAAAGGCATTCATAATTTGTATGACTATGACTGTGGCGAGCTTTCAGGCTGGATGTATTCGGTTAACGGATGGTTCCCCAATTATGGTTGCAGCCGTTATGTTTTAAAAGATGGAGATGTCATTAGATTTGAATATACCTGTGATCTGGGAGAGGATCTGGGTGTTACCTGGATGGAATAAGGATTGTAAAAGGAGGGTCGAAGAATCGGCAGCCGATTTTTCGACCCTGCTTGTTGCCTGCTTGCTTTCAAGTTAAATTTAAGGGGAAGGGCGGTATAAAATGGGCAAAAAAAAGAAGGCCAATCCGGAATTGGAAAATGAAGAAATAGATTTTGCCGATTGGGATGCTCAGGAAAAACCCCAAAAGGATTCCCGCAAGGGAGCTTTTGCTACCTATCATCCGGTAGTAATCTTTTCTTATTTTGCCGTAGTTATTTTAGTCGGTATGTTTGTGATGCATCCGGTTTTTTTGTTAATTTCTCTGGTCAGTGCTTTTGTTTATTCAATTTATCTGAATGGCAAACGCTCGGCCAAGTTTAATTTTTTTCTTCTGCTGCCGGTGTTAGTTCTAATTACTATTTTTAACGGTCTGTTTACTCATGCAGGTGTAACTACTCTATTTTATCCCATTGAATATGTAGATGTACCTTACCTCTGGCCTGTTAAGTGGTTGCTTGTCTGGATTGGCTATAATCCCATAACTCTGGAATCTCTGGTGTATGGATTTGCAGCCGGTATGATGCTGATTACAGTTATTTGCTGGTTTTCCTGCTATAACGCAGTTATGACTTCGGATAAGTTTCTTTATTTGTTTGGCCGAATTATTCCGGGACTTTCGTTGATTCTCTCAATGGTACTTCGTTTTGTTCCCATGTATAAAAATCAGATTAAAGTTATTTCCAATGCTCAAAAGTGTATTGGCCGGGATTTTTCCAGTGGGAGCTGGTTTGAAAAACTGCGAAACGGCATAAAAATTGTGTCCATTATGATCACCTGGGCTTTGGAAAATGCTCTGGAAACCTCTGATTCCATGCGTTCCAGGGGATATGGCTTAAAGGGACGAACCAGCTTTTCCATGTTTCGTTTTGACAATCGGGACAAGCTGGTCTTTGGATTGATTCTTGTCCTGTTGGCTGTGGTTGTGGCAGGAGCAGGCTGGGGAGTAATTGATATTACCTTTTATCCTTCGATTGTTATGTCCGTCCTCTCTCCTTTTGGAATTGTGGTGGATTGTGCTTACCTGGCTTTTTGTATTCTGCCGTTGCTTATTGATATTATGGAGGTTCGCAAATGGAGATATTTAGAGTCCAAGATTTGAATTTTACCTATCCGCTGCATGAAAAACCGGCTTTGCATAAAATAAATTTGTCGGTGGAAGAAGGAGAGTTTGTCACTTTATGCGGTAAATCAGGCTGCGGCAAAAGCACTTTAATGCGTCAGCTCAAGCCTATTCTGGCTCCGCACGGAGAAAAATCGGGAGCTATTTATTTTAAAGGCAATCCCCTGGATCAGGTGGATCAACGCACTCAGGCTTCTGAAATTGGCTATGTTCTGCAAAACCCGGATAACCAGATTGTTACCGACAAGGTTTGGCATGAGCTGGCCTTTGGTCTGGAAAGTCTGGGTTATGATACCCCCACAATTCGTCTGCGGGTGGCAGAAATGGCCAGCTTTTTCGGGATTCAAAGATGGTTCAGGAAAAATGTTACTGAACTTTCCGGAGGACAAAAACAGCTTTTGAATCTGGCTTCGATTATGGCCATGCAGCCTGCTGTTTTGATTTTGGACGAACCTACCAGTCAATTAGATCCTATTGCGGCTACTGACTTTTTGGAAACGGTTAAAAAAATCAATTTGGAATTGGGTACGACTATTATTATTACCGAACATCGTCTGGAAGAAGTTTTGCCCATGTCGGATCGGGTTATTGTCATGGATAAAGCGGAAATTATTGCTGATGGTGAGCCGAAAGCTGTGGCGGAAGAACTGAAAAAATTGCAGCATGATATGTTCCTGGCCATGCCTTCGCCCATGCAGATTTATGCCGGGGTTCCCAATGATCTGGTTTGTCCAATTACGGTGCGTGAAGGTCGGCAGTGGCTGGAAGAACTGTTTGCCAATCGGGAAATTAAGGAAAATAAGCTGAAACAGAATGATGCTCCCCAAAGGGAATATGGAGATGTGGTTATCAGTCTGAAGGATATTTGGTACCGTTACAGCAAAGACAGTCCGGATGTAGTTCGAGATCTTTCCCTGGAAATTCGGGAAGGACAGATGTACTGTTTGGTTGGCGGTAACGGAACCGGTAAAACTACTTCAATGTCCATTATTGCCGGGATTCTGCACCCCTACCGGGGTAAAGTCTTTATAAATGGTGTTAATGTTGCCAAGCTTTCCAATAAAGAAAAGTTTAATCATAATTTGGCTATGCTGCCGCAAAATCCTCAGTCTTTATTTGTGAAAAAAACTGTCCGTCTGGATTTAATGGAAGTTTTAACCGATAAAAAGCTGAGTCAGGAAGAAATTGCTCGACGGGTTCAGGATATGGCTGAATTGATTGGTCTGGAAGATTTACTGGAAGTTCACCCCTATGATTTAAGCGGGGGGGAACAGCAGAGAGTGGCTCTGGGCAAAGTTCTGCTTTTGGAACCGAAAATCTTATTGCTGGATGAACCAACTAAAGGTTTGGACGGTTATTTTAAAATTAAGCTGGCCAATATTTTGCAAAAGCTTTTGGAACAAAAAGTTACCATTGTTATGGTTTCTCATGATGTGGAATTTTGTGCCAGATACGGGGATGTTTGTGCCATGTTCTTTGATGGTAATATTGTTACCAGCGGCAAACCCCGGCAGTTTTTCTCCGGCAATAACTTTTATACTACCTCAGCTAACAGAATGTCCCGGCATTTATTCTCAGGGGCGGTAATTTCTGAAGATGTAATTCAACTTTGTTTGAGTAATTTATCTTAGAAGGAGGATTGGGCTTGGAAAATGATAATTTTTTGTCCAATAGCGGGACAAATACAGAATGGTTAAACACTATTTATGCCAAAGTCAGCAGCTTTTATGGTACGACAGGCTTTTATATTGTTTGTATAGTTTTAATTGCTCTGGCAGCTTTTTTATTGATTAAAGTAAAGCCGAGTTTTAACAAAAAAGTTTTAATCATTCTTTTCCTGATTGCTTTGCCTGTAATTTTATTGTTGGATACGACGGGCATTCTGGGTGGATTCGCTTCTGCTGTCAGCAGTTGGTATTCAAATAATGCCAATACGGCTGCCATGGCAGTTTTAATTGTGTTTTTGGCTCTGGTTGCCTTCACTTTTCTGGCTGCTTTAGTTTCTTCCCTTCGTACCAGAGGGAGAGGCAAAGAAAAAAACGAGGGAATCAATCGTTCTTTGCTTTTGTCAGCTTTACTGGTTTTACTGCTGACCCCTTTGACCATTTATCTGGGCAATGCTTTGGATTTTGTTGCCGAGCGTAAATATTATTTTATCAGCTTCTTCTTGTTGATCTATGCTTTGGTTCCCTTTTTTATGGGTTTTGAAGGACGCAAGCCTCAAGCCAGAGAAGTGGTGCTGATTGCGGTTTTATCGGCTATTACCATTGGAGGACGGGCGGTTTTCTTCATGCTGCCTTATGTTGATCCCATGATTGCCATGGTTATCATTTGTGCAGTCTGTTTTGGAGCGGAAATTGGCTTCCTGGTGGGAGCCATGTCCCTTTTGGTTTCCGGCTTTTTCTTTGGCATGGGACCATGGGTTCCCTGGCAGATGTTTACCTTTGGTTTAATCGGCTTTATGGCCGGATTGTATCATAAGATTGGTCTTTTGTCCCGCAGTAAATATGCTCTTTCCGTATTTGGTTTTCTAGCAGCACTCTTTATTTTTGGCGGTGTTATGGATATTTATGCTACAGTTTCCTTTACCAATGAAATAACTTTGACCAAAGTTCTGACCTTGTATATTACCGGAATTCCGGTTAATTTGGTGCGTGGAATTTCGGCCATTATTTTCTTAATGCTTTTGACTGAACCTTTGGTGGAAAAACTGGACAGGATTAAAACAAAATATGGCATAATTCAGCGTTAGGTAAATTTGCGGCAAAATCCGAATAATCTTGAATCAATTTAATGGGAAGTGAAAAAATGCAAATTATTAGCCTGACTCCCAATTCTCCCTATTGTCTGGCTTTTGAAGAAGAAGAATTTGTCCAGTATCCCTGGATTACCGATTTGAGTGATTGTTTTTTTCTGGGTATTTTGGCAGATGGAATTTTGGTTTCCCGTATGGCCTGGCAATATGATCCACCCTGGGGTAAAGGACAAAAAGAGGTGCTTGGCATTGCTTCCATTGAAACGCTTTTGGCCTATCGAGGGAATGGCTATGCCAGCCACCTGGTAGCTCATATCAGAAATTTGAATCCAGACAGGCCTTTGCTGATGGAAATCAATAATCCCTTTGCCTTTGGCTTTTGGAATCGCTATCCAATAGAATTCTTGGGAGCCAGCCGAGCTAATGCTTTTCTATACCGCTTGCCGTCTTTGAAAGCTGAGATGGAGGCTAAAGCCACTGAAAAAGCTGAAACAGAACAGCAGTCAGGGCAGCGGACATAACTGGTCCACAGGGTACTCCCCTGGCAAAAACAGTGCCAAGAATAGTTCCGATGGTCAAGCTGAAAATCAGTTCCGGCTGCTCGGAAAGCAAAAACAGACCCTGATTATTGAGTAAAGTGGCCAAGGCTCCTCCGCCCAGGGCTGTAAGACCGGTTAAAGTGGAAAAGTTATAACGAACCTGAGCGAAATTTAACTGGTTTAAAGATAAGGGCAGCAGCAGATAAAGCATTAAAATCAGCAAGCCAATGGCCAGCCCCTTACCTTCCAAAAAAGGCAGAAGCAGATATTCCAGACCGGAATATTGAATGAGCAGCAAAATGCAGCAGGCTACGGAAACCAGATGCGAATGGCCTAAAATTCCAATGATTAAAAGAGCCAGTAATAAAAAGGATGATCCGGACATGGATTGAACTCCTTCTTCTGTTTTAAAGTGCTTGAGCGAGAAGCTCCCGCTTCTTTAGACGGTGAGTATTTCACAATAATTTATGTTGATGCTGTTTTGAATATGGTAAAATTAAAGATAATAAAATGGGGTGATTGATTTGTCTGATTTAGAAATAGAGCCTTGTATGGAAGGCAAAAAATGTATTGTAAAACGCATTACTGTTTCCAATGTTCCTGACCTGGGAGATAAAAACGGCTTGACTCTATTGGATAATCTGGCAGATGCCATTGATAATTGCAGGCTTTATTTGGAAGAAGGTTATCGCCTGACTGATTTTTGGACAGATATTGATAGAGGTACTGAATTTGTTTTGAAAAAAATACAGGAAGAGTGAAGCCTTTCCGACCTGATTAAATTTTAATTGGGTCGGGTTTTTGTTTGAGATGGAACCCAAAAACTGCAAACTGCATAAACTGGAAGGAGAGCTTTGGGGGTGGGATTTTAATGAACGGAACCAATCCTTTTTCTTTGTTTTTAATTTTACTGCTGTTGATTTTGATTTTTGATCAGGATTACGAAGAAAAACTGAACCAAATGCAGAAAAGCTTGCAAACAATCGAAGGAGCCTGCCAACAAATGAAAAACTATTCCGGCAGTTTACAGCAGGAAGTAAAATTCTTTTTTGGTGGCCGGATTTAATTTTTTTTAACAGCAGGAAAAACTGTTTTGTTCCCGAAAAACATTAGGGTATTTGTATGACTTTGAAAACAGAGGTGAATGAATGGATCCGGATTTATATGTTTTAAGCTGGCAAATTGTTTTGGGTGGATCTTCTGCAAAATTTTGGCAGATCATTAAAAAGTTTGGTTCGGCCAAAGAGGCCTGGCAGACTTCTGAAAAGGTGCTTTTGGCAGAAAAATTATTTAAACCGGATCAACTGGCAGAAATCAATAAACGCCGCCTGGCTTTTTCTCTTGAATACTGGAAAAGGATGATGGAAGAAAAAGGAATCATTTACCTGGATTATCAAAATAAAAAATACCCGGATTCCTTAAAAAATATTTATAATTCTCCTCCGGGATTGTTTATTCGGGGGAATCCAGAACTATTGAGCCGCCCCATGCTGGCCATGGTCGGAGCCAGAAGACCAACCAGTTATGGTTTGAGTGTGGCCAGAAAATTCGGGCGGGAAATAAGCGAGGCCGGGGTGGTTGTAGTCTCCGGTCTGGCCAGAGGCATTGATGCAGCAGCTCACGAAGGGGCTTTGGCCGGAGGAGGCTCGACTCTGGCAGTTTTGGGTTGTGGGGTAGATGTGTTTTATCCCAGAGAAAATAAAAATCTTATGGAAAAAATTATCCGGGAAGGGGCGGTAATCAGTGAATTTCCGCCTGCTTCAGAGCCGCAAAGCTGGCATTTTCCGGTACGCAATCGCCTGATTAGCGGCCTTAGTCGGGCAGTGCTGGTGGTGGAGGCTTCCGCCAGAAGTGGCTCCTTAATTACCGCAGATTTGGCTTTGGAGCAGGGACGGGATGTCATGGCTGTTCCCGGCAATATAAATTCGGCTTTGAGTCTGGGAACCAATAATCTGATTCGACAGGGAGCCACTATTGTAACCAGTGTAGATGAGGTCCTGGAAGAACTGGGTATTACGGTTTTATTCGATCGGCAAAAGAAGGAAAAAGTTTCTTTATCTTCTTTGACACCGGAAGAAGAGGAAATTTTAGCCAGATTAAGCTCGGATCCGGTTCACCTGGATTACTTAATAGAAGGGCATAGTCCACAGGCTGTAATAGCTAATTTAATGTTGATGGAAGTTAAAGGTTTAATTCGGCAACTGCCGGGTGATAAATATGTTAGGAATTAACTAAAATACAGGTTGGTGATCGGGTTGAACGAAACCCTGTTGATTGTGGAGTCTCCTGCCAAAGCCAAAAGCATTGGAAAGCTTTTGGGTAAAAAATACAAGGTAATTGCTTCCATGGGGCATATTCGTGATTTGCCCAAAAGTCAGTTGGGTGTGGATATTGAGCATAATTTTGAACCCAAGTATATTTCCATTCGGGGTAAAGGAGAAATTATTAAAAAATTGAAGGCGGCAGTTAAAAAAGCCGATAGAGTGCTTTTGGCTTCTGACCCGGATCGAGAAGGAGAAGCTATTGCCTGGCATTTACAGTATTTGCTGGGACTGGAGCCGGAGAGTGCCTGCCGAATTGAATTTAATGAAATTACTCAACAGTCTATTCAGGAAGCCGTCCAGACTCCTCGTCCCATTGACGCAAAAAAAGTAGATGCTCAACAGGCTCGCCGAATTCTGGATCGGCTGGTAGGTTATAAATTAAGTCCACTTTTATGGCGAAAGATCAAAAAAGGTTTAAGTGCCGGGAGAGTCCAATCGGTAGCTGTCCGCATGATTTGTGACCGGGAGGAAGAAATTAACGATTTTACTCCGGAAGAATATTGGTCCTTGACCGCTTTTTTGAACAAAACAGGAGAGAAGCCTGGATTTGAAGCCAAGTTAAGCAAAATTAAGGGTAAGAAGGCAGTTTTGCCTGATCGGGAGACTGTTCAGCGGATTTTGGCGGATCTGGAAGGTTGTGCTTATCAGGTTAAAAGCATCAGCCAGAAAGAAAAAAAGCGGCATCCCGCCCAGCCCTTTACTACCAGCACTTTGCAGCAGGAAGCTTATCGTAAATTAAATTATACCTCCCGCAAAACCATGCTGATTGCTCAGCAGCTATATGAAGGCATTGATTTGGGCAAGGAAGGTCCGGTGGGGCTGGTAAGCTACATTCGGACTGATTCGATACGGGTTTCGGAAACAACCATAGCGGAAGTAAGAGATTATATTAAAGAGGAAATAGGTTCGGAATATTTGCCGAAGCAGGCCAGAAAAACCACGGTCAAAGGCCGAATCCAGGATGCTCATGAAGCCATTCGGCCAACTTCGGTCAGGCGAACCCCTGATAAAATCAAGGATTTTCTTTCCAATGATCAATTTAAGCTGTACCGGTTAATTTGGTCTCGTTTTGTAGCCAGCCAGATGAAGGATGCCCTTTTTTATACCACTGGAATAGATATTGAAGCAGGGGACTATATTTTTCGAGCTACCGGATCAATTCTGCATTTTCCGGGATTTATGAAGATTTATACCGATGGCAGCGATGAACAGGAAAAATCTGAACAAACCAAATTGCCGGATTTGGCTGAAGGTGATCTGCTTAATCTGGAAAAACTGGAGCCAAAGCAGCATTTTACCCAGCCACCGCCTCGTTATACTGATGCAACTTTAATTAAAAGCCTGGAAGAAAAAGGCATCGGCCGTCCCAGTACCTATGCTCCCATTGTGGAAACCATTCTCAAGCGAGGTTATATAGTCCGGGAGAACAAACAGCTTTATCCAACAGAATTGGGTAATATCGTGATTAAATTGCTGAAAAATCATTTTGATAAGATTATTGATATAGAGTTTACGGCCGATATGGAACAAAAGCTGGATCAAATAGCGGAAGGCAATCAATATTGGCGGAATGTTATCGGCGATTTTTACTATCCCTTTGCTGAAACCTTGGATCAGGCGGAGGAAGAATTGAGCAAGGTTGATTTGGCCGAGGAAGTAAGTGAAGAAATTTGTGAATTTTGCGGGTGCAATTTAGTGGTAAAATTGAGTAAATTTGGCAAATTTCTGGCTTGTCCGGGCTTCCCGGAATGTAGAAATACCAAGCCTTTACTGGAACCCACCGGGGTTAAATGTCCTCGTTGTGACGGAGAAATTGTTTTGCGACGCAGCAAAAAAGGACGGGTTTTTTATGGGTGCAGCAGTTATCCGGATTGTGATTTCATGATTTGGGATGAACCTGTTCAGGAAAAGTGTCCGGAATGTGGAGGCTTGATGGTCAAAAAAAGCCGTCGAAAGCAGGATCGGTTATATTGCATCAATGAAAACTGCTCCCAGGGACAAAAATATAAAAATTGGCAAACGGAAAACAAAACTGGAACCGTGGCTGGAACCAAAAAATCGGACAAGTAATCGGAAAGGACAGTTATTTTGGAAAAGATTATTGTAATAGGTGCCGGTTTAGCCGGTTCTGAAGCAGCCTGGCAAATTGCCCGCCGGGGTCTTAAGGTTCGTTTGTATGAAATGCGGCCTCAAAAAAATACTCCGGCTCATAAAACCGGATATTTTGGCGAGCTGATTTGCAGCAATTCCCTGCGAGCTAAAGCTTTGGAAAATGCGGTTGGTTTGTTAAAAGAAGAAATGCGGCAAATGAATTCTTTGGTGATGACCTGTGCCGCAGCAACAGAAGTTCCAGCCGGAGGAGCTTTAGCTGTGGATCGGGAAAGCTTTGCCCAAATGTTGACTCAAAAATTGGAAGACGAGCCTTTGATCGAAATTATTCGGGAGGAAGTCGAGGAAATTCCGGCTGAACCAGGGGTAATTATTGCTTCCGGTCCTTTGACCTCGGATAAGCTGGCCGCCAAAATTTTGAATTTTGGCGGCCGGGAATATTTTTATTTTTATGATGCGGTGGCTCCCATTGTTACCAGAGAATCTCTGGATTTGGAAAAAATCTTTTTTTCTTCCCGTTATGATAAAGGAGAAGGCTGCTATTTAAACTGTCCTTTTGATAAGAAAGAATATTTGCAATTTTACGAAGCTTTATGTTCAGCGGAACAAGCTCCTCGACACCATTTTGATGCCATGAAACATTTTGAAGGCTGTATGCCCATTGAAGCTCTGGCCGCAAGGGGAGTAGACACCATGCGTTACGGACCCTTAAAACCGGTTGGTCTGACCGATCCCAGGACTGGCAGATGGCCTTATGCAGTGGTTCAACTGCGGCAGGATAATGCAGTCGGCAGTTTGTATAATTTGGTCGGCTTTCAAACCGGCTTGACCTGGAAAGCTCAAAAAGAAGTTTTTTCTTTAATTCCCGGTCTGGAACAGGCTGAATTTGTGCGTTATGGCGTGATGCACCGCAATACCTATCTTAATTCACCGGTTTTGTTGAACCCAACTTATGAAAGTAAAAGTCGGCAGGGGCTGTTTTTTGCCGGGCAAATAACCGGGGTGGAAGGTTATGTGGAATCAGCGGCTTCCGGTCTGGTGGCTGGAATCAATGCGGTTAGAAGGATGCAGGGGAAAAGCCTGCTTATATTCCCCTCGGAAACTGCTTTGGGGGCTTTGGCGGCTTATATTACTCAGGCTGACCCGCAAGGCTTTCAGCCTATGAATGTAGCTTTTGGTCTTTTCCCTCCTCTGGAACAGGCGGAACGAGATAAGAAAAAACGCAAATCCTTAATGGCAGCCAGAGCCTTGGCGAGTTTGGCCAGCTTTTGCTCAGAGCAGGTGATCAAATGATTTATGCGTGGGTCGATGCTTATTTGACTTATTTGCAAACCGAAAAAAAATATTCGGAGTGTACTTTGAACAGTTATCATTCAGATTTAATGCAGGGAATAGACTTTTTTTCAGCTAAATTAAAGGTAAGCGATTTACAATTAAAATCGGAGCAGATTTCTTTAAGTCTGGTTCGCAGTTTCCTGGCGGATTTACATTTGCGGGGTCTGGCCAAAAGCAGTATAGCCCGCAAAATTGCGGCCTGGCGTTCTTTCGGCAATTACCTGGTTAAGAAAAAAGCCTGTTCGGTTAATGTATTTCGTGATTTGGCTCCTTTAAAAAGGAGTCGAAAAATTCCCCGCTATTTATATCGCAAGCAATGTTCAAAATTATTGGAATTGCCGGATAGTCAAAAAATTTCTGGAATTCGGGATAAAGCTGTTTTGGAGCTTTTGTATGGTTCCGGCCTGAGAATTGGTGAATTGGTTGCCCTGGATCTGAAAGATCTGAATTTTATGCAGCAGGAAGTACGAGTTTGGGGTAAAGGTTCCAAGGAAAGAATTGTTCCTTTGGGAGATTATGCTTTGGCAGCCTTAAGAGCTTATTGTCAAAAAGCTCGCCCTCAATTACTGACCCCGGAATCCGGAGAAGCCCTGTTTTTGGGGATGCGAGGCAAACGCCTGGCAGTTCGGGTGGCCAGAGAAATAATTTATAATTATGCCAAACAGCTTAATTTGACTAAAGGGATCAGTCCGCATACTCTGCGGCATTCTTTTGCTACGCATCTTCTGGACGGAGGAGCGGATCTTCGCATGGTGCAGGAATTATTGGGACATACTACTTTATCGGCTACTCAAATTTATACTCATTTAACGGAAGAAAAATTAAAGCTTATTTACAACAAAGCACATCCCAGAGCCTGAAAAGCACACAAGTGTGGATTACAACTCAGTGTTTTTCAAAAATACGGACAAAATAAAACGAAAGGAAAATACTGTAAAACTAATATGTAATCAAAAAGAAAAAACTTTTATTGTGGATAATCACCGACCAGCAAATGATCTCTGTTCGAAGCATAAAAGTTTATATCTTTTTATAAGTTTTCAGTAACGGCAGGCTGTGTTTAGAGCAACTACAATTATTGCGGTACAAAAGGATGGAAAGGTAGCCTTGGCCGGTGACGGTCAGGTAACTTTTGGAGAACATACTATTATGAAGCAGGGAGCGAACAAACTGCGGCGTTTATATAACGGCAAAATTCTGGCTGGTTTTGCCGGTTCGGTGGCTGATGCTTTTACCCTGTTTGAAAAATTTGAAGCCAAGTTGGAAAGCTATCGGGGAAATCTGGAACGCTCGGCTGTGGAGTTAGCCAAGGAATGGCGGCTGGATAAGGTTTTGAGAAGGTTGGAAGCTTTGCTGCTGGTAGCAGACTCCAAGCGTATTTTGATTATTTCCGGGGGAGGAGAAGTCATTGAACCGGATGACGGAGTAGCTTCTATTGGTTCGGGAGGCAATTATGCTTTGGCTGCTGCCAGAGCTTTGGTGCGTCGAACTGATTTGGACGCTGCTGATATTGCACGAGAGGCTTTAACCATTGCTTCGGAAATTTGTGTTTATACCAATGGAAATATCAGAATTGAAGAATTGTAAAAAATAATGAGGTGATTGCTTTGCAAGAACTTACTCCCAAAGAAATTGTTGCAGTATTGGATAAATATATAGTAGGTCAGGAACAGGCTAAAAAGTCTGTAGCCATAGCTTTAAGAAATCGTTTTCGCAGAAGTCGGCTGCCCCAGGATTTAATTGATGAGGTTTTGCCGAAAAATATTTTAATGATTGGTCCCACCGGAGTGGGTAAAACCGAAATTGCCCGGCGTATGGCTCGTTTGGTTAATGCTCCTTTTGTGAAGGTGGAAGCTACCAAATTTACTGAAGTCGGTTATGTTGGTCGAGATGTGGAAAGTATGGTTCGAGATTTGGCCGAAACCGCCATTAGAACTTTGAAAAATGCTAAAATAGCCGAAGTGGAAGAACAGGCTCAGCGTATTGCGGAAGAAAAAATTGTGGAATTGCTGGCTCCTTTACCGGAGGAAAAAAGCAAGATGCAAAACCCCCTGGAAATGCTTTTTGGCGGCAAAGAGGAAAAAGAAAATAATGATAGTGAACAGAAAAGATTTGTTTTAAGTCAGCGGGAAGCTTTGCGGGAGCAACTGAGTCAGAAAAAACTGGAAAAAGAATTACTGGAAATTGAAGTTGAGGATACCACTTCACCTATGATGGAAATTTTTAGCAACTCCGGAGTAGAAGAAATGGGTATTCAAATGGGCGATGTTTTGGGCAATATTTTCCCCCGCAAAAAGAAGCATCGTAAAGTTAAGGTCAGCGAAGCCCGCCGAATTCTGACCCAGCAGGAAGCTCAGAAATTGATTGACATGGATGAAATTATCAGTCAGGGTCTGGAAAAAGCGGAAAGTCAGGGAATTATTTTCCTGGATGAAATTGACAAAATTGCCATCAATGAGGGAATCAGCGGTCAGGATATTTCCAGAGGCGGAGTGCAAAGGGACATTTTGCCTATTGTCGAAGGATCAACTGTAGTAACCAAATATGGAGCCATTAAGACCGATCATATTTTGTTTATTGCCGCCGGGGCTTTTCATATCAGCAAGCCTTCTGATTTAATTCCGGAATTGCAGGGTCGTTTCCCCATTCGGGTCGAGCTGGATAATTTGACCAAAGAAGACTTTTTGCAGATTCTGACGGTTCCCTGCAATTCTCTGATTAAGCAATATGTCTCTCTTTTATCAACTGAGGGCATGACTGTACAGTTTTCTGAAGATTCTCTGGAAGAAATTGCTCAGATAGCTTATACTGTAAATGAAAAAACCGAAAATATAGGAGCCAGACGCCTGCATACTATTTTGGAAAAGCTGCTGGAAGATTTGTCTTTTGAAGGTCCTGACTTGCAAGGGCAAACTATCATCATTGATCGGGAATTTGTTTTGAACAAACTTAGTGAAGTAAGTAAAGACGAAGATTTGAGCCGGTATATCTTATAAATAATTTAAAAAATTTTGCAAGGGAGAGCAGCAATGCCAAGTACTTTATTAGAAAAAACTCGGATAATTAATAAACTTTTGCAAAGTAATGCCGGAATGCCTGTGGACTTTGGAGAAATAGCTGTTGTATTATGCGAAAGCATTGAAGGCAGTGTTTATATTATTGATCCCAATGGTCGGGTTTTGGGGTATTGTTTCCTTAAAAGCTTTTCGTGCGAAACCATGATTAATATTCTGGAATCCCAGGATGGATTTCCAGCCAGCTATAACGAAAGCTTGCTGCAATTTGTGGATACTCAGGCTAATTTTAGTCAAACCGAACACGCCTGTGTTTTTACAGAGGATATTGCCTGTCAATATGGTAATAAAGTTACTACTATTGTACCTATTAAAGGTTCCGGCTATCGTTTGGGTACTTTAATTCTGGCTAAATTCAATACTTTGTTTACAGATGAAGATTTGATTTTGGCTGAATATGCGGCTACTCTTGTGGGAATGGAAATTTTGCGAACCAGAGCCGGACGGCTGGAAGAAGAAGCTCGAAAAAAAGCGGCGGTTCAGGTGGCTTTGGGTACTTTGTCTTTCTCGGAAATGGATGCGATTTACCATATCTTTAATCATCTGGAACACGATGAAGGCTTACTGGTAGCCAGTAAAATTGCGGATAAAGCCGGGATCACCCGTTCGGTAATTGTCAATGCTTTAAGAAAATTTGAAAGTGCCGGAGTTATTGAATCAAAATCTCTGGGAATGAAGGGAACCTATATTCGAGTTTTAAATGACTACTTATTGAAAGAATTGAAAAAATATAATCAGCATGTTCAATTTTAATACTTTTTACAAACTGGGGCATAAAGCCCATTGACCTGGTGCAGTGGGCTATAAGCAGTTATTGTATTTTATAAATTGCTCACGGGCGAAAACCCCATGTGCTTCAGCACTGGGGATGAAGCCGCCTTGCTTTCTGACCGTGCCGAAGCACGGTTTGTATAAAAGTAAAAATGGCACAATCATCAACGCTGATGTCAATGGAAGTGCCAGCATACTTCGTAAAAGTAAGCGGAATTTCGACTGCGAAAAACTGTGTATTGGGCTTTTGGCGAGTCCCGGAAGAATAAGAATTGCTTAAACAATCGAACTTCTTACGAATCCACGCTGCTTCAGCAGCGTGGGAGGGTCAATAACCAGGCAAGATAGTTAGTACATAAGTTAACGGCGTGAACTACTCCGACTTGTAGAAGTCGGAGATTCCTGTTTCAGCCACCGATGCGCTGGCCACATGAATATGTGACTCAGTGTCTTACTCAATGTCCACAGGCGTATGAGTTCGGGCTATTCCATCCCTACTGTATATTCCTGCCTATGCTGCATCAGGGGACTCTGTCAGAATGCGCAGTCCCTCATACAGGATATTGATTGCGGCGTTCTGATCGCGGCTCATTTCAAGTCCGCACTCACACCTCATTGTCCTCCTTTTCAGATCCTTCATCTCCGGATGAATGCTTCCACAGCAGTGACATATCTGTGATGAAGGATACCACCTGTCCACCCTTACCAGATATTTCTTCCTCTCCGCCAGCTTGTACTCAAGCATGGATAGAAACATGCCGTATCCGTTGTCAAGAGTTGACTTTCCATTTCCGAATCCTCTGTTTGACATTGATTTCATGTTGAGACTCTCCACACATACTACATCATACTGATTGGCTATCTCAGTGGATTTCTTGTGCAGATTGTCAAGTCTCTGGTTTGCAATATGTCTATATATTTTGTTTACCTTCTTCTCCTGTTTAAGATAGTTCTTTGATTTCTCCTCGTTCTTTTTAGAGCCTTTCCTGCGTGACAGCCTGCGCTGCTCTCTTGCAAGCTTCTTCTGGCTCTCGCGGTAATATTTGTGGTTGCTTCCGATTTCCCCATTGTTGTCAACATATAGTCCGTCAGAGGCATAGTCCAGGCCTATTGCATTGGACGTGTCAGCCACATATTTATTTACTACATCGTCAAATTC
>JAZRXK010000091.1:0-3117 GCA_045600185.1 Desulfocucumaceae bacterium
ATACTGCTTGAGAAAACCTTTGGCTGTGTTCGGTTCATCTACAATAAAATGCTGGCTGATAAGATAGAATATTACCAGGAAAATAAACAGACCCTCCATAATACTCCTGCCCAATATAAGCAGGAGTTTGCATGGCTGAAAGAAGCAGACAGTTTAGCTTTAGCCAATGCTCAGCTAAATTTGCAGACTGCATATAAAAACTTTTTTCAGAACCCTAAGACCGGTTTTCCCAAATTCAAGGCCAAACATCGAACTAAAAAACGCTATACTACTAATTGCGTAAATGGTAATATTGCTATTATAAACAGTTGTATCAAGCTTCCCAAAGTGGGCTGTATCAAGCTGAAACAACACAGAAGCATACCTGCTGATTATAAGCTCAAATCAGTTACCGTAAGTAAAAATTCCAGTCAAAAATACTTTGTGAGTGTTTTATTTGAGTATGAAAGCCAAGTACTTCCCATAAAACCGCAAAGCTTTTTAGGGCTTGATTTTTCCATGCGGGAGCTATACAAAGACAGTAATGGCAATCAGCCGGAATATCCTCGCTTTTATCACCAAATGGAAAAGAAGCTGGCCAGAGAACAGCGAAAAATGTCCCGGATGGTTCGAGGTTCCAATAACCGGGCGAAGCAACGCCTGGTAATCGCCAGGATTCATGAAAGAATTGCCAGCCAGAGAAAGGATTTTCTGCATAAGCTTTCCCGCCTGATTGTCCAGTCTTATGATTGTGTGTGCATAGAGGATCTGAATATGCAGGCTATGTCGCAAGGTTTAAACTTTGGCAAATCGGCAGCAGATAATGGGTGGGGAATGTTCACCGCCTTTCTCAAATACAAATTGGAGGAAATGGGCAAACATTTGATCAAGGTAGATAAATTCTTTGCCAGTTCCCAAATTTGCCATGTTTGCGGCTTCAAAAATCCGGAAACTAAAAACCTGGCAATTAGAGAATGGGTTTGCCCCCAATGCAGCACTTGCCATGATCGGGATGTAAATGCTGCTGTCAATATCAAAAACGAAGGAATCCGCCTTCTGGCGGTCTAGCCTTATAAAATCCATCTAAACCGAGGGAAACCCGGGGCTAGCTCGTTGTTGCTGTACCCAATAGGGTACTTGAGCGAGAAGCTCCCGCCTCTTCAGGCGGTGAGTATTTCACAATTTCACATTGAATCCTGGAATAAAATCAGCCATAATAGATTTATCAAAAGTTGCCGTAAAAACCCCTGCTTCAGCTGCGGGGATATAAGGCAGCTTTTGATAAGTAAATACATGGTATGGCAGGGCGGGACACGCCCGAACCTATACGCTTGCGGAGATTAGATTGTATAAGACCTGCAGCTTTGCAGGCGGTAAGCGTTAAAGCAGGAATCCCTCGACCTTAGCTGCAGGGAGTGTCAAAAGGAAGGAGTGTTTATTATGCGGCTTCAAGAATTGCTGGTTAATTTAAGTGAATTTAAAGTTTCTGCAACTGAAAACCCGGAGATTACCATAGTAACCGCCGATTCCCGCCAGGTTCGGAAAGGCGGTTTGTTTGTGGCTGTTCCCGGCTTTCAGACAGATGGGCATAAATTTATTGACAAGGCTTTGGCTCAAGGAGCCAGAGCCATTGTTCTGGAACAGGATCGGGAACTGCCGGAAGGTGTAGTCAAAATTCAGGTGGCTTCTTCCCGGCGGGCTTTGGCTGAACTGGGAGCAGCCTTTTATGCTTATCCGGCTCAAAAACTGCGTTTGATCGGAGTAACCGGAACCAATGGCAAGACCACCACTACCACTTTAATTGCCAATATTTTGCGATCCAGATCGGGAGTGGGCTTGATTGGAACTACGGCCAATTACATAGGCGAACGCAAACTGCCGGTTACGCATACCACTCCGGAATCCGTTGAAATTCAAAGACTGCTGGCCGAAATGGTGCAGGCTGAACTTGAATTTGGTATTATGGAAGTCAGCTCTCATGCTTTGGAATTGGAACGGGTTCGGGGGTTGAATTTTGAGGTGGCAGTTTTTACAAACTTAACTCAGGATCATTTGGATTTTCACCACAGTATGGAAGCTTATGCTCAGGCAAAAACCAGGCTTTTTGCCAATTTACAGGCTCCGGCTCAAGGGGTGGTCAATGGCGATGACCCCTGGGCGGAAAAATTTTTACAGGCTTGTCCAGTTCCGGTCTGGGTTTATGGCCTTTCAGAAAAAGCCAGAGTTCGAGCTTTGGCAATTCAGGTGCAGGCCAAAGGGGTCAGCTTTATTTTGCAGGAAGATTCAAAGCAATATCCGGTTAATTTGCAGCTTACCGGACTGTTTAATGTTTATAATGCTCTGGCGGCTTATTGTGCAGGCCGTTGTCTGCAAATAGAAGCGGAAGAAATTATTGCCGCCCTGGAAGGGGTAAGCGGGATTGATGGTCGCTTTCAAGCCATAGATCGAGGGCAGGATTTTGCGGTTATTGTGGATTATGCTCATACCCCGGATGGTTTGGAAAATATTTTGAAAACGGCTCGGCAAATTTTGAAGGCTCAATCAGGAGGCCGGCTGATTACCGTTTTTGGCTGCGGTGGAGATCGGGATCGGGGCAAGCGGCCTCAAATGGGAGCTATTGCCTGTCAGCTCAGTGATTTTGTCTGGATTACTTCTGATAATCCCCGCACCGAAGATCCCGAAGAAATTATTCAGGATATTTTGGCCGGAGTGCCGGAAAAGGCGGCCAAAGCGGTGGAAATTGACCGGCGAACGGCTATTGAAAGGGCTTTGGCCATGGCTGAAAGCGGAGATATTGTAATGCTGGCTGGTAAAGGGCATGAAGACTATCAGATTTTGGGAACTGAAAAACATCATTTTGATGATCGGGAAATGGCGGCTGCCTGGCTGGAGCAGCACAAAGCGTGAACTACTCCGACTTACAAAAGTCGGAGCTTCCTGCTTCAATCACTACTGCCTGGCTAACATAATCGTTAGCTCAAGTCTTACACAATGTCCACAGGCGTATGAGTTTGGGCTATTCCATCCCTACTGTATATTTAGTTTTAAGCTATTTCAGCATGAAGTATAACACTATAAGTAACAAAAGTCAAGAAAATGCGTGTTATCGCAATTCATCCCGCCACCTATAGAGGTGGG
>JAZRXK010000092.1:0-1680 GCA_045600185.1 Desulfocucumaceae bacterium
TCTCCGCATTTTCCAGATGGATTAGCAGGAGATGGATTATCAGGCAATGAATTAACCGGCTTGGCCTTATACCCTTTCCACTCAGGAGTAGTCCAGCCTGATTTACCTTCCAGATAATAGATAACAAAATCAGAAGCAGTATTGTTGAAAACATAAGATCCAAAGCTACTGGGAGCATCTCCCCTGAAATAAGCCTCTTTCAAAGAGCTGCAACCATGAAATGCATACTCCCTAATACTGGTCAGGCTGTCCGGCAAATCCAGCTCAATCAAAGAGCTGCAACCCCAAAATGCCGCAACCCCAATACTGGTCAGGCTATCCGGCAAATTTATCTCAGTTAAAGAGAGGCAATCACAAAATGCCTCATCCCCAATACTGGTCAGGCTGTCCGGCAAATTTATCTCAGTTAAAGAGCTGCAATTATAAAATGCCTCATCCCCAATACTGGTCAGGCTGTCCGGCAAATCCAGCGTAGTCAAAGAGGTGCAACCAGCAAATGCCCCACCTCCAATACTGGTCAGGTTTTCCGGCAAATTTATCTCAGTCAAAGACCTGCAATCATAAAATGCCTTCTCCCCAATACTGGTCAGGCTGTCCGGCAAATTTATCTCAGTTAAAGAGCTGCAATGTTCAAATGCTCCATCTCCAATACTGGTCAGGCTGTCCGGCAAATTTATCTCAGTTAAAGAGATGCAATGTTCAAATGCCCTATCCCCAATACTGGTCAGGCTGGCCGACAAATCCAGCATAGTCAAAGAGCTGCAATCCCAAAATGCCTCAGCCCCAATACTGGTCAGGCTGTCCGGCAAATTTATCTCAGTTAAAGAGCTGCACTGATAAAATGCCCTATACCCAATACTGGTCAGGCTTTCCGGCCAATCCAGCTCAGTCAAAGAGCTGCAATTATAAAATGCATAATCCCCAATACTGGTCAGGTTTTCCGGCAAATCCAGCGTAGTCAAAGAGTTACAACCATCAAATGCATTAGCCCCAATCTCAGCCCCAATACTGGTCGGGCTGTCCGGCCAATTTATCTCAGTCAAAGACCTGCACCAATAAAATGCATTCTCCCCAATACTGGTCAGGCTGTCCGGCAAATTCAGCGTAGTCAAAGAGTTACAAGCAAATGCATTAGCCCCAATACTGGTCAGGCTGTTCGGCAAATTTATCTCAGTCAAAGTACAATATGCAAATGCACCCTCCCCAATGCTGGTCAGGCTGGCCGGCAAATCCAGCACCTTCAAAGAGCTGCAACCATAAAATGCCTCAGCCCCAATCTCAGCCCCAATACTGGTCGAGCCGTCCGGACAATTTATCTCAGTTAAAGAGCTGCACCGATAAAATGCCCTATACCCAATACTGGTCAGGCTGGCCGGCAAATCCAGCGTAGTCAAAGAGTTACAACCATAAAATGCATTCCCCCCAATACTGGTCAGGCTGTCCGGCAAATCCAGCTCAGTCCAAGGGTTACAACAATAAAATGCATTCCCCCCAATACTGGTCAGGCAGTCCGGCAAATTTATCTCAGTCAAAGAGATACAATATGCAAATGCCCAATCCCCAATACTGGTCAGGCTGTCCGGCAAATTTATCTCAGTCAAAGAGCTGCAATCAGCAAATGCCTCAGCCCCAATACTGGTCAGGCCTTCCGGCAGATTAATAACCGCTATATACTGGCAG
>JAZRXK010000093.1:0-3173 GCA_045600185.1 Desulfocucumaceae bacterium
TACCAATTTCAATCCACGCTCCCCGTGTGGGGAGCGACGATTACAGGCAAGCAACGATCACCAAGGCTCTTATTTCAATCCACGCTCCCCGTGTGGGGAGCGACGATTATATTCGATGAATGCCACCACTGTTTGGCTATTTCAATCCACGCTCCCCGTGTGGGGAGCGACAATTCCCCTTCACAACTTATTTGTTTTTCATCATGATTTCAATCCACGCTCCCCGTGTGGGGAGCGACCGTCAAGAGTTGCCCGGCGTGGCAGGCAGAAGACAATTTCAATCCACGCTCCCCGTGTGGGGAGCGACCAAAGACTCTCATCTAAAAACCCCGGAGCTGATTTGATTTCAATCCACGCTCCCCGTGTGGGGAGCGACGCAAAAAAGACACACTATTTACCGCAGATGAAAAGGTTTCATCTGTTCTACCCACATAAGAAGCGACCAGCAAATATACACCAACCAATTTAGCGTATATTTGCATCAATTTTCATTATAAGCAGGTTTTTCCTGTTAGTCAACCACCAAGATATTCCAAAACTCAGGTGCGAACCCCCCGGGGAATTCATGTGTGCTTGACCTTCGCACTCAAGAATTCGCACTATAGCGTTTATTGCTTGTCCGGTCTCAAAGAAAACTGTACTTTTTCCCAGCGGGGAGCCAGATATTCCCGAACTTGACAACAGTCAAATTTTTCTCCGGCTGCAATCTGCAAATTCGCCTGCTTTCCAGCAATCCGCAGGCGGAAATTTTGCAGACCCAAATTTCGCAGAAAATTCTCATCCTGCTCAATTTGCTGCAATAAATTGACCTCCAGATCCTGCCCCGTTGCAATCCGTGTCGCCAAACAAGAATAAGAAGGCTTATTCCAAATCGAAAGCCCCAATTCCTTAGCCAACTGCCGTACCTCAATTTTAGTCAATCCAGCCTCCCGCAAGGGAGAAAGAACCTGCAATTCTTTTAAAGCCTGCATTCCGGGACGCTCGTCCTGCAAATCAGAAGCATTGGTTCCATCTAATAAAACCTGACCTTGATCCATTTCCTTTTGAACAGCCTGAAAAATCTGCCTTTTACACCAATAGCAACGCCTGACGGAATTGGCCTTAATCAAGGGATTAAGCAACAAATTAAGCTGAATAATCTGCAAAGGAAAACCAATTTCTTCAGCCGTCCGTCTGGCTTCCTGCCTTTCGAATTTTGGCACCAGCTCCGTCCAGACTCCATAAGCCTGCACTTTAATCCCCCATCTTTGAGCTATGGCCGCCAGCAAAGCCGAATCCACACCTCCGGAATAAGCCAGAGCTACAGATGGATAAGCCGTCAAAATCTTTTTCAGTCTTTGTTTTTTCAGCACTGATTTTCTCTCCCTCTCCTCAAGCGAAAAAAGGCGGCATAATTTTGAATTATGCCGCCTGCCTTAACCAGGTCTTTATGATTTATTACCTACAGTTACAGCAATTTCATGCTCACCGCCATTTCGTAAAACCGTAAGCTTCAAAGTCTCCCCAATTTTACTTTTGGCTATGGTGTTGGCAAAATCTGCTGTACTGCTCACAGCATTATCATTGACCTTCACAATAATATCACCTTTTTGCAGACCAGCTTTTTCAGCCGGGCTTTGTTCCACCACAGAAGCTACATAAATTCCAGTGGAATTTTCATCCATGCCCAAATAAGCTGCCAGATCCTTAGACATTTTTTGATAATAAATGCCGATATAAGCATTTTCTCCGGCCATCAGATTATCCAGAACACTGGCTACGGTACTGCTGGGAATAGCAAAGCCGATGCCGTTTCCAGTGGTGGCAGTAGCCGTATTGATGCCGATTACTTCACCTTTTAAATTTAAGAGAGGGCCGCCGCTGTTGCCGCTGTTAATGGCTGCGTCAGTCTGCAGCAAATCGGTATAATCCCGATCTCCGGTGCTGATAGGCCGACCTTTGGCACTGATAATCCCCATGGTTACTGAATGATCCAGACCGTAAGGATTGCCAATAGCTACCACCCAATCACCTGCCCGCAAATTGCCCGAATCTCCCAGAGCCAAATACGGTAAGCTGTAATCAGCTTCAATCTTAATTACCGCCAGATCCAGACTTTCATTGGAACCAATCAAAGTTCCCTGATATTGCGTTTCATTATTATTATCCGAAACAGTCACCGTAATAGAGGAAGCATTGGCAATTACATGTTCATTAGTCAGAATATAGCCATCACCGCTGATAATAAAACCGGAGCCAGTACCCTTTTGAGTATAGGTCTGGGGCTGCTGATAGCCGAAAAACATTCCGTAGCCGCCATAACTATTGTAGCTGGTTTCAACTACGGTATTGATTAAAACTACAGCCGGACTGACTGAATCCACCATATCCGCAACATTATTTACATTCATATTTACTGAAACCGAATTGTCATTGTTATCAGCCAATAAAGCCTGATCCGGATTTACATAATAAACCAGAGCCGCCAATAACATTCCCGCAAAAAAAGCTCCCAAAACTAAAAACTTAGTACTTCTGGATGAACTGGAAATTATAATCACTCCCCTTATGAAAATGATAAACTTTTTATTATATTATACCATACTCAGGATAATACCAAAGTCTTAATTTTACCTTAATTTTTATTTTTCCAAATTATTTTTCAGTTTCCCTGAATTTTCCTGGATCAAAAAATTTAATAAAAGTTTCCTGGCCAATACGGGTTAAACAAAGATTGCGATCCACCAAAGGAGCAATATCAGCAATTTTTTCGGTAGGAGCTGAAATTAAAAGCTGCAAATCCAGTTGGCGTACCAGACTAATACTTTCCTGAATTCGCTGATGATCCATTTTATTAAAAGCTTCGTCAAAAATAATCAATCGCAGGGTATTGTTCAGACTGTTGGTTTGTCAATGATGCGTTACAAAATTATTGAGAAAAGCTCTCGTTAGTGATAAGGTAATGATTTAAGTATTCTCCGGGTGATTTCCAACCCAAAGGACGCATGGGAAAATTATTGTATTTCCTGCTGTGTACAGCCAGTTGTTTTTTAAAATCCTCAAAAGAATAAAACTTGTGGGAAGCATAGAAATATTCATTATCCTTACGGTGAGAACGCTCTACCTTGCCATTGTGCCTGGGAGTAAACGGTCGGATTAACTTATGCGTGATTTTTAGTTCTTTCAGTTTGCTT
>JAZRXK010000094.1:0-2430 GCA_045600185.1 Desulfocucumaceae bacterium
AAGCATAACTTCAAAATCACCAGAACCTTGGCGTTGACACAAAAGACAATAAATTTCTTTTGTTTCTTGCGTTAGATCCTCACGGGCGAAAATTTCCAAAGAAGCCCTTATGTTCTCTAAAGCTTTGGGACTTCTTGGCAAAAATGAAAGACCCAAGGGTTCTCTCGAATACTCCAAAATGGTTTCTATGACCGAAGCTTTGGTTTTTTTTGAACGCTTTCTCTTCATTTTTTCTCTCCTTTTTGTTAATTTTAATAAAATTTTTCAAAATTGCAAGTAAAAAATTGGGAAAGAGGTGTTAAGGTTGGAGGTATTTCTGCCGGTTGTCTCATTCCACCGATGGGTAATTATACTTTGTTGCAGACAACCTTAGTCGAATGATAAAGATCAGCTCTTTCTTTCTATCATATATTTTCTAAGCTTTAAATGCTGTTGCCCTGGTAATTATTTCTGACCTGATTGGTATGGTTCACTTTGGGTTTGTTTTGTAGTATAATTAAGGAAAAAGTGGGTGAAAGCGTGGATCAACAAAATTATAATTATTCTTTGACGGAAGCAGGAGTGATTATTCATCAGTATTGGGGGCAGGAGGAAAATTTGGCTGTTCCGGATATTCTGGCCGATTGTCCGGTAGTGGCTTTGGACAAGGAAGCTTTGTCCCGACGAAATTTAAAGGCAGTTTATTTGCCGGACACCATTCAGAATATTGGCTGTGGAGCCTTGCAGAATAACCCTCATTTGCTGAAGGTCAGGCTGCCTTCCAGCTTAAAGCGGATTCCCGAAAGTTTATTTTTCGGCTGCCGCAGTCTGAAAGAGCTGATTATTCCGGCGGAAGTGCAGGAAGTGGGAAGCGAAGCCTTTTTGGAATGTGTGGGTCTGGAGAAGGTTATTTTTCAGGGAGTTAACTGCCAGTTAAGTCCGGCGAATTTTTATAAATGTTTCAGTTTGCAGGAAATTAAACTGCCGGAACAAATTGAAGTTCTGCCTCCCTTTTTATTTGCCGGCTGTGAGTCCTTAATTCGCATTGAGCTTCCGGCTTCGGTGCGGAAAATTGGGGAAGGGCTGTTTAATCGTTGTACAGCTTTGCAGGAATTGGTTTTGCCGCCCCAAATTACCGAGATTCCGAATCAATGTTTGGAATACTGCACTTCCTTGACCAGACTGATAATTCCGGAACAAGTACATAAATTGGGCGATTATAGTTTAAGCTGGTGCAGTAATTTAAGCGAGTTAAAACTGCCTTCTGCTTTGCGGGATCTGGGCTTTAAGGCTTTGCTGAACTGCCGGGGATTGACTGAGCTGGAATTTCCAGAGGGACTGGAAGTCCTGCCGGGGGGAGCTGTGGACAAGTGTTCCGGTCTGAAAAGCATTGTTATTTCCTCAAGTATCAGGCAGATTGACAATGCCTTTATGCCCCTGGAAGCCACTTTGGAACAAATCAAGGTTAAACCGAATAATCAGGTTTATGCTGACCGGGAGGGAGTTTTGTTTAGTGCCGACTATCGGGTTTTGCTGGAATATCCCTGCGGGCGGCGGGAACAGACTTACGCTATTCCGGAAGGAACAGAAATTTTGGGCAATGGGGCTTTTTATGGCAACCAATTTTTGCGGGAGCTGATTTTTCCGGCCAGTCTGCGGCGGATTGAACGGGATGCCCTGGCCGAAAGCAGGCTGAACAAGCTGGAAATTCCGCTTACAGTGCAGGAAATCGGCCTGGGCTGTTTCCGAGGGATTAAGGAGGTTTTCATTTATGATAATCTGGATTTAAGCGGAAAGATTAAAGCGGGCAATGGTTTTTTAAATCTGCGTTCCCGGCAGAATGGGGAAATTCTTTATCGGATCTGGCTGGGAGCCGGGCGGGAGGATTCAGCTTATTCCCGGCTGTTGGGCGAGATCTTTGGCCAAAAGGCCAATTTGGATGGACAAAAGCTGGATGACTATTTTCCCCGTCTGCAAAATCCGGCCAATCAATATCGGCTGGCCTTGGCTCGTCTGGAATATCCCTGGGAGCTGAGTTCAAAAGCCGAACAGGTCTATCGGGATTTCTGGCAGGAGCATTGGGAAAAAATTTTGGCCGATTGGATTAAACGGGATAATTTAGACGATTTGCTGACGGCAGAAAAGCTGGGGCTTTTGGGGGCGGATAAAATCCAGGCTTTGATTGAGGTGGCCAATAGCCGACAGGCCTTTAAATTTGTTACGGAATTGCTGAACTACCAAAATCAGCATTTTGAATTGTCCGAAGATGATTGGGACATATAGGCGGGTCAGGCTTTTCCGGCGGCACTTGATTTGAGCTTGCCTTGGCAAAAATGTTCATTAGTCAATGATGTGAGACTGAAACAAATGAGTTCGTAGTACGAGTTTATCTGACGCAGAGAGGGGCGAAGCCCCGAACGAAGTCAGATAAACTCAATAGCCAGCTTTCCC
>JAZRXK010000095.1:0-37998 GCA_045600185.1 Desulfocucumaceae bacterium
TGTATGCTGTGTGAACTACTCCGACTTACAGAAGTCGGAGCTTCCTGCTTCAACCACTCCTGCCTGGCTAACATAATCGTTAGCTCAAGTCTTACACAATGTCCACAGGCGTATGAGTTTGGGCTATTCCATCCCTACTGTATATTTAGTTTCAGGCTACTTCAGCAAGTATATTATGATTATGACACTATAAATAACAAAAGTCAAGAAAACGCCGTGTTTATCGCAATTCATCCCGCCACCTGCAGAGGTGGGGGATTTCTTGCTCACGGCGTGTTAAAAGCAATCGACTTTTCAGATATCTTATCCCTATGCAATAATCCTGCTCCTAATATTTCCATCTGATACTAAGGCAATCTCAGACACACCCCAGAAAATGCTCAACCTGCCTTTACGCACTAATTATAACCAACACCTTAAGGCAGATTCATTAAGTTACTTTTTTATCCCATTTAACCTTTAAGCCAGGTATAATTCTACATTCTTAACCTTTTTTCCTTTTAATTCAAAATCAATTCAAAAATAATTATCCAAAATATTATTCCTCATATTTAACTACTGGACTGCCCACATAGGCCATGTTGATATAAACCACCTTCCGCCCCTCGTGCTGCAAATTGGTCAAAATATCCAATAAAGCTTTGCCTTTTTCATACATATCTTTTGGAAAACCCATACGGCATTGAATTCCGTCCAATGTATAACAAACAAAGCCTTCCTGAGCAGAATAATTTACTTCTGAAATCCTCTCCCTTAATTCGGGAGGCATTTGGGCAATACCGTTTAAAACCTTATCCAGATTTTCCCCTTTAATTTTTTCCCCCAGCTCACCTATATCAACTTCCAAATGGTTAATCAAAGGCAGGCCAGCATCTCCATAAGAGCCGGTTCCCAAATAAATGCCTTTTTCATCCACTTGCACACAACTGCTTTCCAGCGGCAGCAAAGCCAAAGGAACTCTTTCCATAATGGAAATTCTAACTTTATCAGGAAGTCTGCGAGAAATTTCCGCCCGGCTAATCATGGGCAAAGCAGTTAAATCAGCTTCATTTGTGTCCATATCAGGTCTGAAGATATTATTTCCCTTTTTAAAATCAATATTGTTTAAAATATAGTCTTCCTTCAGCAAATTCAAGCCGCTGATTTCAATGGTTTTAATGGAGAAAATTGATGAACGCAGAAAAATACAAAGTATGACAGCCAGCAATAAGATCAGTAAAATGGCTCGTATTTTGCGTTTATTGAATTTTCTGGTCAATTTTCTCACCACTTTTTTTATTAGTCTGAAATTCTTCGCATCTTAGCCCCTAAAAGATTATACTTACTTTCCAGATTTTCATAGCCTCGTTCAATATGTTCTATTTTATCAATAATGCTGGTATTTTCTGCTCCCAGAGCGGCCAAAACCAAAGCGGCTCCTGCTCTCAAATCTGAAGCTTCCACCATCGATCCGCCCAATTTATCCACACCTTTAATAATAGCGGTTTGGCCTTCCAACAAAATATCGGCTCCCATTCGCCGCAATTCACTGACATGCTTGAAACGATTTTCAAAAACCATTTCCGTCACTACGCTGGTACCTTTTAATTTGGTCATTAAAGCCATAATCTGCGGCTGCAAATCAGTGGGAAAACCGGGATAAAACAAAGTCTTAACATCTATGGCTTTTAATGGCTGCTGAATACTGATCTGCAAATAATTACTGCCAACTTCAATTTCAGCTCCGCTTTCCTTTAATTTGGCCAGCAAAGAATCCAAATGTTCCGGAATTACATTTTCCACCCGTACCTGACCGCCGCAGATGGCCGCCGCAATTAAATGCGTTCCGGCCTCAATGCGATCCGGAATAATCGTATGCTGCGGAGCCAGCAAATTTTTGGTGCCTTCAATTTGAATTAAATCACTGCCTGCCCCCTGCACCCGCACTCCCATTTTTTTTAAAAATTCCTGCAAATCAGTAATTTCCGGTTCCCTGGCTGCATTATGTATATTAGTAATTCCTTCAGCACCTACCGCCGCCAGCATAATATTTTCCGTCGCTCCGACACTGGGCATATCCAAAACAATATCCGCTCCCTGAAGCTGCTTTGCTTCCGCTCGAATACAACCAAAGCTTTCTTCCAGATTCGCCCCCAAAGCCAGCAAGCCTTTTAAATGTAGGTCCATAGGTCTGATGCCAATATTACAGCCTCCTGGCATACTGACCCAGGCTTTGCCCAAACGCCCCAGCAAAGAACCCAGAACCAGATTGGAAGCCCGCATTTTTCGGGTTAAATCCTCCTTAACCTCCCAACCGCTTAAATGGGTGGCATCTATCTGCACCGTACTGCCCAAACGCTGAACCCTGGCTCCCAAGTATTGCAGAACTTCAAACATAACCTCAATATCTCTTAAAACTGGAACTTCGTAAATCAGACTTTTTCCAGGATATAAAAGCGAAGCCGCCAAAATGGGCAGGGAAGCATTTTTGCTTCCGCTCACCCGAATAACTCCATTTAACGGTCTGCCGCCTTCAATCAGATATTTGGCCAATCGCCTTCCCTCCGCTTTCTTCGCCGATAAAACCGGCAAACTGCACTTCCACAGCCAGCTTAACTCCAAATTCAGCCTCAACCTTTTCCTGCACCAGCTTAATCAACTGCCAAATATCTCTGGCTGTTGCTCCGTCTCGGTTAATAATAAAATTAGCATGCTTGTGCGAAACTTCTGCACCGCCAATCCGCAAACCTTTACAGCCACAAGCTTCAATCAAACGCCCGGCATAATCTCCCGGCGGATTTTTAAAAACACTGCCGGCATTTGGATACTCCAAAGGCTGAGATTTTTTTCTTTTGGCTAAATTTTGTCTGATTTGCCCGGCAATCAGCTCCGGCTCAGTCGGAATACCTCGCAAGACCATTTCCAGAATAATCCGGCCACTGTTTAAAAGCCGACTTCTCCGATAAGTAAATTCCAAATCTGCTGCCCGCCATTCTTCCACTTGACCCAGAGAATTCAGACAACGCACCTTTTCCACCAGTTCACCAATGGATTTGCCCATGGCTCCCGCATTCATGGCTACAATTCCGCCCAGACTGCCCGGAATTCCAGCCAGAAATTCCAAACCGCCCAAACCGGCTGCTTTGGCTTCCTTCAGTAAAGATCCGGTTAAAGTTCCAGCTTTAACCGTCAAAAGCTCTCCGTTAATTTTAACAGCCGAAAATCTGGAGCTTATTTTAATGACAATACCTTCCATACCCTGATCCGAAACCAGCAAATTGCTGCCCAAACCAATTACCTGCCATTTTAAACAATGTTGAGAGGCAAATTCCAAAATAGTTTTCAGATCTTCTTCCCGGCTCAAATCCACCAAAATTTGAGCCGGGCCGCCCACCTGCCAACTGGTGTGGCGGCTCATCATTTCCTGAAAATAACAGGGACTATTTAATTTGCGGTTTAATTCTGCCCATTCCGCTTTCATTTAATCCCATCCTTTTGCAGGCGTTCCACCAATTTAATTCCAGCCTGACGAATATTTCCGGCTCCCATAAATAAAACCAGATCTTCCGGCTGCACTTTGTCAACCAGATAATCCACAATATCCTCCATCTTTGCCCAATAAAGAACTTCTCTGGAGTTCTGCTTTCGTACTGCCTGCACAATTAAATCAGCCGTAACTCCGGGAATGGGATCTTCCCCGGCAGCATAAATTTCGTTAATAATCAGTTGATCAGCAGCCTTAAAGCAGGCTCCAAAGTGATCCGCCAAAAGCTGAGTGCGGGTATAGCGGTGAGGCTGGAAAATACAAATTAAGCGACCCCGGCAAACCAGTTTGGCCGCCGCCAGAGTAGCAGCAATTTCCGTAGGATGATGCCCATAATCATCAACAATTCTAATTCCGGAAATTTCTCCCAACAATTCAAAACGCCGTCCGGCTCCGGTAAAATCAGCCAGAGGACGCACAATATCTTCAAAAGCCAAACCCAGAAAACGACTCAGGGCAATAACGCCCAAAGCATTGGCCAGATTATGCCTGCCCGGAACCTGCAATTTTATCTGACCCAGTAATTGACCTTTTTCATAAACATCTGCCTGAGAAAAATTGCGATTAAAGCTGATATTCTGCAAATAATAATCTGCCTGAGCATTTTCCAGAGAATAAAGCACAACCCGGCTTTGCAGCCCTTTTTGCCGCACAGCCTGAATCCCCCAGCTATCCATGCCCAAAACTGCTGCTCCATCATCCGGAATTGAGTTAATAAATTGAGCAAAAGCTTCCTGAATTTTTTCCACAGTTCCATAATGATCCAGGTGATCATCTTCCACATTGGTAATTAAAACCGACCAGGGCGATAAATTCAAAAAAGAACCATCGCTCTCATCAGCTTCCGCTACCACATATTCACCCTGCCCCAAATGAGCATTACCGGACAGGAAAGGCACTTCACCGCCCACTGTAATACTTGGATCGTAATTATTCGCCGTCAAAACCAGCGAAAGCATGGAGGAAGTAGTGGTTTTGCCATGTGCTCCCGCCACCGCCAGCCCCTTTTGCCGCTCCATTAAAAAGGCTAAAATTTGACTGCGGTGCAAAAGAGGAATTCCCTGTTCCACTGCTGCCTGTCGTTCCGGATTATTGTCTCGGATAGCACTGGAACAAACCACAGCTTCCGCTCCGGCAATTTGTTCTGCTTTGTGACCGATAAAACATTTAACCCCTTTGCCCTGCAATCTTTTTACTTCAACTCCAGCACAAAGATCCGAACCGCTGATCTGATAACCCAAATCAGCCAAAATTCCGGCCAGTCCGCTCATTCCAACGCCGCCAATTCCTACAAAGTGTATTTTTTTTGGTAAATCCATCCTGAGCTCCTCCTGCTTGCCTGATTTAGACAAATTGTTTTCAGCGTGAACTACTCCGACTTATAGAAGTCGGAGCTTCCTGCTTCAACCACTACTGCCTGGCTAACATAATCGTTAGCTCAAGTCTTACACAATGTCCACAAGCGTTAGGTTCGGCTGATCCCCAGCCTACCATTTATATTATGACTATAAAACTATAAATAACAACAGTCAGGAAAACGCGTGTTTATCGCAATTCATCCCGCCACCTGCAGAGGTGGGGGATTTCTTGCTCACGGCGTGTTAAAATATTTTATGCGTGGTTTCGGCCAGAGAGCCTGTCCTGAACCTGATTTTTCTATCTTACTTTAAAAATTGTCTGATTTCCTTTAAAATAGAGTCTATTGCCTGCGGGCAGGCTTTTTGACGGGAAGCAGCCGACATTTGCTGCAAAATCTCAGGAGAAGCCAAGGTTTCACCAACGGCTTTGGCCAGACTGATTCCATTGAGATCCTGATCCACAATCACCTTTGCTGCTCCAGCTTTTTCTAAAGAACGAGAGTTAAATTCCTGATGATTGGCTGTTGCATAGGGATAAGGAATTAAGATAGCCGGGACTCCCAAAACCGTCAGCTCTGCCAGAGTAGCCGCTCCCGCTCGGCAAACCGCCAGATCAGCAGCAGCCAGAATCTGAGGCAGATTCTCCAGATAGGAACAAACTTCTACAACCGGCCAGTTCAACAAATTTTTTTGAGCCATTTGAGCCTGAAAGCTGTCATAATTTTTAGAACCAACTACCAAAATAACCTTCAGGTTAAGATCCTGCTGTTTTAATTCCTCAAACCATTCCAGCATAGCCTGATTGATGCTGGAAGCACCCTGGCTGCCCCCAAAGGCCAAAATCAAACGGGCATCGGGCTGCAATCCCAGTCGCTGCCGGGCTTTTTCCCGACTGAGCTGCAAAATTTCCGGCCGCACCGGAAGACCGGTGACAACAGTGGAAGCAGAATCTGGAAAACGCTCGGCGGCTTCAGCAAAAGTCAACATAATCTTTTGAACCCGCCGAGCCAAAAGCCGGTTGGTCACTCCCGGAAAAGCATTTTGTTCATGCAGAAAAGCTGGTATCTTGCACAAAGAAGCTGCCAGGATCACCGGGCCGCAAACATATCCTCCCGTACCAATTACCGCATCCGGCCTGATTTCCTGCAAAAGCTGCCGGGAACGGCGAATACCCTGTAAGGCATAACAGAGCACTTTGAGATTATGCAGGGACAAGCTGCGTTGAAAACCTTCCAAATGCAAGCCAATGAAGGGAAAGCCGTTTTCCCGGACAATTTTGGCTTCCAGACCACGAGTTCCGCCAATATAATGAATTTCGGCCTGATATTCCTGCTGCAAAGCTTTGGCAATGGCTATTGCCGGATAAATATGTCCCCCGGTTCCTCCTCCAGTCATGACTATTTTCAAAAGCTTCGCCATCCTTTCTGATCTCACTTAACGAGATGAATAACGGGAAATGCTCAACAAAATCCCCATGGCCAGCATGGTTGCCCACAAGGAAGTTCCACCATAACTGATAAAGGGCAGGGTAATCCCGGTAATCGGCAGGCTTCCGGTTACAACCCCGATATTGATAAAGGTTTGCAAGGCAATGGAAGTGGTAATCCCAGCCGCCAGATAGCAGGAAAAGGCATCCGGAGCATTCAGAGCTGTGCGATAACCTCGCCAAAATAAACAGATAAACAGTGAAATAACAAAAACACAGCCAAAAAAACCCAACTCTTCCCCAATAACCGAAAAAATAAAGTCAGTATGCCTTTCCGGCAAATAAAGATATTTGGAATGTCTCCCCTGTCCCAAACCTGTACCCCAAAAGCCTCCGGAACCAAATGACATCAGGGAATTTAAAATTTGATAACCGGAACCACTTGGATCAGCCTGGGGATCCAAAAAGGCCAGAAGTCTGACCCGACGATAATCGGAAATCCAAATGGCTCCGACTCCTCCGCCCAGACCCAGCAAACCAACAAGCCACATAATACGGCCTCTGGCTCCAGCAATAATCAGCATAATAAAGGTAGTTCCCGCCAAAACTGCCGCTGTTCCCAGGTCATCCTCCGCCAAAATCAAACCGGCACCCAGGCCGCCCAACAGCAAAACCGGCACAACTCCCTTGAAAAATTTTTGAATATGCTGCTGGCAGTTTTCCAATTGATAAGCCATAACCACATACAGCAAAATTTTCACGAATTCTGAAGGCTGAAAGGAAAAAAAACCCAAATTAAGCCATCTTTGAGCCCCCAGTCTTTCTTCCCCCACAACCAAAACCGCAAACAGCAAAACAAAACTGAGGATCAATAATCTTTTTGCCCAATTCCGCCAAATGGTATAGGGCAATCGCATAACTACAAACATACCCAGAAGACCGCCTGCGGCAAATCCAAGTTGTAATTTCAGATAATAACAGGCATCCTGGTTTTCTGTAGTCAGCAGGGCATAATAACTGCTGGAGCTGAAAACCATTACTACTCCTGTTACCAGTAACGCTATAACAGTAAGCATCAGAACATAATCCGGTTTGCCTGAAGCCAGATTGTTTTTGATTTCCATGGCTATCCCCCGTTAAAATCGAGTTGCCAGCTTTCATTTCAAATTTTGAACCAGGTTCTTAAACAGATTGCCTCTTTCTTCATAGTTTTTAAACATATCCCAACTGGCACAAGCTGGAGATAATAAAACTACATCTCCCGGACAGGCTTTTTGAGCAGCCAGTTCAACTGCTTCTTTCAAATCAGCCACCCGAAAACAAGCTTCCAAATCCAGTTTTTGAGCGGTATCCATCAAAAGATCTGCACATTCACCCAAAATAATTAAAGCCCGCTCTTTGGGCTTAAACAACCGCAAAAGCTCGGTAAAATCATTATCCTTATTGCGGCCTCCGGCAATCAGAACCAAAGGCTGTTCAAAAGCACGAATAGCTGTCATGGCCGCTTCCGGATTGGTGCCTTTGGAGTCATTCACATATGCAACGCCTCCAATTTCAGCTACCTTTTCCAATCTATGTTCCACTCCGGGAAAAGCCAAAACCGCCTTTCGGACAGTTTCGACCTTAATTCCCCACAAAAACGCACACAGCCAGGCCGCCAGAATGTTAGCAATATTATGTTCTCCCGGAATTGGCAGTTCTTCAATTTTGGCCAAAATTTCTTTTTTTCCCTGAAATTGCAGAACCAACTGACCATTTTCCAGCCAGGCTCCCTCCTCCAATATATTCCGACAACTAAAAAACAGAACCCGGCCGGGGCTGGCCATTTTCCGAGTTAAAGGATCATCATAATTGAGAATTGTAAAATCCGTTGCTTTTTGTTGGGCAAAAATTTTGGCTTTGGCTTTTGCATAGCCAGCCATATCTCCATGCCGATTCAAATGATCCGGAGTCAGATTTAAAACCGCACTGATGGCCGGACAAAATTCCTGAGCAGTTTCCAGTTGGAAACTGGAAACTTCCGCCACAATCACTGAATCGGCTGCATATTGTTCAAGTTCATCCAATAAAGGCAAACCAATATTCCCGGCTACCAAAGTATGCCAACCGGCTGCTTTGCAAATTTCTCCCATCAAAGTGGTAGTGGTGGTTTTGCCATTGGTGCCGGTAATCGCTATAAAAGGAGTTTGAGTTTCCCTCCAGGCTATTTCCAAATCACCCAAAACCGGCAAGCCCTGAGCATAAGCCTGCTGCACCGGCTTAATACGGGGATCAATCCCCGGACTTAAAGCCACCAAATCCCATTTCTCAGCCGTAATTTCCGGATATTCCCCCAAAAAGAGCTGAACCCCTTTCTGAGCCAGACGATCCGGCCATTCGCCAAAAGCTTCTCTGGGCTTTTGATCACTCAGGCTTAAAACAGCCCCTCTGCGGCTTAAATAGTTAATTATTGACAGTCCGGTTTTGCCAGCTCCCAAAACCAGAACTTTTTTTCCCTGCCAGTCCATCAATTTTTATAATCCTCCCGAAACTCGAAACATAAAAGTTAAAATCCCGATAATGGAAGCTATCAGAGTTACTGCGGAAAAACAAATAACAATTTTGTTTTCCGTCCAGCCACACAATTCGAAATGGTGATGCAAAGGACTCATTTTAAAAACCCGGCGGTGAAACATTTTAAAAGAAAAAACCTGAATAATTACCGATAAGGCTTCCAAAACATAAATCAGACCAATCACCAATAAAAATAATTCACTGTGTGTAAGTACAGCCGCCGCTCCCAAAGCTCCGCCCAGAGCCAAAGATCCGGTATCTCCCATAAAAACCTTGGCCGGATAATGATTAAACAGCAAAAATCCCAAACAACCTCCGGCTACGGCAGCCATTACCCAGGCTGTTCCGTTAAATCCGGCCAGCAAGGCCACAATAGTCATGGCAATGGAAGTTATGGTGGTAACACTGGCCGCCAGACCATCCAGACCATCAGTTAAATTAACGGCATTGGTGGAACCCAGCATAACCAAAAGAGCAAAAATACTATAGCCCACCAGGCCAAAATCCCAGCTGGTGTTGGTAAAAGGAAGCCAGATTTCAGTATCCCGACCCAGCACCCTGACCGCAATCACGGCCAGAGCTATGCTGATTAAAATTTGTCCCAGCAGTTTTTCCCTGGCTCGCAAGCCCAAAGAGCGTTTCAAAACTACCTTGATATAATCATCCAAAAATCCAACGGCAGCAAAACCCAGAGTTACCAACAAAACGGTGATTCCCGACCAGTCTCCAAAAGAAAAACAGGCTCCGGATACAAAAATTCCACCCAGAAACATAAGTCCGCCCATAGTAGGAGTTCCGGTTTTGGCCAAATGCCGAGCCGGACCGTCACTCCGAACCGTTTGCCCAAATTTTAAACGGCGGAGCAGAGGAATCAGCCAGGGTCCAATAATTGCGGTTATAACTAAAGAAACTATTATAGCTTCCAGTGCTTTAATGATATTCTGCGAAATTTTGCCTTCACTCCATTTCAGTATTAAGAGTTCATAAATTTTTCAATAATTTTTTCCATTTGCATAGCTCTTGAGGCCTTGGCCAGAAGCAAATCCCCTGCCCGGCAAAAACCGACCGCAAATTCAGCCGCCGCCTGGGAATCCGGGAAATAATATACCTCGGTTGCTCCCTGAACCCCCTGTCCAATCTGCCGACCCAATTCACCCACAGCCAGCAAAATATTGATTTTCAGTTCCGAAACCAGACGGCCAATGGCTTGATGCTCTTCCTGAGTACATTCTCCCAATTCCAGCATATCCCCCAGGGCAGCGATTGTTCGCTGATGCTTTTCGCCCATTTCCGCCAAAACCTGCAAAGCTGCCCGCATGGAATCAGTGTTGGCGTTATAGGTGTCATTGATCAAGGTTAAACCCTTGAGCTGTATAATTTCCAGGCGTTTGCCGGATAATGAACAATTAGACAAGCCGAGCTGAATTTCCTGCCAGCTTATTCCTAATTTTAAAGCCATACCCAAAGCGGAAAGAGCATTCAGGACATTATGCCGCCCCGGTACGGGTAAAAAAATTTCGGCTGTTCCTTCCGGAGTAACAGCTTCAAAACGCTGGCCGTTTTCTTCAGAACGAATATTGCGGGCAATTAAATCAGTTCCCACAAACAGCTTGCTGCCGGAAAAATTTTGAGCATATTTTTGCACATCGGCATTATCTCCCGGCAAAACTGCGGCTCCTTCCGGCGACAGGTGCAGCAATAATTCGCATTTGGCCTGAGCAATTTTGGCCTGACTGCCCAAAAGCTCCAAATGAGCCTTACCGATGTTAGTAATTATACCATGAGTGGGGCAGGCTATGCGGCACAAGAAGTCAATTTCTCCCAAACCACGCATACCCATTTCCACCACGGCAAACTGATGCTCAGGCTTCAATTCCAGCAGGGTTAAAGGCAAACCCAATTCATTATTATAATTTCCATGAGTCTTTAAAACCTCCTGCTTAACTGATAAAATAGAAGCCAATAAATCTTTGGTGCTGGTTTTGCCGGAACTGCCGGTAACAGCAATAACCGGAATCTTGGCTCGCTGCCGATTGGCCTGAGCCAGATTCTGCAAAGCCTGCAAAGTATCCTGCACCAGCAATAGAGGAAAGTCCAGCGGCCATTCCGGAGGAATTTTTTCGACCACAGCTCCCACAGCTCCTTTGGCCTGGGCGGAAGCTACAAATTGATGCCCATCAACTTTTTCCCCCTTCAAAGCAAAAAAAAGCTGACCTTTTTCCACCTTGCGGCTGTCAACAGCAATCTGACTGATTTCTTCAGCCGGAGCCGAACCAAAGCTTTGAGCCTGCATAATTTGAGTTAATTCTGACCATTTAAAAGCAAACATATTGTTCCTCCTGATTTGATAAATTTAACACGCCGTGAGCAAGAAATCCCCCACCTCTATAGGTGGCGGGATGAATTGCGATAAACACGCGTTTTTTTGACTTTTGTTATTTATAGTGTTATAATCATGCTGAAATAGCCTAAAACTAAATATACAGTAGGGATGGAATAGCCCAAACTCATACGCCTGTGGACATTGTGTAAGACTTGAGCTAACGATTATGTTAGCCAAGCAGTAGTGATTGAAGCAGGAAGCTCCGACTTCTATAAGTCGGAGTAGTTCACATGAATGATTGGCTTTATTGGGGGTGGAATCAATTGTTGGGAGCTATAGTGGGTGATGTTGTTGGATCGATTTATGAATTTGATAATATTAAGACCAAAAAATTTCCTTTGTTTGGATCAAAATGTCGTTTTACCGATGATTCAGTAATGACGGTGGCCAATGCTTTAGCCGGAATGGAATATCTGCGGGAAAACAGATCCATGGAAATTTTTGAGGTGAAATTAGTCCAGGAAATGAAGCGTTTAGGTAAACAGTATCCCCGAGTTGGTTATGGACAAAAATTTCGTAAATGGCTTTTTTCCAAAACAGCCTCGCCTTATCAAAGCTATGGCAATGGATCGGCTATGCGGGTTTCTCCGGTGGCCTGGATAGCTCAAAGCCTGCAGGAAGCTGAATCTCTGGCTGAGGTTTCAGCCGCCGTAACTCATAATCATCCCGAAGGAATTAAAGGAGCCAAGGCTACAGCCGGATCCATTTATCTGGCTCGAACCGGCAGCAGCAAAGCAGAAATCCGGGATTATATTCAGGCTGACTATTATCAGTTGAATTTTACTCTGGAGCAGATTCGTCCTCAATATGAATTTGATGCAAGCTGTCAAGGCAGTGTTCCCCAGGCTATGCAAGCTTTTTTGGAAGGCCTGGATTTTGAAGATACTATTCGAAACGCCATCTCCCTGGGCGGGGACAGCGACACCATTGGAGCCATAGCCGGGAGTATTGCCGAAGCTTTTTTTGGAATCCCGGAGGACATAGCCAGCATAGCTCGCTCTTACTTAACTCCTGAATTGCAGGGAATCGAAAAGAAATTTGCTTTGGAAATTGAAAGATTAACCAAATGAGAAATATTCAGGCGGAGCGATGTGAGTCGTTCCGCCTTTCAAGCTTTTAATCCAACTTAATCCAATTTAATATCCAGGAGATCGGACGGAGGAATTTCATGGGTGGAACTGGCAACATTCTTGTCAATTTCTGCTTTGGCCTGTTCAATGGGCATAATAGTTCCGGCTCCACCGATACAGCCTCCAGGACAGGCCATACCTTCAATTAAATAGCCATCTCGCTTGCCAGTTTTGGCCAGCATCAGCATTTTTTTGCAGTTAAATAAACCCTCCACATGATCGGTGTTAATTGTGATTTCCGGGTAGTATTGAGCAATACATTTTTGAATAGCGTTAATTACTCCTCCGGAAGCAGCATAACCTCGTCCGGCTCCTGTTGCATCATGGAAAGAGCTGTCTCCCTGACATTCAGTGGGTTCCAGGTTTTTGGCCCGGAACATGGCCCACAGTTCTTCAAAGGTAATGACAAAATCCACATCACTTCGCACGGTTCGCCGCATGGCTTCCAGTTTTTTAGCCGTACAGGGTCCAATAAAAACTACTTTGGCCTGAGGATGTTTTTGTTTAATACTGCGAGCTGTAGCCACCATGGGAGTCAGCTCTTTGGAAACCTGATCAGCCATTTCTTTTAATTCCCGTTTGGCCAAAACTGCCCAGGCCGGACAACAGGAGGTCAACATAAAGGGTTGATCTCCTTTAATTACTTTTTCCACAAAATGATGGGTTTCCACAATAGCTCCAATATCTGCTCCCAGAGCTACTTCGTAAACCCTGGCAAAACCCAGTTTTAAGAGAGCAGCTTTAACATTGCGTTGGGTGGCATTAGTTCCAAATTGTCCCGGAAAAGCCGGAGCTATTTCAGCAATAACTTCTTCTCCTTTTTTCAAACAACGAATCAACTGAAAAATCTGAGATTTATCAGCAATAGCTCCAAAAGGACAACTGACCATACACATTCCACAGGAAACACAAAGATCATTATTGATTTTGGCTCTTCCGTGCTGATCAACTCCAATGGCTCTGATCCCACAGGCATTAAGACAGGGGCGTTTTTTCTGAATAATGGCATCATAAGGACAGACTTTTTTGCATTTTCCACATTTGGCACATAAGTCCTGATTAATCAAAGCTTTGCCCTTTACCCGGCTGATGGCGTTGCGGGGACAAACCGTCATGCAGGGGTGAGCGGTACAGCCTGCACACTGATCAGTAACCACAAATTTGTGATCTTCACATTTTTGACAGGCTGAAGGAATAACCTGCATTAAAGGAGGCTCGTAATATTTTTCGGCAGCCAGACTTTCTTCAATGCCAGTGGTAAAACGAACATGGCGATCTTCTGGCCGCAAAGATAAACCCAAAGCCAAACGAACTCTTTCCGAAACAATGGCTCGTTCGTGGTAAATACTTTCCAAAATGCTTGGAACTTCTCCCGGACAAACTTTAAAGGGGATAGATTCAATGTCTTCAAACAGATTATCGGATTCATAGGCAATTCGAGCTACCTCGGTAAAAACCTGATGTCTGATTTTGGCAACATGAGTTTTTAAACCTCGCATGGATTATCACCTTCCGTTTTTTATTGGTTGGTTTACTTCAATAAGGAAAAGAATTTTTTGCTGTCTGAAAACAGAGAGCTGCTTTTAGGAAATAAAAATGGTCTTATGAGGTCCATTAAGCCAGGTAACTATTTCCAACATATTGCTGATTTTTCCGACAGTTAATTTTTCGGTTTGTTTGTAATAATTCAAACAGGTTCCGCAGGAAAAAATCTGCACACCTTTGGCCTGTAATTCCAATAACTGTTCCAAAACTACCGAGCCTTCGCAGCTTAAATAAATTCCGCTGTTCAGAAAGATCAGAGCCTTGGGAGGATCTATGCTGACCAAAGTTGTAAAAAAGCTTTTGATCAAAGTGAGTCCCAATTCTGGAGAGCCTTCTCCCAAGGTGTTACTGCCCAAACAATAAACTACATCTTCACTGATTTCCTGAAGCTGGGGAGGCAGGGAGGTATAGGTTTCCACTTTGTCCTGTTCGGCAGGAATTTTGGTGATGGTAATATAGTAATCATTGCCTTTTTGAGTAACGCTGAAGGGATAGCCGGCATTGCGAACCAAGGTGGAAACATTTTCTTTGGCAATTTTATTATCTACTATGGTGATTAAACTGCCTTCATGCATGGTATCCAAATTTTTTTTGGTATTAACTACCGGTTGAGGACAGACCAATCCTCGGCAATCTATGGTTTTCATGATTATTTCCTTTCTGTTGATTTATTTTAACGAAAAATCAAAGATTTTGTGTCTTTTTTTCTCGCCCGACCGATGAATACAGCTTCAATTTGTCTTTGAGCCAGTTCCTGCTGGAAGAGGGGAACCTGATCTTCAGCCAGAGAAATGAGCAAACCGCCGGAGGTTTGGGGATCGCTGACAATGGAAATCATTTCCGGGCTTAACCTTTGCCAATCGACCTGCTCCCGGCAATAATCCCGATTGTGATAAGCTCCGGCTGGAACCAGACCCATCTGAGCCAGCTCCAAAGTTCCGGGCAGAATGGGCAGTCGGGAACTTTCTATTTCCAGAGTAACCTCCGAAGCCAAAGCCATTTCCAAAGCGTGACCGACCAGTCCAAAACCGGTAATATCGGTGCAGGCTCTGGCCTGAACAGTCTGCATGGCTTCTGAAGCCTGACGATTGAGCAGAAGCATTTGTTCCAAAGCAGCTTCTTCAGTTTCTCTGGAAGCCATTTGAGCTTTGACCGCAGTGTTAATAATGCCCACCCCCAAAGCTTTGGTTAAAAACAAGCAGTCTCCAGCTTGAGCCTGACTGTTGCGAATAATTTTCTGAGGGTGAATCAGACCGGAAACAGCCAGACCATATTTGGGTTCATCATCCTGAATTGTATGTCCTCCGGCGATAATGGCTCCGCTTTGCTGCACCATATCAGCTCCTCCCCGCAGAATTTCGGTGAGGACTTCCGGCGGCAGGCAGTTGGGGAATCCGACAATATTCAAAGCTAAAAAGGGCTTGCCTCCCATGGCATAAATATCACTTAAAGCATTGGCGGCAGCAATTTGTCCAAAAGTATAGGGATCATCTACCACCGGGGTAAAAAAATCAACGGTTTGAATCAGGGCTTTTTCTGCATCCAGCTGATAGACGGCCGCATCATCAGAGGTATTATTTCCCACTAAAAGCTGAGAATGAGAAGTAAGGGGTAATTGGCTTAGAACCGAAGCCAAAGCAGCCGGAGCTACTTTAGCTGCTCAGCCAGCAGTTTTGGCGAATTGTGTTAATTTGATTTCCAAAACAAAACACCTCCAATATTTTCGACTGTTTTTATTATAACATAGTCCCGACAGGAATTGAATGTATGATTTTTTGACCCTGTTCATATAATTGGTTTGGGAGGGATTATTGTGAAAATCAATCGTTGGCTGGCCGAAAGTCAATGGTTTGAAAGTGCTGGACAAATGGAGCTTTGGGAAAACCGGCGTTTGCAGTTGGCCAATCATCAGGGATTGGAAAGATATGCAGAAAATTTAATCAAAATCCGCATTGAAACCGGTATTCTGGAAATTCGAGGGCAAAATTTAAAGATTTTAAATCTGGGTCGGGAATTGCTGACTATAGAAGGAGAATTTCAACAGCTTAGCTGGCTGTAAAAAAAGTTGGGGAAAATGGAGAAAAAGAACGAGGCATGAAATTAGATAAAGGAAGTTTGAAAATTACCATTAAAGGAGCTAAACCGGAAAATTTATTGAATCGAGCCTGGAATGTCGGGATTGAGCTTTGGGAGATTAGCTGGATTAGTCCGGACAAATTGGAAGCATGGATTGATTATAAAAATATTCGAGCTTTACGGCAACTGGCTCAGGAAAGCGAATGCCGTTTTCGTTTGGGAGAACGCCGGGGCTTGATTTTTGTGTGGCAAAGGATTGTTCGCCGCAAATTTTTCTTTTTGGGAGGAATTCTGGCGGTAACAGGGCTTTTTCTTTTAAGCTCTTTAATCTGGTCAGTTGAAGTAAAACTGCCGTCAGAAAGCTCTTTGGAGCAGCAGCAGGTTTTGGATTTGGCTCAGGAAGTTGGCGTAAAGCCGGGAATGTGGAAATTTAATTTAGATAGACAATTACTTAAAAAACATCTGGAAAGTAAACTTAAACCAGCTTTTTGGGTGGGAATAACCTTGCAGGGCGGGAATTTGCTTCTTGAAATTGCCGAAAAAAAGGAGTTTCAGCCTGCAGAAAGCACTCCTTGTAATATTGTGGCAGGAAAAAACGCTCTGGTGGAAGCAGTTTTGGTACAAGCCGGCACTCCTCAGGTAAAAGAAGGGGAAGTGGTACAAAGAGGACAGATTTTAATTTCCGGAATTACCAGCTCTGGAGTTGTAAGCTCCGGAAATTTGGAGCAAACTAAGCTGATAGGGGCGGAAGGGACAGTTCGAGCCAGAGTTTGGTATGAAAGCTATGGTGAATCGGCTTTAAAAGAAAAAATTGTCCAGGATGGAACCAACGAACTGGAAAGGGTTATTTTGAAATGGGACGAAAAAGAAGTGATTTTAAAAGGAAAAGCTCACATTCCGGAAGATTATCGCTTGAAATTGCGTAAAAAACCTTTTCAATGGAGGAACTTTGGTTTCACTGTCGAAATATTAAGAGAAAAATACCTTAAATTGGAATATTTTACCGAGCAACGATCAGTGCAGGAAGCAGAAAAACTGGCTCGGCAAAAAGCTCTGGCCAAATTACAGCTTGCTTCTGGAGCCAAAATTGTCCAGCAGTCGGAAACTCTGGTTCCGACAGAAGAAAATCTGGTTCGGCTGAAAGTGATCGTTGAAGCCATAGAAGATATTGGAGTTAAAGCGAAAATCAATCAAAATTAAGAAAAGGTGTTGTTATTGGCGGAACAAAAAATCTGTTTGGGAAGTCAGGCCAGGCTGGAAGAATTGTTTGGCAGCCAGGATGAAAATTTAGCCTTGATTGAAAAAACTTTGGGTGTTCAGGTTATTTTAAGAGATAATAATTTGCTGCTTTACGGATCAGAGGAGGCTTTGGAGAAAACCAGCCGAATTTTGGATAATCTGCTGAAATATGCTCAGGCCGGTAATACCTTAACCCGGCGGGAAATCAATTATGCCTTGAAGCTGCTGGAACAGGAGCCGGGAGAATCTCTGGAAGATTTGGCAAACCTGGTCATTTATACTACGGCCAGGGGCAAAAAAATTAAGCCCAAAACGCTCAATCAAAAAAAATATTTGCAATCCATGGAAAAAAAAGATGTGGTTTTTGCCATTGGCCCGGCTGGAACCGGCAAAACATACCTGGCTGTTGTTATGGCCACCAAGGCTTTAAAAGCTAAAAAAGTCCAGCGTTTGATTTTGACCCGTCCGGCGGTGGAAGCAGGAGAAAAGCTGGGCTTTTTGCCGGGAGATTTGCAGGATAAGGTGGATCCTTATCTGCGTCCTTTATATGATGGTTTATATGATGTTCTGGGTTGGGAAAATACGCAGAAGCTGATTGAACGCAATGTCATTGAAATTGCTCCTCTGGCTTATATGCGGGGCAGAACTTTGGACAATGCCTGTGTCATTTTGGATGAAGCTCAAAATACAACTATTGAACAGATGAAAATGTTCTTAACCCGGCTGGGATTTGGTTCCAAGGCGGTTATTACCGGAGATGTAACTCAAATTGATCTGCCCTCCGGTCAGGTTTCCGGCTTGATTCATGCTCAGAAAATTCTCAATAAAATTGAAGGTCTGGATTTTTGTTATTTGAATACTATTGATGTAGTGCGTCATCCCCTTGTTCAGGAAATTATCCAGGCTTATGCCGCCAAAATGAAGGATGAACAATAATGCTCAAAATTAAAGATCTGCCCTCGTTTTTATATAATCGCTGTTTTTCGCAGCGGCGAACTCGGCGAAGGGTGGCTTTTATCTTTTTTTATCTGGTATTTGTCAGCCTTTCCCTGCTGAATTTTAATCCGCATCGGGTGGATGTTGCCAAAGGTGATGTAGCCAGAGAGGATCTTTATTCTTCCAAAGAATTGGAATTTGAAGATATTGAAAGCACTGAACAACGCAAAGAAGAAGCAGCTTTGGCCGTCAGTAAAGAAGAAGCCTATGATCTGGATAAACAGTTGGCTTTGGATACCGTGCAGCGTTTAACTCTGGTTTTTGAAGATATGCACAAAGCCCTGATCAATTCCAGCCTGAATTTGACGGAAAAAGAAATTAAACTCAATTCTATTGTGGGCTTTCATATTTCTGAAGAAGATTGTGCATCTTTAATACAACTGGAGCAGGATACTCTGGCGGGTTTTGAGCAGGCTTTGCTGAATGGTATTAAGACGGCTATGGACGAAGGCTTACGCCAGGAAGACTGGCAGGCTGCCAATGAGCAGATATTGCTGACCCTGAAACAAAACGGTTATAATCAGGCCTGCCTGAAGCTGGCTCAAAATCTTCTGAAAAATTATCTGGTGGCTAATAAAATTTTCAATAAGAAAAAATACGATGAAATGCGGCAAGCTGCCAGAGATTTTGTCGATCCAGTTTTAATTAAAGTGCGAAAAGGTGAAAAAATCGTCCGTAATGGAGATATTGTTACCAGAGAAGATATTTTAAAACTGGAAGCTTTGGGAATGACCAAATCATTTTCCAACTGGATCAGTGAAGTGGGTCTTTGTCTTTTAATTTTGATGGCCATGAGCATAGTTTTACTGTATATCTATTATTTCAATCCCCAGATTTATGAGCAAAGAGGTTATTTTTATTTATTGGGCATAATAGTTTTAATGCTGCTCTTTGTCAGTGAAGGGGTTCTGGCTATCAATTATACCATCTGGCCGAAAATGAGCGAAATGAGCGGTTATCTGGCTCCTTTTGCCGCAGCCGGAATGTTGATTGCCATTTTGCTGGACAGTCGTCTTGCCATGCTGGTACTGGTGTTTTTTGGTTTTATCTTTGGTTATGTTTCGCACGGTCATCTGGAATATATTCTGGTGGGAGTGATCAGCGGCTTTACCGGGATTCTGAGTGTTAATCAGCTTAAACATGGCCGGGACTTTATGCGGGGCGGAATCAATATAGCTCTGGCGGTTACTTTTACCATTATTATTGTTGGATTGATTGAAAAAGTTTCTTTGTCCCTGTTAATTGGGGCAGCCATGTTTTTCGGACTGGCCAATGGTTTGCTTTCAGTAATTTTGGCCATTGGTTCCTTGAGCTTTCTGGAAAATATTTTTGGAATTACCACCCTGCGAAGCTTAATGGAATTGTCCCAACCCAGTCAGCCCTTGCTGAAAAAGCTGATGACCGAAGCACCCGGCAGTTATCATCACAGCGTTTTGGTGGCTAATCTGGCGGAAGCAGCCGCTGAAGAAGTTGGCGGCAATGGGCTTTTGGCCAGAGTAGGAGCCTATTATCACGATATTGGCAAAGTAAAAAGATCCTGCTTTTTCATTGAAAATCAAATGGGTGGGGAAAATCCTCATGATAAAATAGTTCCCAATTTGAGTGCTTTGATTCTGGCTTCGCATGTTCAGGACGGGTTGGCTTTGGCCAAAGAATATGGCTTGCCTCAGGTGATTCAGGATATAATTATTCAGCATCATGGAAGCAGCCGCATGGAATTTTTTTATCGTCGGGCGGTGGAGGAAAAAGGCGTGGAAAATGTTAAGGAAGAAGATTTTCGTTATCCGGGCCCCAAACCTCAAAGCAAGGAATCAGCCATTGTTATGCTGGCTGATACGGTGGAAGCGGCCGTTCGTTCCATGTCCAAACCCAAAATCAACCGCATGGAAATTATGGTGCGGAAAATTATTTTGGATAAATTGCTGGATGGGCAGCTTGATGAATGTGACTTAACTTTTAAAGAAATGGAAATTATTACTAATTGTTTTTTAAAAATTCTCAGCGGAATGTTTCATTCCAGAATTGAATATCCGGAATTGACTGCTGCCAAAGGAGGAAAACAATGACCGTTTGGATCAGTAATGAACAGGAAAAATATCCCATGACGGATGCCTTGGAAAAGCTGCTTAAGCTGGTTTGTGAGACAGCAATGCAGACAGAAGGCGTGGAAGGAGAGTGGGAAATAAGTTTGGTTTTGGCAGACAATGCTTATATTCAGGAGTTAAACCGGGATTATCGGGGGATTGATCAGCCGACTGATGTACTTTCCTTTGCTTTGGAGGAAGGCGAAGCCATGCCCGATCCTCTGGCAGTCAGAATTCTGGGTGATATTGTTTTATCTTTGGAAAAAGCTCAGGAACAGGCGGAGGAATTTGGACATGGTCTGGAAAGAGAAACAGCTTATTTGACGGTGCATGGAGTTTTGCATTTATTGGGTTATGACCATATGCAGGAGGAAGACAAGACAATTATGCGACAGAAGGAAGAAAAAATTTTGGCTCTGTTGAATTTAAGCCGGGATTAAAATGACAAATCGTTTGCTGAAAAGCTTTCGGTGGGCTTTTAAAGGAATTGGGGAAACAATTAAAACTCAATCCAATATGCAGATCCATTTGGGCATTACCTTGTTGGTGATAATTGCCGGCCTGGTTCTTGATTTAAGCCGAGGGGAATGGGTCATTATCTTTTTGAGCACAGCTCTGGTTTTGGTCGCAGAAACCTTTAATACTGCTTTGGAACATCTGGCCAACGCCGTAATGCCGGATTACCATCCCCTGATTAAACGAGCTAAGGATGCCGCAGCCGGAGCGGTAGTTATTGCTGCAATTATGGCGGCTTTAACTGGCCTGCTGATTTTTGTACCTCATTTAGGATAATCCAGTAACTGGCAAACTAAATCTGAAGGAAAAAATGAATAAAAGTCTGGCCGAGCTTTTGCCGGACAGTTTTAAGTTGCAGAAAGAGAGAATATAATGGAATTTAAATCAGGCTTTGCCTCAATTGTTGGCCGTCCCAATGTTGGAAAATCAACCTTGCTGAATTGCCTGGTCGGGCAAAAGGTAGCGATTGTTTCCGAAAAAGCACAAACTACCCGACATAGAATCAACTGTGTTATTACCGGAGAAGATTATCAGGCTGTTTTGGTGGATACTCCGGGTATTCACAAGCCCAAACATCTTTTGGGAGAACAACTGGTTCAGGTGGCTTTGAATACCCTGGAAGAAGTAGATCTGGTGCTGTTTATGGTGGAAGCCATGTCGCCGGGAGCTGGAGATAATTTTATTCTGGAGCAGCTTCGACAGGTTTCCACTCCGATAATTTTGTTAATCAATAAAATTGATCGAATCAGCAAAGCAGAGATTTTGTTGTTAATTCAGGAATATAATAACTGGTATGACTTTGCGGAGATTGTTCCGGTTTCAGCGGCTCAGGGAGAAAATGTGCAGCGGCTTTTGGAAGTTATTAAAAAATATCTGCCCTGTGGTCCGCAATATTACCCGGATGGTATGCTGACAGATCGACCGGAACGATTTATTATGGGGGAAATGATTCGGGAAAAAGCTCTGCGTTTAACTTCGCAGGAGGTGCCACATTCGGTGGCTGTGGTGATAGAGGAAGTTTCTCAAAGGGATAACGGTCTGGTGGATATAAGTGCCACGATTTATATCGAAAGAGAAAGCCAGAAGGGAATTTTAATTGGTAAGGGAGGTTCCATGTTGAAAAAGATTGGACAGCAGGCCAGAGAAGAACTGGAAAATTTGCTGGGTTCCAAAATCTTTTTGCAGCTCAGGGTAAAGGTCAAGTCAGATTGGCGAAACCGTGAGGACTTGATCCACCGTTTTGGTTATGGCTTGGAATAGGAAAAGCAAAAAAAGCTGAAAAGCAGGCGATAGTATGATTAAAACTTATTGGTTTGACGCCAGAAACCAACAGATTGAGCATGACCTGGACTTAAAACAGGAAAAATGGAATCGCAGCAGCCAGGATTTACTCTGGGTAGATTTATTTGACTTTAACGAAAGAGAAGTGCTGGAAATTGCCGATGTTTTTGGCTTTCACGACTTAACTGTTGAAGACTGCCTGAGTTACAGTCCCAGAGCTAAAATTGATAATTACGATGATTATGATTTCTTTGTTTTGCACGCTTTGCGTTATGAAGAAGACAAGGATGTGGAAATTTCTCTGGAGCAGCTGAATGTTTATCTGGGCAAAAATTATGTTGTTACCCTGCATCGCCGAACCTTACCCAATTTGGGCAGGATTGCCAGACAATGTTTGGATAATCATTTTGACTTTATGATCAAGGGAACAGATTTTTTCCTTTATACGCTGATAGATTCTTTGATTGATAAATATTTCCCAATCACCGACCGTCTGGAAGATCGTATTGAAGAATTGGAAGATGATATGTATGATCACCCGGCCAAAGAAATTACTGAAGAATTTCTGGATTTGAAAAAAACTATTTTAACCATGCGGCGTTCAATTTTGTCGCAGAAAAAAATATTTGCCAGTGTCAATGGCAAATATTCCTTTAATATTCATGAGGATAATATTCCTTATTATTTGGACTTGCTGGATCATATTGAGCAGATTATTGAAGCTACAGAGGGCTTTTCTTCCCTGGTGGAAGGGGCTTTGGCTACTTATTATTCAGTTATCAGTGCCAGAACCAATGAAACCATGCGGGTTCTGACGGTTATTTCCACTATTTTTATGCCTTTAACCTTTGTAACCGGCTTTTTTGGCATGAATGTGCCTTTGCCGGGAAGTGAAAGTATTATTTCAACTCTGTTAATTACTCTGAGCCTGTTGGCGGTTTCTCTGTATATGTATATGATTTTCCGCTGGAATAAATGGTTGTGAACTTTAGCTTAAAGCTGGAAAGGACTAATATGTCTTGCTATCAAGATGAAGCTTTTATCTTGAAAATCACTCCTCTGAAAGATGCAGATCAAATTTTAACCCTGCTGTCGGCTAAATATGGCCAATATCAGGTCATAGCTTATGGGATTGCCAAATTAAACAGCAAACGAAAAGGAGCCTTGCAGCCCTTTAATTACAGTAAATTGCTGCTGCGGCGGGGAAATCAATGGGACAGTGTGGAACAGGCCGAAGCCATAAGCTGCTTTTCGGACTTGAAGGAAAGTCTGGAAGGTCTGGCTTGTCTCAGTTATCTGGCAGAACTGGCTTCCGGACTGGTCAGAGAAGCGGCTCCAACTGTTTTAAGTCTGCTTCTAAAATATCTGGCTTTTTGGGGGCAAGTAGAAAGCTGGAAATTGCTGCGTTCCTTTGAAAGTCAACTCTTGCTTTTAAGTGGAATTTTTCCGCATCTGGAAAGTTGTCTGAGCTGCGGTTTGCAAAGTTTGCAATATTATTTCAGCTATGCTCAGGGCGGTTTATTGTGTCCAGCTTGCAGGCAGGAAGATCAAAACAGTTTTTTAATCGCTCCGGATATTTTGCAGATTTTAAAATTGCTGCGGGATTGGTCTTTGGAACAACTGGTTCGTCTGAAAATGGATGTTCGACAAAAAAAAACAGTGGAACAGCTTTTATGGCGTTTTATGCAATATCATTGGAATTTACCGCTTAAAAGCCGCTCCTTTCTTAAATGGCTGGAAACGGATAAAAACCTTCCGGAAGGGAACTACTAGGAAAAATACAAAGGGAGGTTTTTTAAAATGGATGAATTGGAAAAGCTGGATCAAATTCGGGAGCGTCTGGGTGTTACCTATGGTCAGGCCAAGGAAATTCTGGATTCAAACGAAGGAGATCTCTTAAAGGCTTTAATTGCCGGGGATAAGGACGATTGGGATTTGGCCGATTTGGAAGAAAAAGCTGGAAACTGCTGGGAAAACCTTAAAGGCCAGGAATGGACACAAAATTTAAAAGAGCATCTCAAAAAAGGTCGGAACAGCAAAATTAAAATTAAACGGGGCAAAGATACTCTGCTGACCGTTCCGGCTCCTTTGGGAGCTTTGGGAGTGGCCGGAATGCTGCTTTCCGGTCAGTTGGCTTTTCTTGGAGCTTTAAGCTCTCTGACTGCCATGGCTCATAACTGTTCTTTGGAATTTGAAGCTGGCAAGAGCAATTCGGAAGAACCGAAAAACTAAAGCAGCCTGGAGTCTTGACCTGGTCATTTGTAAATTTCCAGTTGTTGACAGCAGAAAAAGCTTGTCAGGGAAATATTTCTATGTTACAATATGGTGTAATGCTTTAGTATTAAACCGGATGAAATTATCGGTGGAGTGGGTTTTGCCCACTCTTTCGTTTTGATTTGACTTCTTACAATGCCCGCCTGAACAAGCGGGCATTAGGTTTAATTTTGACTTGGGGTTCTTTTGACTTGATTCTAAACTATATATAAAAAATAAACGAAACAGGCCTGGATGGCAATGCAGGATTAACCAATAAGGAGGGTTGAAGGCTGCTCAATATCCTGAAAGTCTGGGCAGGCTTTGGCAGCTTTCGGATGTTTGCGGCAGCCTGAAGAATATGGCGGGCAAAAATATCGCCGCTCAGGTGGAAACACTGGTCGAACCTTTGGCGGACGAACAGGGTTTGGAAATTGTAGATGTAGAATTTGTTAAGGAAGGAAGCCAATATTTTTTACGGGTATTTATTGATAAACCGGAAGGCATAACTCTGGATGACTGTGAAGCTTTGTCCCGTAAGCTGGATCCGATTCTGGATCAGGTGGATTTGATTCCTTATGCTTACCGACTGGAAATTTCTTCACCGGGTTTGGAGCGGCCTTTGAAAAAAATGGCGGATTTTATTCGTTTTCAGGGTGCTGAAGTCATAGTTAATACCTTTGTTCCCCTCAATGGCAGCAAAAAACATCAGGGAACTTTGAAGGGTGCTGCTCAAAATGGAGTTACTTTGACCACAGCTCAGGGTGATCTTGTAATTAACTGGGAGCAATTGGCAAAGGCTCATTTAAACATGGATTTGTAACAAAAAAAGGAATGAGGTGAAGATTTTGACAGCAGAAAGCAATTCAGAGTTTTGGGAAGCTTTGCGGGAGCTGGAAAAAGAAAAGGGAATTCCGGAAGAAGTTTTGATGGAGGCTTTGGAAACAGCTTTGTTTTCCGCCTACAAAAAGAATTTTGATTCCCTGCAAAATGTTCGGGTTTTGGTGGATCGGGTTACAGGAGATTCCAAAGTTTTTTCTCAACTGAAAGTAGTTGAGAAGGTTCAGGATCCCCGTTTGGAAATTTCTTTGGCCGAAGCTCAGGAGAAGTATGAAAATTATAATTTGGGCGATATTGTGGAAGTGGAAGTAACTCCCAGAGATTTTGGCCGGATTGCAGCTCAAACGGCCAAACAGGTAGTGGTTCAGCGAATTCGGGATGCCGAACGGGATTTGGTCTTTGTGGAATTTTCCGAGCGGGAGCATGATCTGGTTTATGGAGTGATTCAAAGAATTGAACAGAAAAATGTTTTTGTGGAATTGGGCAAAGTGGAAGCCCTGCTGCCGCCATCTGAACAACTGCCCGGAGAAGAATATCTGCCGGGAAGCCGGATTCGGGCTTATATTACTGAGGTTAAAAAAACTACCAAAGGCCCGCAGATTGAAATTTCCCGTACTCATCCCGGTTTATTAAAAAGATTGTTTGAAATGGAAGTACCGGAATTATATGAGGGCATTGTGGAATTAAAATCAGTGGCCAGAGAAGCCGGGCAGCGTTCCAAAATTGCTGTTTATTCCCGGCAGGAAAATGTGGATCCGGTAGGCTCCTGTGTTGGTCCCAAGGGAATTCGGGTGCAGAATATTGTGAATGAACTGCGTGGCGAAAAAATTGATATTATTCAATGGGATACCGATCCTTCCAAGTTTATTGCTTCAGCTTTAAGTCCGGCCAAAGTAGTGGCGGTGGAAGTCTGGGAAAGTGAAAAGGTTGCCAGAGTTATTGTTCCTGATAATCAGCTGTCCCTGGCCATTGGCAAGGAAGGACAAAATGCCCGGCTGGCTGCCAAGCTGACCGGATGGAAAATTGATATTAAAAGCGAATCTCAAATGGAAAAAATTTATGTTGAGGAAGACAAAGAACAAAGTAACGATCAGAGGGAAAATAATGCCGAAAGTTAAAAAAATTCCCCAAAGAATGTGTGTGGGATGTCGAGAAATGAAACCCAAAAAAGAGCTTATCCGTTTGGTTCGCACTCAGGAAGAAAAGGTGGAAATTGATCCTACCGGCAAGCGTTCGGGACGGGGAGCGTATATCTGCCCTAATTGTCAGTGTTTGGAACTGGCAGTTAAGGGGCATCGTTTGGAAAAAGCCTTGCAGCATCAAATTGCCTCGGAAATTGTGGAGCAGTTGATTAAGGAGTTGAGTAATGGATAGCGTTTATTTCTGGTTGGGGCTGTCTCGCAAAGCTGGTAAAATAGTATCAGGAGATGCAGCGGTCAGGGAAGCTTTACAAAAAAGAAGAATTTGCCTCTTAATTCTGGCTTCTGACGGAGCCGAACGAACTGTAAATGCTTTTCAAAAACTGGCCGCTGATTTTAAAATTCCCTGGGTGCAATTCGGCTTGAAAATTGAACTGGGAGCAGCCATTGGTAAACCACCCAGAACTGTTTTGGGGCTTACGGATTCTAATTTGGCAGTCGGCCTGCAAAAGTTTTTGCAATCATAAACAGGAAAGTGGAGGTGGGGTTATGCCGAGAAAACGCATACATGAATTGGCTAAAGAATTAAAAGTGGGCAGTAAAGAAATTATGCGGGAATTGGAAAAAATGGGAGTGGAAAACAAAAAAAATGCTTCCTGCTCTTTGGATGAAGATCTTATTGTTAAGGTGGTAAAAAGTTTGAAGATAAATGAACCGGCGGTAAAAGAAGTCAAAAATGAAGTTTCTCCAGCCGCAAAACCGGATAAACCGGAAGAAAGAAAACAGAAGCCGAAAAATGACATGAAAAAGAACAGCAATAAATTTGGCAACCGGGAACGCTCGGTGAAAAAGAATGATAATAAAGATTATATTGTAGATCGGGTTCCTTCCCGTCCGCCTGATAAACGCTTTGATGAACGCAGAAAGGCCGGAAATGCCGATGCTGGAGCAAATTCTGCTTCTGCCGCCCCCAGGGAAGGCAAATCGGAATCCCGTCCATTCCGTCGTCCGGCGGGTGAACAACGCAATAGATTTAATAACAATCGTTCGGGCGGGGAACGCAAGGAAGGGGAAAAGGAAGATCGTCGCTTTAATAATTCGGATCGTCCTCGTTCCAATACTTCCCGTCCTTTTGGCAATGGTAATGCGGAAGCCAAACGGGGGGATCGTCCATCTGGCAGTTCGGATCGCAATGCTGGTTCTCGTCCTGCCAATCAATGGGGCAATAAATCCGGACGCTCTCGGTCATCTTCCTTTCAGTCGGCTCGTCCTGCCCCAGGCGGTCAGCTCAAGGTTCCCAAAGCACCGGAACAGGCGGCTGATGCAGATCGGGTGAAAGCTTCCGAAAAACAGCGTAATAAGATTGCTCAAAATCAAAATCGCAATAATCAAAACAGACCCAAAGAAAAAAATCGTAACTGGAATCCCAACAAAAATTATCTTAATGAGGATGAACGCTTTGGCAGCAAAAAGAGAAAACCTGTTTCCAAAGTGCAGACTAATCGGGAAACAGTTCTGGCTCCACCGGTTGAGAAAAAGCCCGTGGTAATCGGTGAATTAACCACTGTGCAGCAGCTGGCGGAAAAAATGAAAAAGAGTCCGGCTGAACTGATTAAAAAGCTGATGTCTCTGGGAGTTTTCGCAACTATTAACCAGGAAGTAGATATTGATACTGCTACCATTTTGTGCAGTGAATATGGCTTTGAGGTTGAGGTTAAAATTGTAATGGATGCCGAAGCTTTAATTGAACAGGAACTGGAAGATGATCCCAAAGATCTGAAGCCCCGTCCTTGTGTAGTTACAGTTATGGGTCATGTTGACCACGGCAAAACCTCTTTATTGGATGCTATTCGGCAAACCAATGTTATTGCCACGGAAGCCGGGGGCATTACCCAGCATATTGGGGCTTATCAGGTGGAACACAACGGCAAAAAGATTACCTTTGTGGATACTCCCGGTCATGAGGCTTTTACGGCCATGCGAGCCAGAGGAGCTGAAATTACTGATATTGCCATTCTGGTTATTGCGGCTGATGATGGAATTATGCCTCAGACCATTGAAGCCATTAACCACGCCAAAGCTGCTGAAGTACCAATTATTGTTGCTTTAAATAAAATTGATAAACCGGGAGCTGATCCGGGAAAAATTCAACAGCAGATGACCGAGCATGGCCTGGTGCCGGAAGACTGGGGCGGAGATACCATTGTTGTTCCAGTCAGTGCCAAAACCAGAGAAGGTCTGGATAACCTTCTGGAAATGATTTTGCTGGTGGCGGAAGTAGGTGAGCTGAAGGCTAATCCCAACCGGGATGCCAGAGGAACGGTTATTGAAGCGGAACTGGATAAAGGCCGGGGTCCGGTGGCCACAGTTCTGGTGCAGAACGGTACTTTACAACTGGGTGATTCCCTGGTAGCCGGAGCCTCTTTTGGTAAGGTGCGGGCTATGATGGATGACAAGGGACGACGGATTAAAAAAGCCGAACCTTCCACGCCGGTGGAAGTTCTGGGCTTCCATGATGTACCTTTGGCCGGAGATTTATTCTATGGCCTGTCTGACGAAAAAGCTGCCCGACAGATTGCTGAAAAACGGGAAACCCGGAAACGCCAGGAAGAAATGAAACAAAGCAATCGGGTTACTTTGGAAGATTTATTCCAGCATATTCAGGAAGGTCAGGTTAAAGAACTGCTGTTGATTGTAAAAGCTGATGTTCAAGGTTCAGTGGAAGCGGTTAAGCAGTCCTTGGAACGCCTGTCTACGGATGAAGTTAAACTGAATATTATTCACGGCGGAGTGGGAGCTATTACGGAAACCGATATTATGTTGGCTTCGGCTTCCAATGCTATTGTAATCGGCTTTAATATTCGTCCGGATGCCAATGCCCGGCGAATGGCTGAAGTGGAAAAAGTTGATGTGCGTTTATATCGGGTCATTTATGATGCCATTGAAGATGTTAAAGCGGCCATGAGTGGTCTTTTGGAACCGGAAATTCGGGAGGTGGCTCTGGGTCGGGTGGAAGTCCGGCAGATTTTCAAAGCTTCCAAAGTGGGCAATATTGCCGGCTGCCGGGTTATGGAAGGCAAAATTACCAGAGACGCTGGAATTCGCTTAATTCGGGATAATATCGTGATTTTTGAAGGCAAGCTGGACTCCTTGAAACGATTTAAAGATGATGCCAAAGAGGTTCTGGAAGGCTTTGAATGTGGAATAACTCTGGAGAAATATGGAGACATTCGGGAAGGCGATATTATTGAAGCTTATACCACAGAAGCAATTAAGCGTGAACTGTAATGGTTTTTCTGCTGAATCCAGGCTAAACAAATAAGTATAAGGGGAGGCTGATTTGATGTCTCACCGTTCAGAAAAATTGGCGGAAAGTGTCAAAAAAGAAATGTCGGCTTTGTTGAACCAGAATGTCAGGGATCCCCGGCTGAAAATGGTTACGGTAACTTCAGCCGAGGTTTCCGGGGATTTGCGGTATGTCAAAGTTTATATCAGTGTTTTAGGCAATGAAGCCGAGGAAAAACAGGCTTTAATTGCTTTGGACAAGGCAAAAGGCTTTTTCCGCAGTGAGTTGAGCAAAAAAATTCGAGTGCGTTATATGCCGGAACTTTTATTTAAAATCGATCATTCCATTCAAAGCGGCAGTCGGATTATGGAATTGCTGCGGGAAGTGGGAGCTGGGGAAATACGGAGTGAAGAAAATGAATAGTCTGGAAGAAATTGCTCAGGTTTTGTTAAAGGGGCAGAAGGTGGTTTTGGCAGGGCATACTCACCCGGACGGAGACAGCCTGGGATCAACCGCTGCTTTGGGTTTGGCTCTGGAGCAAATGGGTCTGGAAACTGTTTGGGCAGTGCCGGACAAAGTGCCGGAACACTTTGCTTTTTTACCCGGCTATCAGCGTTTTACCGCCGAAATTTCAAAAGACTGGGATTTGCTGGTGGTTCTGGATTGTTCAGAATCACAACGCCTGCAAAATCTGGATTGGCTTTTGCGGCAGGCTCCTTTGATTGTCAATCTGGATCATCATTTTTCCAGACAGGGAGGGCTGGGCAAATATAATTATATTAAGCCGGAAATGTCTTCTACCGGGGAAATTGTGCTGGATCTGCTGGATTATCTGCCAGTAAGCCTGAATCGGGAAATTGCTGAATGTCTATATGTTGCTGTTTCCAGTGACACCGGATCCTTTCGCTATAAAAACACCACTCCGGAAACTTTTCGCAAAGGAGCCAGACTGCTGGAATGTGGCATTCCGGCAGCCGAAATCAGCGAAAATCTGTTTAACACCCGCTCCCTGCCTTCCATGCGTTTGCTTCAGGAAATTTTAAATCGCCTGCAGTTAAGCCCGGATGGTCAGTTGGCCTGGTCCTATCTGCTTCAGAAGGACTTTAAGGAAAAGCAGGCTTTGGACGAAGATGCTGAAGGTCTGATTGATTATTTGCGATCCATTCGAGGGGTGGAAGTAACCCTGCTGTTTCGGGAGCTGCCTTCCGGTGAATATCGGGTGAATTTGCGTTCCAGAGGCTTATATAATGTGCGGGAAGTGGCTGCCGGTTTTGGCGGCGGCGGGCATATTTCAGCCTCTGGCTGTACCCTGGCTTTGCCCTTTGAGCAGGTGCAGAAACAAGTGGTTCAGGCTATGTTGGAAGAAATGGCGAAACAAAAATGAATGGAATTTTAAATGTTTTTAAACCGGTGGGCATGACCTCCCATGATGTGGTTAATTTTATTCGTAAATTAACCAAAGTTAAAAAAGTCGGACATACTGGAACTCTGGATCCTTTAGCCTGCGGAGTTCTGCCGATCTGTCTGGGGCGGGCAACCAAAATTATTGAATATCTGCCTTCTGATAAAACCTATCAGGCTGAAATAATTTTGGGTCAAAAAACGGACAGCGGGGATTTGGCTGGACACTTTCTGCCTGTTTCCAGATGGGTTAAAGTAAGCCGAACGGACTTTGAGCGAGCTTTGGAGCAATTCCGGGGCTGGATTAAGCAGATTCCTCCCATGACTTCGGCAGTACATTATCAAGGGACAAAACTGTATAAATTGGCCAGACAGGGCATAGAAGTGGAGCGGGAAGCCCGTCTGGTCAAAATCAGCAGATTGGAATTGGTGGACTGGCAAAATAAAACGGCTTTAATTGAAGTTAGTTGTTCAACTGGAACCTATATTCGTACTTTGGCGATGGATCTGGGAGATTGGCTGGGCTGTGGAGCTTGTATTGCTTCTTTATTGCGAACCCAGGCCGGGATTTTTTCCTTGCAGGAAGCTTTAACTTTGGAGAAAATTCAAGAGGCGGTTCAGGCTGGTGAACTGGAAGACAGGCTTTGTTCTTTGGAAAAGGCTTTGGAAAGCTTGCCCAGGGTGATTCTGCATCCCTCTGCTGCTCGTTCAGTAGCCAGCGGAGCTAAACTTTATTTGCCGGGGGTGCTGGCTTATTCGCCGGATTTGGCTTTGGATTCTCTGGTGCAGTTGATTTGTCGGGGCAAAATAATTGCCGTGGGCAAATTCAGAGAAATTGAAGACGAACTGTGTTTTCAGCCGGTTAAGGGTTTGGTTGATCCTCAAAAATTCAATTAAATTTCCGGTTTTGATTTGGAGGTTTTAGCGTTGGAAATTTGGACTGCCTGGGGTAAATGTCCCCATTTGCATTTGGCTTTAGGAAATTTTGACGGTTTACATTTGGGACATCAATTTTTAATTCGTCAAATGGTGGAAAAGGCTCACAGCCGCAAGGCCAAAGCCGCCGTTTTTACCTTTTATCCGCATCCTTTGCAGGTTTTAGCTCATGCCAAAGCTCCGGCTTTAATTTTATCTCAGCAAGATAAACAGCAAAAGCTGGCTGAAATGGGAGTGGATTTGCTTTTTGAAATTCCTTTTACTTTGGAATTGGCTGCTTGCAGTCCGGAAGAATTTGAACGCCGAATTTTAGTGGAAGGCATGGGCGTGGAAGCTGTTTTTGTCGGCTATAATTACAGCTATGGGCATAAAGGCCAGGGCAATCCTCAAACTTTGCGGCAGGCGGCTCAGAAATATAATTTTGATCTGGAAATTATTCCGCCGGTGAAAATCAATGGACAACCGGTCAGCAGCACTCTGATTCGCCAGTTGGTGCAGGAAGGTCAGGTGGCCAAAGCCAGAGAACTTTTGGGATTTGCTCCTTTCCTGACCGGGGAAGTGGTGCAGGGAGAGCGTCGGGGAGGAGAAGTTATGGGTATTCCGACGGCCAATCTGGAATTAGATCGGGAATTATTGGTTCCCCGGCGGGGAGTTTATGCTGTCCGGGTACAGCATAAAGGAAATTTTTATCGGGCTGTAGCCAATCTGGGTAAAAAGCCGACTTTCCATGGAGATGAGCAAACAGCCAATCTGGAAGTTCACCTGTTGGATTTTGCCGGTGATTTGTATGGTCAGAAAATCAAAGTTGAATTTTGGGAATATCTGCGAGATGAAAAACGCTTTAATTCCATGGAGGAGTTAGTAGCTCAGATTAAAAAAGATGTAGATCGAACCTGGAAAATTATTTTCTAAAAACTAAAACCCTTCCCAAATCGGCAAAGGGTTTTAGTTTTTACTCCTGGCTCTGGGCGAAATCCACTTCCCCTTGAATAACCTTGCGGACTGCCGCAATATGACGGCAGATAAATTCAGGCTGCATACGGGAGCGAAAACGGAAGGTGCAGCAATCGCAGCTGTCAGCGGTGGTGTTTAATTCAAAACGGCAATCAAAATCAGCTACCCGGCCTTTTTCCGGTGTGTCCATATAAACTACCAGTTCCCCCACATAAAAGGGTTTGCCTACATAATCATGTTTCATAGGAGTCACCTTACTGCAAAGGGCCTTGAGGCTTTTGTTTGGTTTCCCGGAAAGTTTTCAGCATTTGCTGATATTCTTCTTCGCTGATATTGTCGTCATTATCCTGACCCATCCCACTGAAATCAATAGCAAATAAAATTGTATGATAAATTTCCTGGGAATCTTCCACCAGACCTTCTTCTACCAGAGCTGCAAAAATGCGTTTGGCTGCTTCTGAGTTAGTCATGATCTCCTCCTCAAATTAGTGATGCTTAATTTTATCATAGTTTTTCTCTTCTGTGAACAGTCTTCGGCTGATTTTATCAATTATTTTCAGACAGGCTGAATCGTGCATAGATCAGACTGAATCGGGCATATTGGATCTAAAAGGAGTGAAAGGGGAAGCTGAATGGAGCTTAGATTTAGTCAACAGGCTATTTTGGCCAAAATTCCCTCCTCTTTGCAGATTTTGGGTCAGGCAGCTTATAATCTGTATTTTGCCTGGGAGCCGAAGTTAATGAATTTATTTCAGCAGCTTGATCCTTTGCTATGGGAGGAAAGCGGACATAATCCGGTTTATTTTTTAAAACGGATTCGAGTTGAGGAATTGAAGAAAGCAGCTCAGAATATAGATTTTGTACGGCTTTGTCAACAGGCCGAAAAAAAGCTGGCGGACTATTTGCAGTTGGAGACGGACAGCAGCCATTTAACCGCTTATTTTTCGGCTGAATTTGGTTTACATGAATCCTTGCCCATTTATTCCGGAGGTTTGGGAATTTTGGCCGGGGATCATTTAAAAGCGGCCAGTGACCTGAATTTTCCTCTGGTGGGAGTAGGGCTTTTATATCGTTATGGCTATTTTGTCCAAAGAGTGAATAATGAAGGCCGACAGGAGGCTGAATATTATTATCATCATTTTCACGAATTGCCCATTACACCGGTTCAGGGGGACAATGGACAGGATTTGGTTATTGGGGTGGAAATGCCGGGGCGAACCGTCTGGGTGAAAATCTGGCTGGTCAGAGTGGGAAGAATCAGGCTTTATTTGCTGGATACGGATACTGGCCGCAACTGTCGTTCGGATCGGGATATTACTGCTCAATTATACGGCGGCAATTCAGAAACCCGCTTAAATCAGGAGCTGATTTTGGGGCTGGGAGGAGTTAAGGCTTTACGGGCTTTGGGTTTGCAGCCAGATTTTTGGCATATTAACGAAGGCCATGCTGTTTTTCTGGCTTTGGAATGTCTGCGGGAAAAAATCAAGGCGGGAATGAGTCGGGAAGCAGCCTTGCAGGAAATTCGGCAAAATACTTTATTTACCACTCATACTCCGGTTCCAGCCGGCCATGATCAATATGGCGGTGAAATGATTAAATTTTATTTCTATGCTTTTTGTCAGGAATTAAAGCTGGAACCGGAGGAATTTCTGCAATGGGGCTGGCATCAGGGGAAGTTTAACTTAACCGTTCTGGCTTTTCATTTGGCCGGAAAAGTTAACGGGGTCAGCCAGCTGCATGGTCAGGTTGCTCAAAGATTGACTTTAGACTGGCAACGCCGACAGCAGGAACCAGTTTTTGCTATTACCAATGGTATTCACCTGCCTTCTTTTCTGGCTGTGGAACTGAAAGAGCTGCTGCACCAGGAATCTTCTGTTAATTGGTGGGATGCAGCTGAACAAATTTCCGACAGCTCTTTGTGGCAAACCCATCAGCAGCTCAAGGAAAAACTGATCCGTTTTGTGCGGCGGCGAGTACAAATGCAGATGGTGCGGAATTTTGCTGAAGCTGCTCAAATTGCCGAAGTAGAAAATTATTTGGAGCCGCAGGTTTTAACTCTGGGTTTTGCTCGTCGTTTTGCCACTTATAAAAGAGCGGACTTGCTTTTCCGGGATCTGGATCGTTTGAAGAATTTATCTTTTCCGTGGCAAATTATTTTGGCCGGGAAAGCTCATCCGGCAGATCAACCGGGGCAGGATTTACTGCAAAGTTTATTTAGATTAAGCCAGGAAGCGGAATGGAGAGGAAAAATAGTTTTTCTGGAAAATTATGATCTGGAAGTAGCCCGTTATCTGGTGCAGGGGGTGGATGTCTGGCTGAATACTCCCCGCCGTCCTTTGGAAGCCAGCGGCACCAGCGGAATGAAGGCGGCAATCAATGGAGTTTTGCATTGCAGCGTTCTGGACGGCTGGTGGCCGGAAGCTTATAATGGGCAAAATGGCTTTGCTTTTGGCAGCAGTGAAACGGAATCGGAGGAAGCAGACCTGCAGGATGGATTAGCCTTGCTGGAGCTTTTGGAGAAAGAGATTCTACCGCTTTTTTATACCCGCCGGACAGATGGAGTTCCGGAGGGCTGGGTGAAAATGATGAAAAATTCCATCAAGACCATTGCTCCGCAGTTTTCAGCGGTGCGAATGGTTCGGGAATATGCTCGGCAATATGGCTTCAGGACTTATGCCGAAAAATAGCAAAGGAAATATTGATATTGAGCAAAACCAGAGCCAGGAAAATTAAAATGATGCCCCAAAAATTCTGCAAGGTCAGGGTTTCTCCAAAAAGTATCATGCCACAGACTGTAGCCATTAAAGGTTCGGTAAAGGCTGTAATGGAAGCTTTGCTGGCTTCCATGAATTTCAAGGCAGTGGTGTAGGCTATATAAGGGATTAGGGTACAGGCAAAGCCCAATCCCAAAATGGCTGCAATGGAGGAAGGGTTTTGCAGGATAATCTGACCAATTTCCGGCCAGTTGGCAAAGGGCAGCAAGGCCAGGGAGGCCAGGGTAAAGGTATAGGCGGTAACTGTATAAGAATTGTAATGATTTAAAGCCAGACGGGCAAAAATGCTGTATAGTGCGTAGCCAAAACCGGAAGCCAGACCCAGCAGAATTCCGGTTGTGGAAAAAACCGCCTGATTATTACCCGTAAAACCAATTACCAGCATACAGCCGGTAAAAGCCATAATTAAAGAAAGCCCTTTTTGTAAGGTTATGTGTTCTTTAAAAACAAACAGAGACATCAGCATTACAAAAAAAGGCGAAGTATATAAAAGCATGGCTGCGGCTGACATATTAAGTATTTCAAGGCATTGGAAATAGCAGATATTAAATAAAACAATGCTGATAATTCCACTGCCAATAAAATACCAGAGGTGCTTTAATTGAATTTTCAGCAAGCCTCTGTGCTTCAAACCAAAAAAGAGCAGTAAGGATAGAGAAACAATCAGGCAACGGATAGCGGTGATTTGAACGGATGAAAAACCGAAATCGTAAAGGGTTCGGGTAAAATATCCCAGAAATCCCCATAAAACTCCGGCAGCTACTACTAATAAAGGAGCCATAGACAAATCCCTCCTCTACCCAATATATGGATTTTCAGCCAATTTATGCAAATAAGCAAAAACCGGCCTTCCAGGCCGGTTTTCAGGATTATCCGGCTTTATTTCCAATGAAAAACCGGCTTTACCGAGAATTTTAATCTAATTCAGTTACCCAGTGGAATTCATCTTCAATTTTGCCGAATTGAATTCCGGTAATATAATCATATAATCTCTGAGAGATTTCACCTACTCCACCGTCTCCGGGAATCAGTTCTTCTCCTTTCCAGCCTAATTTATTGACCGGAGAAATAACCGCTGCGGTACCAGTTCCAAAGACTTCCTGCAATTTCCCGTTGTGGCTGGCTTCAACTAATTCATCAATGGAAATGGGGCGTTCTTCCACATCCAAACCCCAGTTTCTCAGGACTTCCAGGGAAGAACGACGGGTAATACCGCCTAAAATACTGCCGCCCAAAGGCGGGGTAATGATTTTATTGTCAATTACGAAGAAGATATTCATGGTTCCTACTTCTTCGATATATTTTCGATGCACTCCATCCAACCACAAAACCTGAGTATAACCGGCTTCGTGAGCCATTTCACCGGCTAAGATGCTGGCGGCATAATTGCCGGGGGTTTTAACATGGCCAATACCGCCTCGAACGGCTCTGGTATATTCATCAGTAACCATGATTTTAACCGGCTTAAAGCCTTCCGGATAATAAGCACCTACCGGCGACAGAATAATGAAAAATTTATAAGTGTGAGAAGGACGCACACCTATATGCGGATCGGTAGCAATAATAAATGGCCGGATATAAAGCGAGGTTTCAAAAGAGTGGGGAATCCAGTCCTTTTCCAGTTCGATGAGCTGGCAAAGTCCCTGATAAGACAATTCCGGGTCAACTTCCGGAATACACAGTCTCTGACAGGAAGTATTCATGCGAGCCAGATGATCTTTGGGGCGGAACATGGCAATTTTGCCATTGCGGCGGTAAGCCTTCATGCCTTCAAAAACTCCTTGACCATAGTGAAAAATCATGGTGGAAGGATCCATGGCAACAGGTCCGTAAGGAACGATTCTGGGATCATGCCACCCTTTTTCTACTGAATAATCAGCTACAAACATATGATCGGTAAAAGTAGTGCCGAAACTCAAGCTGCTTTCATCTGGTTTATCTTTTAAAACAGCAGCTTCTTCTATTCTGATGTTATACAAAAAAATGACCTCCCTGAGTATTGCTGATACTTTCGGCGTTTTTGGTTTTTAGAAATGCCAAAACCTGACTTTATTATACTCTCTTTTCGGTGAACTACTCCGACTTACAGAAGTCGGAGCTTCCTGCTTCAATCACTACTGCGTTGGCTACGATTATACGTATCTCAATGTCTTACACAATGTCAACAGGCGTATGAGTTTGGGCTATTCCATCCCTACTGTATATTTAGTTTTAAGCTATTTCAGCATGAAGTATAACACTATAAGTAACAAAAGTCAAGAAAATGCGTGTTATCGCAATTCATCCCGCCACCTATAGAGGTGGG
>JAZRXK010000096.1:0-42896 GCA_045600185.1 Desulfocucumaceae bacterium
TTAAACATAATTATCAGATTATTTATTTGACATATAATACCTTTAGAATGTTAAAAATCAGGGGGATATTCATTGTTGAATATCCCCCTGATTTTTAACATCTGGAATTACCGCAATTCAAACACACAAAACACCCTTCAGCCAATTTTAAAGGTTCACCGCATAGATCGCAAATCCCCTGCTCCTCAATTTCTAAATCTGTTGCTGCTGGTTTTCCAATTTCATTTTGATTATGTCGAATCTCCCAGGCAATTTCCGTTAATTTTTTGGCAACAGCCGAAGCACAGGATTTGCCGGGAGAAAGGTTTTTCCCAGAGCCTTTAGCTCGCATATAAGATGGGCAGGCATGAGTTCCCATGAGCTGTTCCGTAATTTTTTCCAGAGGTATTCCACCTCTAAGCCCCAAACTGATCAAGCGGGATGCTGCTTCGCTGTAAACCAGACAGCCACCGTCCGAGCCAGTAGTTATAAAGGTTTCCAAGATTTCCGAGCCCTGATAATTCACTGTCAGATAAATTTTTCCGCAGCCAGTATCTATGCGATGAGTTACGCCATGAGCCGAAACCGGTCGGGGTTTAATTTCTCCTCGTTTCAGTTCTGCTTTTTCCCGAACCTCCGCTTCTTTGTTTTCTCCCACCGTAATGGTTCCTGTTTTGCAGCCGTCCCTGAAGATGGTTATCCCTTTCAAGCCCAGATCATAAGCCAGCTGATAAGCTTTGATGACATCTTCCAGTGTAGCTTCTCCATTCATGTTAATGGTTTTACTGACCGCATTTTCCACATATTTTTGCACTTCCGCCTGCATTTTGATATGATCCAGAAAATCAATATCCTGAGCCCCCTTGAAAATGGCCTGAATTTCAGCAGGAATTCCGGCCACACCCTGACAGCTTCCCCGGCGGGCGGTTTCCTGCATGGCAATCTGGCTGACCCCAGCTTCCTGACAGGCTTTTTGAAACAGCGGAGAAAAAACAGCAAATTCTCCAGCAACATTGGTTTTCTTGCTGTAAGCTACAGCAAAAATCGGCTCAATGCCATAGCTTTCACAGCCGGCCATGGCCGTAACGCTTCCGGTGGGAGCTATGGTAATACAGGCTGCATTTCTCCTTTTAATTTCCGGATAAAAAATACTTTTTTCCCACAAAGGGAAAACCCCTTTTTCTTCACCCAGAGCTTCTGAAGTCTGGTGGGCTGTCTGCTGAATTAAAGCAGTAATTTCTCCGGCTTTTTTTCGACCGGCTTCCGAATCATAAGCCAAACCGGATTTAATTAAAGCGTCATGCAGTCCGGTAAAACCCAGACCAATTTTGCGGCTGGCTCTGGTAGCTTCAGCAATTTCCGGCAGAGGATATTCCGCCAAATCAATTAAATTATCCAGAAAACGAACGGCTGTTTGAACCGTATCTATCAGCAGTTCTTTTTTTAACTGCCCTTTTTCATCCACCATCAAAGACAGGTTAATACTGCTCAAAAGGCAGGATTCGCCTGGAGAAAGCGGCTGTTCCCCGCAAGGATTAGTGCAATTCAGGAAATTCCCCGGAATGGGGTTGTCCCTCTGGATACGATCCAAAAATACCAATCCCGGATCGCCGCAGCTATAAGCCGCCTGAGCTATATCCTGCCAAATTTCTCTGGCTTCGCAGGTTTGCTTAATCTGATCCTGAAAAATCAGATTCCATTCCTGATTGTCAGCTACAGCCTGCATAAAAGCATCGGTTATTCCCACCGAAATATTGAAATTCACCATGCCGCCATGGAGTTTAGAATGAATAAAGCTCAGGATTTCCGGATGATCCACATTCAGAATCCCCATGGAAGCTCCTCGGCGAACTCCGCCCTGCATTACCATATTGGAGGAGGCATCATAAAGTTTGATTAACTCCACAACTCCGGAAGCCTGCCCTTTCGTGGAATTTACCAGAGAACCCTGCGGCCGGATTTTGCTGAAATTATAACCCACTCCCCCACCGGATTTAAACACCAGAGCGGTTTTAGTCAGGGTTTCATACATTGATTGCAGACTGTCTTCCACATCCAGCACAAAACAGGCTCCCGGCTGCCAGGGGCGATCTGTTTTGCCTATATTCGCCCAAATTGGCGTGGAAGGGACAAAAAAAAGAGAGCTAATTGCTTCTCTGAACTTTTTTTCCCATTCTTCAGGATCCTTTTCCCTGGCAGCAGCGGTTCTTGCCAGACGCTGCACCGCCTGTTCAAAGCTTTCACAAATTTTCCCTTGCTCGTCCCTTGCGGCATAGCGAGCTTCAAATACTTTTTGGCCATTTTCTGATAACATTTATTTATTCTCCCATTTCCAGTTATTCCTTGCAACTATTTCTATAGTATATTTATACTATATTAAACTAACTAAATGGTCAAACGAGATATTTTCAACAATTCGTAAAAAGAAGCAGGATATGTTTTCCATCCTGCTTCTTTTGGCATCATTCAGCCTTTAATAAATTTTTTTCTGCAAAATTTTTTTACTCATTTTTTAATGGGAGCAGCTTCCACAAGTATGTCCTTCTCCATGATCATGGTGATGGTGCTGGCAAACCGTATTGGTGGAAACAAAAGTTCCTGCCAGATAAGCTTGAACCACTTCATCAGCCGAACCTACAGCTCCGGTCAGGCCAAGAATATTCTGTTTGGCAACAGCATCTTTGGCTCCCTGCCCCATGCCGCCGGCCAGCAGCACATCAACTCCGTTGGCTTTTAACAAAATTGGCAAAGCTCCATGCCCCTGCTCTTGAGTTGATAATAATTTTTTATCCACAATCTGTTTTTGCTCATTGATTTCATAAATTGCAAAAGTTTTAGTTTGACCAAAATGACCAAAAACCTGTCCATTATCATAAGGAACCGCGATCTTCATTAAAAAATCTCCTTTTGTTAATAATTTTTTTGTTTTTTGCAATTATGGCAGGAGGAACAAATCCTTTGCTTATCCCGACAACAGGCAATATCATCTGTCAAAACATAATTGCCTCCGCTAATTTGAATAACTTTGCCCTGCAACAAGGCTTCAGCTACTTTTGAATGGGCTGAATTTAAAACCCGCTGAAAAGTTCCTCTGGAAATTTCCATATGGTCAGCAGACTTTTGCTGATCATATAAAAGGTAGTCCGATAAACGAATGGCTTCCAATTCTTCTAAAGCCAAAACGATCTTATCTGATGGTTCTGGAATCAGACCATCCGGAGAAAAACAGCAATGATTTGGCATAAAGCCAATTTTGCGGCACTTGGGTCTTCTGGGCATATTTTTTCCTCCCCACCTTTGCAGCTACTTAAATTATAATAGGCATATGCACAAATGTCAAGATTTACTTTTTCAAGTAACGCTTAACTTTTTTCCAGCTAACCCTGAATATGGTTATTTCCTGTTGTTGACTAAAAGCTTGAATATGACCCCCATGGCTTTCGGTAATAGCTTTAGCAATAGCCAGACCTAAACCATAACTTCCAGTTTTGCGTTCTCTGGAAGCATCTGGCCGGTAAAACCGATCAAAAATATGTTCCAAATGCTGCTGCGGAATACCTTCTCCTGTATTTCTAACTTCCAGAACAAGTAAATTATCCCTGCTTTCCAAACTAATCCAGATGCTGCCATTTGGATTAGTATATTTAACCGCATTGTCCAACAAAATCAAAATCAGCTGATTAAGCTGTTCCTGTTGACCGTTAAGCCAAAGATCCGGGGTGATTTTGCTTTCAAAATGAAATCCCTTTTCAAAAATTACCGCTTCCATAACCATAATGGTTTCGGCCGTCAAAGCACTTAAATCAACCAGAGCATAATCCGTCTTAATATCCTGGTTATCCATGCGGCTTAAATATAAAAGATCATTGGTCAGTTTGGTCATTCTTTTGGTTTCGGATTGAATATATTTTAACCATTTGCTTTGATCTGCTACCAGGCTTTCCGGATTGGATAAAACTACATCAATATTGGCATTGATGGAGGTTAAAGGAGTTTTCAGCTCATGGGAAGCATCAGAAACAAATTGTTTTTGCTGATTAAAAGCCAGCTTAACTGGTCGAATATAACGATCTGCAAAGGAGCGGCTGACAAAATAAATTATAATTAAAACCACCATGGCCACCAAAATTGAAGTATAAAATAAATGACGGAAAAGCATATCCTGAGCCGTTACATTCATAACGCTCAAACAAATATAACCTCGTTCAACCGGAACCCCGAAATAAGCCCAGGAAAAATCACCCATGCGAAAACGGCCATAATTTTTTCCCCGCTGGACAAAGCACTGCACTGCCTTGACATACATCTCCTTACTGATACCATAATAATTGGAGTTTTTATCCACAATATTATTTTTTTTGTCCAATATAATAAAAAAGCTGACAGTGTGTTCCTGGTTGTTCAGACTTTGATCCAGACTGATGATTAAATTTGATCGATATTCAACAGGAGGATAACCGGAGAAATCATGCGGAAAATAAGCTGGATCGTTGATATGAATAATTTTCACAGAACTGCTGAGTCGATTTAATTTCTGGTGTATTTCCATATCATTGTATTGAAAAATAATCAGACAAATTGCTCCCAAAGCCAGAATCATGGTAAAGGTGCTGACAACCAGATGCAGAATTAAAAAACGATTGCGTAATTGACGAAACATTATTGCTTTTGCTCCAGAATGTAACCAATACCTCGGATGGTATTGATCACAACAGAAGAATGTAAATAATTTAATTTTTTCCGCAGAAAAGAAATATATACTTCCACATTATTGTGTTCAGCCTCAGAATCATAACCCCAAAGCCTTTCAATAATCAATTCTTTGGAAGTATTCATACCAATGCGTTTTAATAAAAGCTCCATGAGTTGGCTTTCCTTCAGGGTCAGCTTGATTTCGTGTTCCCCTCTGATTAACTTCAAATTGGAGGTGGTCTGCAAAATTAAATCCCCTGCTGCCAATTCTCCATCCGGGGCAATTTCTCCCCGGCGACGGGTCATAGCTCTGATTCTGGCCAGCAGTTCCTCCATTTCAAAAGGCTTGGGAATATAGTCATCAGCTCCCGCATCCAGACCATTTACCTTGTCAGAAGTATCGTTTTTGGCAGTCAGCAAAATTACCGGCGTAACCTTATCTTCCTGCCGCAGATTTTTCAAAATACTTATTCCGTCCAGGCCGGGAAGCATAATATCCAGAATAATAAGGTCATAGATGCCGCTTAAAGCACAATCCAAACCTTCATCCCCATTATACACTGCATCTACACTGTAATGTTGTTTTTTCAGCAGATGAGTTAAAGCTTCAGCCAAATGGATCTCATCTTCCACAATCAGAATTCGCATTTTTTCCACCCTTTGCTTTTTTGGTTAATTATATTTTAACTCCAATTTCTTAAAAAAGCTTTAAATTTTCCATGAATTTAAGCTGATTGGAATATAATCAAAATATTTGCCTGAATATTTGCTCGAATAAAGCAGGATTTAAGCGGCCAAAAGAGAAATTTTAAAAGTTGGAAAGTCAAGCAGTCAGGAGGAATGTTCATATGGTCAGGATTGGTATTCCCAGTTCCTTGCTTTATTATTGGCACTATCCTATGTGGCATACTTTTTTTACTGAACTGGGGCTGGAAGTTGTTACCTCCGACAAAACCAATAAAAGCATTTTGGATGCCGGAATCCAGAACGCCTTGGCTGATGCCTGTGTTCCGGTAAAAATTTTCTTTGGTCATGCCATTTCCTTAAAAGATAAGGCAGATTATTTATTTGTTCCCCGTGTTGTCTGTCTGAATAATAAAACTATCTACTGTCCCAAATTTCTGGGAATGCCGGATATGCTGCGTTATGGAGTCAGCCAGCTTCCCCCCATTATCGATGTCACCATGGATGTTCGGGGAGAAAGCTTTGGCTTATGGAAGTCGTTCAGGCAGATTGGTCAGTTGCTGAACTTCAGTCCGCTGCAAAGCTGGTCGGCTTATCTCAAGGCTAAAAAAGTAAACAGGCAATATAATAAAATGCTGCTTTCCGGCTTGTACCCTCCGGAAGCCATTGCCAAATTGGGCATCAGCAGCCAGTTATCTGCTTCTCAGCCTTCAGTTTCCCAGACTGATCCGGATTTAACTCTGGCTGTTTTAGGTTATCCCTATGAAGTCCATGATGAATATATCAGTGTTAATCTTTTACAGAAGTTGAAAAGACTGAATGTTAAAGTGATTACTTTGGAAAATATTCCACCTCGTATTTTATACAGCAAAGCCAATAAAGTAGCTAAGGATATGTTCTGGACTTTCAGTGATCTGGTTTTGCGAGCCACCCGTTATCTTTACCGCAAAAATCTGGTCGATGGAGTAATTCATCTGACCGCCTTCAGCTGCGGGCCGGATTCGATTGTTGACCGTATGATGGAATTTACTTCCCACATGAACCGCCAGATTCCTTTCATGCGTTTAAGTATTGATGAACACAGCGGAGATGCCGGGGTCTCCACTCGTCTGGAAGCTTTTACCGATATGCTGCGTCGCCGCAAAGGAGGAGCCTGATTATGCCCAAAGTTTCTTTTCCGCATATGGGAGAATACTCCCGTTCTTTTGAAATGCTCTTGCAGGATTTGGGCAATGAAGTAGTTCTGCCGCCCCGCCCAACCAAACGAACCCTGGATTATGGAGTGCAAAATGCCCCGGAATTTGCCTGTTTTCCTTTGAAAATTTTAATGGGAACTTATATCGAAGTCTGCAAAATGGGCGTGGATTATATTGTCAGCAGCGGCGGAGTAGGCCCTTGCCGAGCCGGTCAATATGCCCAGATGCACCAGAATATTTTAAAGGAACTGGGCTTTAAAACTCAGATGATCACCCTTGAAGCTCCCCGTTTCCAGCTCATGGACTTTTTGCACAAAATCCAGATGATTAACCCTCTCAATCTTTCTTATAAAGCTATCTGGGAATGTATTATGCGAGCCTGGAAAAAGATGTCCATTCTGGATGCTGTTGAGCAGGCCACTCATAAAATCAGACCCAGGGAAGTAATAAAAGGTTCCACCACCAAAGCTTATAAAAAAGTCCTGAACTGGATTTCTTCCGCTTACACCAGTCGGGAAATGGATGAAGCCAGGGATGCCGCTTTGTTTGAACTAAAGAAGGTTGATCAGATTTACCGCAATGATATTTTAAAAATCGGCCTTATCGGAGAGATTTATGTTCTTTTGGAACCGGCCAGCAATTTGGAAATTGAAGAAGCTCTGGGTAATCTGGGAGTAGAAGTGCATCGTTCCATGTATTTGACCGGCTGGACGCAGGACAACACTGGTGGCAAAGGCACCAAAGAACATTTGAGTGTTAAAAAAGCTGCTTCCCCTTACATTCCCCTTTGCATTGGAGGACATGGTCAGGAATCAGTCGGTCATACCGTACTTTATGCCAAAGAAGGCTATGACGGAGTAATTCAACTGGCTCCTTTTACCTGTATTCCGGAAATTGTTTCCCGAACCGTTTTAACCAAACTCAGCAAGGATTTGAATATTCCGATTTTAACTTTCTTCCTGGACGAACAAACCGGCAAAGCCGGAATGGCTACTCGATTGGAAGCTTTTGTGGATTTAATCCGCCGCCAGAAGCTGGATCTGCAAGAAAGGAGCAGAAAATAATGAAAGCTTATTTAGGAATTGATGTAGGCTCGGTCAGTACTAACCTGGTTTTAATGGACGAAAAAGACAATATTCATGCCGCCTTATATTTAAGAACCCAGGGTCGCCCCATAGAAACCATTTTAAAGGGAATGCAGGAAATTAAAGAAACCATGCCGCCAGATTTGGAAGTAGCCGGATCTGGAGCCACCGGCAGCGGCAGAGCTTTGGCCGGGGTCATGGTTAACGCTGATGTGGTTAAAAATGAAATTACTGCTCACGCTGTAGCCGCTTCTTCCTTAATTCCCAATGTCCAAACCGTTTTAGAAATCGGTGGTCAGGACAGCAAAATTATTATTATCCGCAATCAGGTAGTTACTGACTTTGCCATGAATACAGTTTGTGCTGCCGGCACTGGCTCATTCCTGGATCATCAGGCCGACCGGCTGAATATTCCAATTACCGATTTTGGAGATCTGGCTCTGCAATCTTCCACAACTGTCCGCATTGCCGGCCGCTGCACGGTTTTTGCCGAGTCCGATATGATTCATAAACAGCAAATGGGTTATGCCATACCCGATATTATTAACGGCTTGTGTGAAGCTTTGGTGCGGAATTATTTAAATAATGTTGGTAAAGGCAAGGAAATTTTGGGACCAGTGGTTTTTCAGGGAGGAGTAGCTGCCAATAAGGGAATTAAAGCGGCTTTTGAACGGGCTTTGAATCTGCCGGTAGAAGTTCCCCAATACCATAATGTTATGGGAGCCATTGGCGTGGCTCGTCTGGCCAGAGAAGAAACTCAGAAAACCGGCGTAACCAGATTTAAGGGCTTTCATATTACCGGCCTTAATTACCGCACCGGCAGTTTTGAATGTAACGGCTGCCCCAATTCCTGTGAAATTTCAGAAATTTACGAAGGCGATCAGGTTATTGGCCGTTGGGGTTCCCGTTGCCAAAAATGGGATATAGCCGGATAAGGAGGGGTGATTTTGTCTGCTACAACCATCCTGATTAACGCTATATTTATTATTCTGGTGCTTACTGCCGCTATTTGGATTATGGCAGATACTCGCAAAAGAGTGGTTCCCGTTTCCGAAACTGTTGCCTGGGGTTTGTTTAATATTTCTTTCCCGCTGATTGGATTTATTGGTTATCTTTTCTGGCGAAAGAAATTTTATCCCCTGAAAACAGAAGAAGATCAAGCTTTGGAAAATGTTTCCTGATTTAAATAAAACCCGCAGCTCCAGCCGCTTTGGGAACTGCGGGTTTAACACGCCGTGAGCAAGAAATCCCCCACCTCTATAGGTGGCGGGATGAATTGCGATAAACACATCATTGACTAATGAACAATGTTCTGCTAATATTTTAGAAACCTTTTCATCGTCGGCAGTAACAGTAATAAAAATACTGCTGATAACAGGTAATGCCTGTACCAGCAGCAAAATAACAACTTTCTTTCCTCTTTCTCTCAATCCACGCTCCCCGTATGGGGAGCGACAAAAAAACAACGCCATTGTAATAGACAACATTTCAATCCACGCTCCCCCTGTGGGGAGCGACTATTGTCAAGCTCCTTCTTATTTGTATATATATACATTCATTTCAATCCACGCTCCCCGTGTGGGGAGCGACGGCAAAAAAGACACACTATCTACCACAAATGAATGAAATAATTCCATCTGTTCTACCCACATAAGAAGCGACCAGCAAATATACACCAACCAATTTAGTATACATTCGCATCAATTTTTATTATAAGCAAGTTTTTCCTGTTAGTCAACCACCAAAATATTCCAAAACTCAGGTGCGAACCCCCCAGGGAATTTATGTGTGCTTGACCTTCGCACTCAGAACTTCGCACTTATTGGTTATTCAAAAGCATATAAAGCTTCTCCGATTTTTTTAAAGAGAGGAGCCGCCGTGGAACTGCCGCTTTCTCCCGCTCGCACCAGAATTGTAATTATATATTGCGGATCCTGAGCCGGCAAAAATCCACTGAACCAGGCATTAACCGTACCATCCCCCACTTCAGCCGAACCGGTTTTGCCGCCGCATCCGACAGAATTCAAGGCAGCCTTCTGACCTACTCCGTTTATAACCACTTCCGACAGCAATTTTTGCAGGGTCAAGGCCGTTTGCACTTCAATAGCCCGCCTTCCTTCCTCTCGCCGCAGTTTTTGAGTTTCTCCTTCCTTTTGAATGGCCTGAACCAAACAGGGCTGCTGATAAACCCCTCCATTAACCAGAGTATTCAGCAAAGCCGAAATTTGAATTGGCGTCAGCAAAACCGGACCTTGCCCAATGGCACTGTTGTTTAAATTATATTTCAAAGCTATCCGGCTGAAATCCTGTTCCTTGTTGCGGGGAACTGGATAACCGGTAATTTGCTGATTATCCAGACCCAGCTTTTGAGCATATTCAATCAGTTTGTCGGCTCCCAATTCCTGAGCCAGATGCACAAAAACCGGATTGCAGGATTGAGCAAAAGCTTCGGCAAAGGTAATTCGGCCATGCCCTTCTTTTTTCCAGCAGGGAATCCGTTCATCTTCCGTACCTTCACAGCAAAAAACCTGATCGAGAGTAACCAGCTTTTCTTCCAAAGCGGCGGCGGCTACCACAATTTTGAAAATGGAACCCGGTTGAAATAAAGCAGTTGTTTGATCCAGAAGACTTTCCGGCTGTTCCAGATAACCGGCCAGCTTTGCCGGATCCGGATTAAAATCCGGACTGGAAGCCAAAGCCAGCAATTCCCCAAAACGATTCATAATAACAATGGCTCCGCATCGCTGTCCCAAAGTGTCTTCCGCCAATTTCTGCAAGTCACCATCCAGAGTAGTAACAACATTGCTTCTTTGCTTATCCTCCAAATGGGTATAAATTTCCGGTTGATTTCCAACTATTTTTTGCCCCAAAGCATCTGTAAATAAACGAATTGCACCCTGAGCCTGTCCGCCCTGCAATTCAGCTTCATAATATTTTTCCAGACCCTGCCGGCCAACCCAGCTTTCCGGCGTGTAAGTTTTACCGCTTTGTTTTTGCAGTTCCTCAGCTTCTGACCAATCCCGCACCCGGCCTAAATAGCCGACGACGGAAGCCGCCAGAGGACGCTTGCCATAACGAACCCAATAAGGCACCGCCCAAATTCCCGGTAGCTGCATTTGAATTAAATTTTCCGCCTGCTGCTGACTCAGTTTATAAGGCAATAAACCAAAATCTGAGGGTAAATCCAATTTATTCACCTGCAAAACCTGCTTCAACTGCTGCACTGCATTTTCAGATAAATATTCCGACCAGACGGCTGCCCGATATTCCCAACTGCTTCCGGTCAGGGAATTTCCCTGCCGATCCAGAATTTCTCCTCTGGGATAAGCTTCCAGAGCCAAAATTTCTCCTTCCTGCCAAAAAGCCTGAACGGCATAATCTGCCCCCTGCACCTGCAGCAAACGGCAGAGAAGCAGCAGAAAGACCAGCCCCCAAAACAATCGCAGCAGCTTTAATTTTTTAAACCTTTTTCCGGCCAAATCAATCATAAAAAACGCCCTTTCCAATTTTAGCTTTTCCGGAAAGAGCATTCTTATGCTTTATTCTTTTCGCCTTAACAAGGTACAAGGCTCCAGAGGACTTTCCCAAGGCAGAAAGACAGTCTGACAGGGGTGCGGAGCCACTTCAATGGGGTTTTTATTTTCATCATACATCCTCTGAATTGTCCATTCCCAGGTTTTACTGTAAACCGGACTAAGTACTTCCAGAGTCTGACCCACTTTAAAATTATTTCTCTGCTCAACTTTAACCATCCGAGCTTCCGCATCATAGCCCAAAACTTTGCCTACAAAGGTATAAGGCCGACGATAAATTTGTTCAACTTTGGTTTGGTTCATGGTCGGATCACCGCCATAAATAAAGCCAATGGTATAATCACGATTGCTGACCTTGCCCAGTTCTTCCCACCATTCCGGTTTAACCTGATATTCGCCCAATCCCTGTGCCAATGAATCCAAAGCCTGCCGAAAGACTTTAACCACTGTTGCCACATAATTAACTCCCTTGGCCCGGCCTTCAATTTTAAAGCTGGTAACTCCGGCCAAAGCCAGTTCCGGCAAATGCTCCAGCAAGCATAAATCTTTGGAGTTTAAAATATAAGAACCATTGTCATCCTCATAAACCGGGAAATACTCACCCGGCCGTTTTTCTTCTTCCAAAGCATACTTCCAGCGGCAGGGCTGAGAGCAGTCTCCCTGATTGGAACTTCTTCCGGTCAGCATATTGCTTAAAAGACAACGCCCGGAATAGGACATGCACATGGCTCCATGCACAAAAACCTCCAGATCCACGGAAACTCCTCCGGCAATCTCCCGAATTTCCCACAAGGACAGTTCTCTGGCCATAACCAGGCGTTCAGCCCCCCGACGCTCCCAGAAAGCAGCCGCTTCCCGGTTGGTAATATTGCTCTGGGTACTGATATGAATGGGCAGGTCAGGTACTTCCCGTTTGGCCAGAGAAAAAACTCCCGGATCGGAAACTAAAATTCCATCCACCTTAATATAATCCAGAAATCTTAAATAACGGGGCAACGAACGAATATCCCGGTTATGAGCAAAAATATTTACAGTTACATAAACCTTAACTCCCCAGGAATGAGCAAATTCAACAGCTCGTTCCATTTCGTCCAGACTGAAGTTGTCAGCCCCCATTCTCAGACCAAATTGTTTTCCTCCCAGATAAACAGCATCAGCTCCGTAAAATACGGCTGCTTCCAGACATTCCTGGCTTCCGGCAGGAGCCAATAATTCAAACTTTTTCATCAAGCAACACCTGCTCATAATTTTACTCACCGGCCTGTTCAGCCAATGGATTTTACAGTTTTTTCGACAAATATTCTTCTACTCTCCGCAAATGTTCCGCATAGGTTTCTGAAAAGACATGACCACCAGTATCCGGATCCAGAACATAATAATAATAATCAGTTTCAGCCGGACATAAAGCCGCTTTCAAAGAGGCTTTACCCGGAGAAGCAATGGGTCCGGGCGGCAAGCCTGCATATAAATAGGTATTATAAGGTGATTTAAGTTTCTTGTCCGAATTGGTTAAATTGTTTTTATGCAGGACATAGATCAAGGTGGCATCAATATCCAGCTTCATTCCAATGTCCATTCGATTATAGATTACACTGGCAATCAAAGGACGGTCAGCATCAGTTCCGGATTCCTTTTCAATTATGGAAGCTATGGTTACAATTTGGTGCAAATTATATCCGCTTTCAGCGGAAAAGCTCTGCCAGTCCAAATTTTCCATAACCTTACCAAATTGTTTAAGCAGCAGGTTAATAATAGCTTCTTCCGTAGTATTTCTATTGATGGAATAGGTTTCCGGAAAAAGATAACCTTCCAGCCAGCTTTCTGATTTAGCAATCTCTGGCAAAAAATCATAAGAAAAATTTCCTTCAGTCAAAAGACGGGTAAATTCTTTTTCATCAATCAGCCCTTCCTTGCTTAGCATACTGGTTATATTCTCAAGATTATAGCCTTCCGGAATGGTAAAATCTACTTCTTCTACTTTTCCAACCAATAATCTTTCCATAATTTCCGGCACACTCTGTTCTGTAGAAAAAACATAACTGCCAGATTGCAGATCCCTGGTCGCTCCTCTGAAAAAAGCATACCAATAAAACACTTTGTTGTTTTTAATCAGGCCATTGTCATAAAGCTGCTGCCCTATTTCACTTGCTCCGCTTCCATTGGCAATATGTAAACTAACCAGTTGACCCTCTCCGGAAGCGTCTACTGCTCCCAGAAGACTTCTTAAATTCCAATAAATAACTATGACAGCTATGACCACCAGAAGAATAATCAAACGCCGACTGAATGATCGGCCTTTTTTGGGGTGGGAGTTTTGATCTGAAATTTTATCACTCACTTCTGAATCCTCTTATCTTCCAAAATTTTTATATTTATTGTATCAGAAAGAAACTCTCCTTTCAAATTATTTTTGCTTTTTAAGCACGGGTATTGATGAAATAAAAGCGGCGAACGAATCTGATAAAGCTGTTTATTGCTGAAGAATAAAATTTATTTTTCAAAGTTGCCAGATATAAATAACGATAATTTTTGCCCAGAGAAAAAGTCAGGATGGATTTTCCAAAATCCGCCGCTGCTCGTTCCGAAACAATAGAAACACCCAACCCTTCCCGAATCGCATTAACCACCGCCTGCTGATCATTTAAAATTGCCACAATCTTCAATTCCCGCTCTGGCCGGGTAATGCCCTGTTTTTTCAAATATTTTTCGGCCTCACGAACAGTACCGGAACTGCTTTCCCGCCAAATCCAGGGTTCCTTTAAAATTTGCGGCCAAAAATTACTCTTTTGGGTCATCCTGGTGTAGTATTCATTGGCTGGAACGGCCAGAACCAGTTTATCTTTATAAAAAGGCTCCAAATTATAATTTTTATTTTCCACCCAGGTACCAATAAAGCCCAGATCCAGACTGCCTTCCTGCAATCTTTCCAAAACTCCAAAGCTGTCTGACTGCCAGACCTGAAAGCGAGCTTCCACATGTAACTGCCGATACTGGCTCATAATCTGCGGCAAAATATAGGAAGAAGGTATGGTCGAGGCTCCGATAGTAATAATTGAAGCCTGCTCCTGAAGAAAATCATCCAAAGCCTTCTGCCGCAGGTTCAAAAGACTGACCGCATAATCATAAAACCTCTTGCCCTCTGCTGTCAAAGCCAGCTTCTTGGTACTTCGGGCGAACAAACAAAGCTGCAGTTCCTTTTCCAAAGCCCGAATATTGTTGGTTACTGCTGGCTGGCTGAGACAAAGCTGACGGGCAGCTTCCGAAAAACTGTTCCAATCGGCCACAGCAACAAAAATCTCCAAATGCCTGAATTCCATTTTATCTCTCCCTTGAAGACATTATACTGCACTTTATAATTATTTTCTATAATTCAATCAAAATATTTTATAATTAAATTGGACAAAAAGCTCCTGCAGCTTTAGGATAAAATTAACTAAATATTTTTATAATTCAAGGAGGTCAGTTTTTCCGTGAATCTAAAATTTGAAAAGCCTCTTATTATTGGAGCCGGATTGATCATTGGCTTTATTGCCGTGGCTCTGGTCAAATTGGGCAACCCGGCCAATATGGGCTTTTGCATCGCCTGCTTTTTGAGGGACACGGCAGGAGCTTTGGGACTACATACAGCAGCTAAGGTTCAATACATTCGCCCGGAAATTATCGGATTGGTAATTGGATCTGCGGCCATCGCCCTATGCACCAGAGAATTTCGTCCCAGAGGCGGTTCCTCTCCTATGACCCGTTTTATTCTGGGTTTTATAGTAATGATTGGCTGTCTGGTCTTTTTGGGCTGTCCGCTGCGAATGGTCATTCGTATTGGCGGCGGCGATCTCAATGCTATTCTGGGTCTGATCGGTTTTGTTGTGGGTATTGTTCCGGGAGTTTTCTTCCTGCACAAAGGCTACAGTTTAAAAAGAACCTGTAATCTGACTATTCCGGAAGGAATCAGCTTCACTTTAATTCAAGTTGTTTTGTTTATTCTGTTAGCAGCCGCTCCGGCTTTCATTTTCTTCTCTGCTGAAGGTCCCGGCTCTCAACACGCTGCTGTGGCCATCTCTTTGATAGCCGGAATTATTGTGGGTATTCTGGCTCAGAAAACCCGCCTGTGCATGGTCGGCGGCATCCGGGACTTGATTATGGTCAAGGAAAACCGTTTAATTCTGGGCTTTTTGGCTGTTTTAGCAGCCGTTTTAATCGGCAATGCCTGCTTGGGCAATTTAAATTTCAGCTTTGCCGAACAACCTATTGCTCATACTGATGGTTTGTGGAACTTCCTGGGTATGGCTGTAGTTGGTTTTGGCTCCACTTTATTGGGAGGCTGTCCTTTACGGCAGTTGATTTCCGCCGGTGAAGGCAATACCGATTCCGCCATTACCATTTTAGGTCTGGCGGTGGGAGCTGCCTTTGCTCATAACTTTGGTTTAGCCTCCTCAACCGAAGGAGCCACTTTAAACGGTAAAGTTGCCGTAATTATAGCTTTAATTGTCTTATTTATCATTGCAATCGCTCATACCAGTTGGAAAGGAGAAAAAGCAGCATGATTGACGCAAGAGGCAGATCCTGTCCGGAACCGGTCGTAATGTTAAAAAAGGCTTTGGCCAGCCAGGAAAAAGAATATACAATTATGGTGGACAATGCGGTTTCCTGCGAAAATGTTACCCGATTTGCTCAACACAGCGGTTATACAGTAGAAACCACTGAGCAAAACAATGAATACACTCTCAAACTAATTAAAAAATAAGCAAAAAATCCCAGCCCTGTAACTCAAAAGGCTGGGATTTTTCCTGTTTTGCCGGTTAAATTATTCTTTGCTCTATGCGAAGCTTATCGGCAACCATGGCAATAAATTCCGAATTAGTAGGTTTTCCTCTTTCCAAATTGATGGTATAACCAAAAAAGCGAGTCATCATATCAATATTACCCCGATCCCAGGCCAGTTCTATGGCATGGCGAATAGCTCTTTCCACCCGACTGGAAGTGGTTTTATACTTGGCGGCAATGGAAGGATACAGTTCTTTGGTCACTCCGCCCAATAAATTGACATCCTCAATCACCTGAATAATGGAATCCCGCAAATACTGATAGCCTTTGATATGAGCCGGTACTCCCATTTCATGGATAATATTGGTTACCAAAACATTCATATTTTTGGAATCCCCGGTTTTCACATAATTCATGGCCTTGGGGCCTTCAAACAACTGTTTGATCCTCTCAAAAAGTACCGGAAAATCAAAGGGCTTCAGAATATAATAATCCACCCCCATTTCCATGGCCTTTTGGGTAAAAGTATCCTGACCAAAGGCACTCAAAATGATAATTTTCGGTTTTTTGGCCAAATTCATTCCCTGCAATCTTTCCAAAACCCCAATTCCGTCCAAATGAGGCATTACCAAATCCAGCAAAACTACATCCGGCTGTTTGTTTTCTATTGTGGTCAAAGCTTCCAGACCATGACCGGCAACTGCACATAATTCAAAGTCTTCCCTTTGGACAATAGCTTCATTGATTAAATCACAAAATTCTCTGTTGTCATCAACGACCATAATTTGAACTGCATCTTTATCTCTCATTTGCACATCTCCTTTCAGAGCAAATAATTTAGATTTTTAAATAATACTGCAATTATTGCAATGTTTAGATTAGTTCGTCAGTTCTTTTTGGATTCCTGCTTAAATTTAAGAAAAATATGTATAATTCATAAAAGTAGCTATTTCGACAAAAATCACTTTATTTCTCCTTTTTTCTTTATATACAACAAACTTTAGTTTATATTACATGAAATGTTATTTACTTATGTTATAAGAAACAAACTTAATAGTCTAATTTATAAATGTAGTCTTAATCTGAACATTCCGTATAAACTAACCGGAATAAATTTCAGGACTTGATGAAAGGAGCCGCTTTCTTTATAATAAAAAATAAAAAGGAGCTATTACCATGCCTGAAAGCAAAAAACAAGGCCTTAACCTATGGTTTGGACTGATTATTATTGGCCCGGCAATTTTATTTTTGGGACTTCTCTGGAATGGATGGGATAAAAACTCTGCGGAACAGATCGTCACTTACAATTTACCGGAACAAATTGTCAGCTCCGGTTCAGTTTTTGGCGACCCCCAGGAAAAATACAACTTTTTCCCGGCCATTTTAACTGATGAATTCAAAACCCCCGGCAGCATTAACCTGGCCGGGGCAGGTTCAGCTTATCTTTTTTTACCTGCCCTGCTTCCGGATGCGTCCGATCCTTCCCTGTCCGTTTATGTTCTGGACAACCAGGGGATGCGTTCTGATCCCTTCCGCACCTACCGAAGCAACGAATTTACTTTGCCGCAAAAATTGCCGACAATAGAAATTCCATCGGGAGAAAAACTGGTTTATGTTTTATTCAAAGTTTCCAATTCTGCTTCTCAATTTTATTTAGTCGGGAAAATTCAGGATAAGGAAGCCGCCTGGCCGTTACCCCTTAATTTCTGAGCTTTAAAATTTGGCCGGGTTTAAGCAAATCATTTTCTTCCAGACCATTGCGGGTAATTAAATCCTTTAGTTCCAAACCCAAAGCCCTAGCAATGCTCCACAGGGTATCAGCCTCTCTGACCGTATAAAAATCAGCCGGCGGATACCAATAAGCCAGCTCCAGCCAGCCATCATTCAAACCAACCGCTATTTTTTCCCGACTCAGCCAGCTTAAACCCGATACCGGCCGATTAAAATAAATTAAGCTGGCTGGCTGACTGTCTAAACCCGTAAAAATGAAAACATAGCCCCCCGGCGTAGCCGCCGCCCAATTTTGCTCCCAGGCACTCAGGGCAGTAATGCGGGTTCCCAAAATTTCTGTGGTTAAAACCCTTTGCATCCTGCCTTTTGTCCATTCATAAACATAAACCCGACCGTCCAAACCACCCACAAGCAAATATTTTTCTGTCTGGCCTAAAGTCTCACCCGGAACTTCAGTAAGCAGATCCAGAGTTTTCAAGCCTTTACTGGTTAGCTGCAACAATTCCAGACAGGAACCGTCCGCATTTTGGCTTAAAATTACCAGATTATTTTCTGCTCCAGACCAGAAAAGCATTTTGCGAATTCTGCCGCAGGTTTCCCGAATAGCCATCAGCTCAGCCTTTGATTTTTGCCAACGATATAAATAAAAAAGAGAGCCGGAAGCCAAAGCCCAAAGACCGTTGCCGACGGCAACGGTCTGAAAACTGGCCTGATTCTCTTTTTGGCGTACAAGGTTTTGCCAGCCCTGCCGGGTTAACTCCCAAATGCTCCCTTCCTTTCCGGCAACCAAAGCCACCTTCCGCTCTCCAGCCGGACTTACATCTTCAATTAAATCTGATAGTTTCTCCTCTGTTAACCTGGAATCAACCCAGGCAAACAAATTTTGCCCCGAAGATCCTGCCGTTTCTTCTGAACCCCAACTTGGAACTAATTTCACCGGATTTTCCCCAATCTTTTTGCGATCAAACAGATAAGCTTCCACTTAATCCCCCCTTATTTAACTTTATTCGGCTGGTATAATTTTATGCTCAGCTATATTCCCAATGAAAAAATAAAAGAAAGACGGCCAAAAATAAAATAATTCCGACTAAAGACCAAATTCCAATGGCTCCCCGTCGGTTGCCCTGTCTCCAGACCCACAAACCGAAAGTGAAAGTATAGCTGGAAAATCCCAAAGGAATTATCATCCATAACCAGTTCGTTTTAATTCCTCCTTTTTAGTCCGTTCTAATTTGTTTGCCGGTTTGTTGAACCTCAACTTTAAACTGCAAATCAATTTGAGCTTTCAGAAAATTTTTCTGCCAATCATAAGCCATCCAGGATTTATTATTGATAAACCTCCATTTGGCCTTTTCCCACAAATGTAAAATATCCGCCTTATATTTCTTTTGGGCTTTTTCCAGCAATTCCTGATTTTTTTTCTGCAAGCTTTTGACTATTGCCTGCTCCAGCTTTTTTTTATTGGCATAACTAGCAAAGTTAATATCACTGGGAACCCCAGTTAAAAATACCTCCAAATCAATTTCACCTTTAATTTTCAGGGGATCTGACTCCAGATCAAATTTCCATTCCGGTTTATTTTTTTGACGCAAAGTCATGCCGATTTTATATTCAGGTTTAATTGGATCCGGAAGCACTAAAACTGACTCGCTCAGTTTGCCCTGCAGCATTAAAAGATAGCGGGTTTCTTCCCCGGTCAGTTTCCCCCGCATTTTATGATTTACAAAAATTGCTGTTCCCAAAAATTGAATACTGCTTTCTTTTTCCGGCATTTCCCCCGGCAAATAATCCCCAAAATCCGCCGGAGTTTTGGTTTTGGGTTCTGTATCTTTTTCTTTCAAGCCAATTAAGGGCAAAAAGCTCTCAGCAGAATGATTTTTATTTTCCTGATAAAACTGAGACAAAGTAACCATGGCCGTAAAACCCAACTTATTGCTTAAAGCATCCAGAAGCTCAAACTGCCGAGCCGGATTGCTTTCCAGATTGATGGTTTCCTTAGACATCACTTCTTCCGCTTTGCCCCGGCAAACAAAGACATAGGAAGAGCCTCTGGTTTCCCGATACATAATTAAGGGATATAAAATATTTTCAATTCCCTTTTTGGCCAGTTCCTCAGAAAAAATATAGGCTTTGGTATGCAAGAGGGAAATTTTGCGGGTGTGAATGGTATTCAGAAGACTATAACCGGCTATGGGCAAGGGAGCTTCCAGGGTGTCAAAAACATAAGCTTTATTGCCTTTGCTGCCGCTTCCAATTTCCTTGGGATTGGCAATTTGAAAGGTAATCTTCAAATTGTCGTCCTTGCCCTGATCAAAGCCAATGGCCAAAATATAAGCAGTTTCTTCTACCTCCAGATTTCCCCAGCAGCCGCTTAAAAAAAACAGGGGCAGAACCAAAATCATAACTTGCAGGCTTTTGGCTAACTTTTTCACGATGCACGGCTCCTTCGTTTAAATTTATCCCAAATTAACAAAATCAGCGGCAAGCCCAAACCAAAAATCCAAAAATAACGCCGCAGATAATCCGCACTGTATTGAATGGTTGTGGAAAAATCACTGGGACAAAGACTGAGCATCAGGGTAATTAAGGCCAAAGGAGCGATCAGGGGACGATGATCCGGCAGTTTCAGAGTGTCGGACAAAGTTACAACCGAACAATACAGCAAAAAGGCCGCTTTGATCAAAGCAATAAACAGCCAGATAATTAAAAACAGAGATTCCACCCGTTGAAAAAAACTCCCCAAATGAATTTGCCGGGATAAGCTGTAGAAAGGCAAAACAAATTCAGCCGAAGTCCGCCAATGAATCACCAATAACAAAGCTATTTCCAGAATTGCGAACAGACCAAAGCCAATCAACAGAGCTTTGCTCATGGCCTGGGGGAAAATTTGAGGCTTGCCCAGATCCTTTACCATAACCGCTCCCAAAATTACATCAATTAAAACACTGCCTTCTAAAATTCCCCAGATTGCCACTTTACCTGCTCCTTCACCCAACAGAGGAAACAGATTGTTAAAATTGAACAGAGGAAATAAACATAAAATCAAAAGCACCATCCCGCCAAAAATAAATGGGGACAGCAGCTTGGCACCTCTGGCCAAGGCTTCAATACCCAAAAAAACCGCCCAAACCGCACTTAGGCTGAAGACAACTATTACAATTAACAAAGGCGTGGAAAAGAAAGCAGAAAGCAGCAAATCTTCGCTGAAAATTCGAATATAAAGCAGATTGACCGACATAATTATAATCAGCCATAAGATATTAAAAAAAACTCCCCAACCAGCTCCGGCGATATTTTCGGTAGCCTGGATTAAATTTTGGCCAGGATATTTTTTAAGAATCTGCCAAACCAGCCAAAGTTGAGCAAAAGCTATCAGCAAACCAAATAAGATACTTAACCAGGCCGCCTGTCCGGTATGCACAATTAAATCTCCGGGAACACTGGTAAAAATTCGAGCCAAAGAAGAAATTGCTAATAAAATCAGGGCTTCATTAAAACCAATTTTAGGCTTTTCCATTTAATCTCTCCTTTTCCTCCACCCCCGCACAACAGACGGCAAGCGGCGGTCATCCTGGGGTTTTAAATAGTCGGGACGAGCTTTTTGCTTATAATAGGGGTAACGAATCAGCAAATCAGAGCTGGAACGGGTTTTGGGAGCCAGGGGAGCAAAATAAGGTACACCAAAGGAATTAAGACGGCAACCGGCCAAAGTTTGAATAAACAAGCCTACCGTAATCCCGAAGAAGCCCAGGAAAGCTCCTAAAAATAAATAAATAAAACGGTAAATTCGCAAGGCAAATCCCAAAGAATAATTGGGAATGGCAAAGGAAGCAAGTCCGGTTACAGCCACCAGAACTACCAGAATCGGGCTGACAAGATTAGCTTCCACCGAAGCCTGCCCCAAAATCAAACCTCCAATAATACCGATGGTCGGACCAATCAGACCCGGAACCCGAATCCCGGCTTCCCTCAGCAATTCAAAGGAAATTTCCATCAATAAAATTTCCACAATGGTGGGAAAAGGAACCTGCTCCCGATTAGCCGCCACTGCCATTAAAAGTTCAGTGGGCAGCATTTCCTGATGATAAAGCATAATAGCCATATATAATCCGGGCAGCAAAAAAGAAATAAAAAAAGCCAATAAGCGTACCCCACGAATAAAACTTCCGTATTGCCAACGCAAGTAACTTTCTTCCCCGGTATGAAGCTGATCAAAGATGGTTGTCGGAACAATCAGAGCATTGGGACTGCCGCCTACCAGAATACCTATTTTACCTTCCAACAAACAGGAAGCAACTTTATCCGGTCTTTCGGTGGAAAGGGTTTGGGGAAATAAATTTAAAGGGCGTTCAATAATCAATTCCTCCAACATTCCGCTATCAGCAATAAAATCCACCTTCAAAGACTTCAGGCGACTGCGAACTTCCTGCAATAATTGCGGATTGACCAGGTTATTCAGATAAACCAAAACCACATCATTGTTAATGCGTTCGCCCACCTTCAAATATTCAGTTACCAGGTCTTTGGTTCGCATAATTCGCCGCAAAAGCCCGGTATTCACCCGCAGAACTTCATTAAAAGCTTCATGGGGTCCCATAACCAACTGTTCATTGGAAGGTTTTTCCACTCCCCTGGATTTAAAGCCCTTGCTGTCTACCACCACTGCCTGCCTGGAATGAGCAAAAAAGAAAACCGTATCGCCAAAATTGATGGCATCCAAAACCTGCTGAAAATCCTGAATTAAAGAAACCTGCTGTCCCGGAAATAAATCCCGTAAAATATATTCGCTGATTTTTTTGCGGGGAGCTTCTCCACCCGAAAAAACAATTAGATCTTCCAGCAAATCGGTAATTAAATCAGCATTTACCAATCCGTCAATCATAACCGCAAAAGCCGGAATCTTCGGTTGGGTTCCCACCTCAAATTCCCGAATAATAATATCTTGATTTAAGGGTAAATTATAAAGCTGGCGAACCATAGCCAGATTATAAGCCAGATTTTTTTTGATTGGTAAATCCCTGGGATTCAGATTATCTTCCTGAGTCGAGGAATCACCAAATTTAAATTCCTGGGAAGCTTTTTGTTCCCCTTGATAAACTAATAATTTACGCACAAACCCCCCAAATTTATCCATACTGACTCCTTTTGCAAAATAAATAAGATTATTTTCAAAATCTCCTTGACTTACCCCTGAAAAAAAGGTACAATAAATAACGCAAGCGGGGCGTAGCTCAGTTTGGCTAGAGCGCTACCTTGGGGTGGTAGAGGTCGCACGTTCAAGTCGTGTCGCTCCGACCAGATGAAGACCGGTTAATTTAATCGGTCTTTTTTTATGCTTTTCAAAAACAGACTGGATCAGGAATTAAAAAAAGCTTTTCCAAACTTTTTGCATCTGCTGCCAAAAACCAGCCTTTTCCACCGCTTTTTCTGTAATCAGTTTGGCTCTGGCTATTTCCTGCCCTTGCTGATAGACCAGATACCAGCCCAGGCTTTCCCCATCCTGACAAGGAGCTTTGATCTGTTCCGGACATTCCAGCTTAACCTGAAAATCTCTGGCGGATTCATTATCCGTTACCAGCTTCACATCTTTGTCCAAAACCAGATTAACTTCGCTTTCTGTTCCCCGGCTGATTGGAACCGATTTGATTTTTTCTCCTGCTTTTGCCAGAACAAGAGCCTGAAAATTGGCAAAACCATAGTCATACAGTTTCATGCTGGCCGCAAAATGACTGCCATTGCCTTCTCCTCCCAAAACCACTGCTACAAGCCGCAAATCACCTCTTTGACAAGTTGAAGCCAGACAAAATCCCGCTTCCGAAGTCCAACCGGTTTTCCCGGCATCCACTCCCTGATACTGCTTCAAAAGTTTATTGGTACTCCAAAGCTTAAATTCTCCACCCCGCAAATCATATTCATAAATTCCACTTACCTCTTTAAACAGGGGATATTGCAAACAACTTTGTAAAATAACCGCCAAATCAGCGGCACAAGAATAATGATCCTCAGCGGGCAAACCGGTTGGATTTGCAAAATGAGTATGCTTTAAGCCCAAATCAACTGCTTTCTGATTCATCAGCCGGACAAATTCCTCCACACTGCCCTGCAAATGCTCGGCTATCGCTATACAAGCATCATTGGCCGAACCTACGGCAACAGAAATCAATAAATCTCGAAAAGGCATACTTTCTCCGGCGGCCAGATAAATTTGAGAACCTCCCATGGAAGAAGCCCTTTCCGAAGCTGTAATTGATTCCTCCAGGCTCAGTTTGCCTTCATGTTCAGCTTCAACCGCCAAAAGCAGGGTCATCAATTTGGTTACACTGGCCATGGGCAATTCCTGTTCCGGATTTTTTTGATATAATACCTTGCCCTGCTCTGTTTCCAATAAAATAGCTGCTTTGCTGGCAATTTCCGGCGAAGAAGCTCCATAAGCCAGACCACAAGTCCAAAGGAAAACAATTATAAGCCAGATTATTCCAGAATATTTCCAACTTTTTTTCATTTACATTCTCCTTCTACTGCTTTTTATTTTTTTAGTATGTACCTGATTTTTTTAAATAATTCCTGAGATTTTAGGTTTTTCCGGCGATTTGCCTGCTGAAAAAAGCCTTAATTGTCTTTCCTTGCTGCAATTTGACTTAAAAAACCAGATGACATTTATTCCAATATTTGGTATTATTAAATTTAATTTAAACTTGGAAAGAAGGTGAAAAAATTGACCGATATTCTGTTTGGTTTAATCGACCAAATTAAACAACAGCTTTACTTCTTTGAAAAGTTAACTCCGGAAGAATTGGCCTTTCAGCTTAAAAAAAATCACCGGGAAATCATCTCCCAACTGGAAGACAACCCAGCTTTTCAAAGTTCCAATCAAAAGGAATGGAGTCTTAATTTAAGCGGCAATCCCAGCAATCATTATTTTTATGAATATCTGCTGAAAAAACAGCACCCGGTCAATTTAAGTCAGGTTTTGCCCAAAAAGAACTCCAAAAAGAAAAAAAGACCCAACTTTAATGTTGAGTCTTTACAAAAAGATGCCCGTTTCATCAACTGGAAATCCGGTTTGTGGGGTCTGACTGAATGGACAGTCGAGATAGATAAGCTTTCCTTAAAACAACTGCTGATCAAATTCCTCAATCAAAATCCAGGCGGTTTATCTTTGGCTCAAATCCAGGAACATCTTCCCTCTGGACGCAATTATCATTTGCGAACCATCAATATTCTTCTGGAAAAATTTCCTTATTTTTCTGCCAGCCCAACCGGAATCTGGCATTATAATCAATCCGCCTACTTTGATTATGAAAGAACCGTTACCAAATATTTGGGAGCTTTGCACAAACAAAATCACAAACAGCAGCAGGAAAAAGCTCAACTGTTACACAAACAACAGTTTTTAGGTCAACAATTAAATCAACTGCAAAGAGAATATCAGCAAACCGTCGAAGAATTAAATCAAAAACTGGCCGAACAACTGCAAAGGGAAAGCAAGCTTCAGCAGATCCAGAGCGAAAATACCTTGCAGCATCAAAAAGCTATCGCTGACTATCATAAGCAACTGGCCTTAATGGAGCATAAAGCTCAAAGTATTTTGCAGCAATGTCGGCTTTGGGTGGATAAAAGCCGGGAACAGGAAGCCAATTATCAACACAGCTTAAAGCAATTAGCTCAAAAGCAAAGCAATCTGTCAGCTTTGGAAGATAAACTGCAAAAACAAACCCGGCAAAATAAAGAACAACAAAAAAAGCTTGATGAATGGCAGAAAAAGGCTTATGAACAACAGGAAAATTTTAAACAGCACAAAATTCAGCAAGCCATCGAAGTAAACAGCTTAAAAGAACAGATCACCAATCTGAAGGATCGTTTAACCCAAACCCTGGATGCAGCCTGGGCTGATCAGGAAACTTATAAGCAGGAATTATCAGACTTGCGAGAGGAACTGCAAATCATTCGGCAGCAAAAGGTAAAAGCCTGTCTGGAGCTGGCCGAGGAAAGAATAACCCGCAAAGCTTTGGAAGCTGATCTGCAAAGACCTCTGGTTCGTTTAAGCTGCAAGCTTTCCTCCTTATGGCATCGCCTGCCCAAATACCAGAAAATCAAAGTTCTGGATCACAGTTGAAGCTCCAATTTAAAAAGACGGCTTAATCAGGCCGTCTTTTTTTATCAAATATTCAGCTTAATTGATCTGAAATTAAGGGGGAAAATAATTTGGTATAAGTAAAAGAAAACCTTTCAAAGGTTTTCTTTTACTTGGAATACGAAGCAAATTTTACTGGTCGGGATGACAGGATTTGAACCTGCGGCCTCACGGTCCCGAACCGTGCGCTCTACCAAACTGAGCTACATCCCGCAAATCTTATTTCAAACAAGTAATATTATCCTACAAAACCTCCCTTCTGTCAAGGATAAAATTCAAGTTTTACTGATATTTCTGGGCTGCAAAAAGCTTTAAAGATTATTGCAGCCCAAAAGCAAAGATTATCAGGCTCTTTTCAGATATTGACCGGAGCGAGTGTCAATCTGTAATATATCGCCAACATTAACAAAAAACGGAACCTGAACAATATAACCGGTCTCCAAGGTGGCAGGTTTGGTACCTCCAGTTGCCGTATCACCTTTGATTCCCGGTTCAGTTTCTACAACTTCCAGTTCAACAAAATTAGGCAAATCCACACCCAAAGACTGTCCATTGTAGCTCATAATCTTAATCATCATATTTTCTTTCAAATACTTAACAGCGTCACCCAAATCATCTACGGATAAAGCAATCTGATCAAAGCTTTCCATGTCCATGAAGTTATATTCGCTTCCATCATTATACAAATATTGCACTTCCCGGCGTTCTACTCTGGCCTTGGGCAATTTTTCTCCGGCATTAAAGGTTCTTTCAATTACTGCACCTGTCCGCAAATTTTTAATTTTGGCTCGCACAAAAGCGGAACCCTTGCCTGGTTTAACATGCTGAAATTCAACTACCTGATAGACATCATTTTCGAATTCAATAGTCAAACCAGTTTTAAATTCATTAGTAGAAACCATGTTTTTAAGCCTCTCCCCTTCTAATTTTTAGTATTAATTTCTTGCTTAATCCCTCTATCACCTGCAAAACCCACAAAAAAATTCAACAAATCAGAAGTTCATTTTTGCGGGAAACCGTAAAATTGCGACAGCCTCCGGACTGAATAACCACCAAATCTTCAATGCGAATTCCGCCCCAACCCGGTAAATAAATTCCCGGTTCCACTGTTACCACCATTCCAGGCTGCAAAATATCCGAAGATTTTTTGGAAAGCCGGGGCTGCTCATGAATAACCAGACCCACTCCATGCCCGGTACTATGCCCAAAATAATCCCCATAACCGGCTTTTTCAATAATCTGCCGAGCTGCCTGATCCGCTTCCGCTCCGCTGATTCCAGCCTGCAAAATTTCCAAACCGGCCAACTGAGCTTCCAGAACAATTTGATAGATTTCTTTTTCCCTGGCTCCGGCCTGACCAACCGCTACAGTTCTGGTCATATCCGAACAATAATGTTCAAAGATACAGCCAAAATCCAGAACCACCAAATCCCCCCTGGCCAGCTTTTTGGCAGAAGCGGTTCCATGCGGTAAGGCTGACCGGCTCCCGGAAGCTACAATCGTTGTAAAGGAAGTTCCGGTGGCTCCCTGTTTCCGCATTAAAAATTCCAGTTCCAAAGCCAAATCCTGTTCCCGCACTCCCGGTTTAATCAAAGGCAAAAGCTGTTCAAATGCACGATCACCAATTCTGACAGCTTGAGCAATGCTCTCCAGTTCATCAGCTTCTTTAATCAGACGCAAATCTTCTATTGCTTCAGGACGGGAAAACAAAGCAACCCTGGGCAAAGCCTCCTGTAATTGCAGATAAGCATCATAAGTCCAAAAATCCCCTTCCAAAACCAGGCTGGTAATCTTTTCCCTGGCCAGAACAGTCGGCAGTTCCTCATAAATATTATGTTCAATCTGCATCACCTGCCAGCCCTGACATTGAGCCGCAGCCTGCTCCACATAACGAAAATCCACCAAAATCAACTGTTTATCCGGCAAAATTAAAGCATAGCCTTCCGTCCCGGTAAAACCGCTGAAATAAAAACGATTTTCCGGACGAGCTGCCAAAAAACCTTCTGCTTCTCCCAAAGAAGCTCTTAATTTATCCACTCGCAAAAGACTTTCCCCCTAATTCTCCTGTTTACCGCTGACCGACAAGCTTTCAATTAACAAAGACGGTGCACCCCGACTGCCATAAAAAGTTAAGTCGGAACCCACAGCTTTAACCCCGGCAAACAAGTCCAAAATATTTCCGGCAATGGCCATACCTCGAATTGGCTTGACAATTTGTCCCTTTTCAATCAATAAACCGGAAGCCCCCACCGAAAAATCTCCGGAAATGGGATTGGCAGTGTGCATTCCCATAACTTCCGTAACCACAAAGCCTTTTTCCAGGCTCTGAATCATTTGTTCCGGACTCATTGTTCCCGGCTCCAAAAATAAATTTGTACTGCCCACTCCGGGCGTTCCTTTAAACGAAGATCGTACCCCGTTCCCCGTGCTTTGACCTCCAGCCTTGTTTGCTGTATAACAATCAGCCAGAAATTGCTGCAAAACTCCTGTCTGAATTAAAACCTTGCGTTGCATGGGAGTTCCTTCCCCATCAAAGGGCAAAGAAGCCAACCCTCCCGGCAAAAGCCCATCGTCTACCAGATTGATCAAATCGGAAGCAATTTTTTTGCCTAATTGATCAGCCAGCAGGGATTTGCCCTTTTGCACCGTTTCCGCCGAAAGCGAAGAGACCAAAAGTCCCAAAAAACCTCTGGCAACATAAGGTTCCAAAATTACCGGCATTTCTCCGCCTGACCAGTTTTCCGCTCCCAACATTCTCACTGCCCGCTCAACCGCTTCCCGGCTGACTTTTTCCGGGTTCAATTTGTGATATTCGGTTCGATAGTCCAAAGCAAAACCGTTTTGCTTATCGCCGTTTTCTTCCGCCACCAAAGACAAACTTAAACCAAAACAGGATCCTCTGCTGTATAAATTCACACCCCGGCTGTTGACCAGAACAATTTCTTCTGCAATATCCGTATAACCAGCTTCATTAACTATTTTGATCCGGGGATCCCGAACTCCTTTTTCCAGCTCTTTGGCCAGGGCAATTTTGACTTCCGGACTTATTTCCTGAACGGCCGGATCATATTGTTCAAAATCCGGATAACAGGCGGCTGGCTCTGGTAAAACTGCATAAGGATCTTCGGATACCAAAGCTGCATTTGCCAAAGCCTGTTCCACAGTTTCCGTTATATTGGCTTCATTCAAAATGGAAGTAAAGGCAAAGCCGGTCTTGTGCTTTTTAAAAACTCGCAGTCCCAGACCGCTTTCCTCCGCCAGCTTTAAGGTTTCAACTTCCTGTTGGCGTACTGCAATTTCCAATTCCCGATTCAGCTCCAAATAAGCTTCCGCACTTTCCGCTCCAGCAGCCAAAGCTTTCTCCACCGCTTGACAAGCTATAGCCTGCAATTTTTCTTTATCCATATCTTTTCCTTTCCTGACCTTTTTTATATATTTCCCTTTTCAACAGGCAATTTCCTTTTTCTTTTTTTAATGCCACTGGCCGCTGTCCTGCTTTAAAGAAAACAAATTCTTTAAAGACAAAGGAATCAACTCGCTGACCTTGGCTTCTGAAATTAAAGCCAGATCGAGAAAAGCTAAAATGGCCTTTTCTTCCTGCTGAGAATCAGTATAAAAACCCAAAATGCAAAATTGCAGATTTTCTCCATAAACTTCCCGTAAGACAATATCTCCCACCTGCATTCTTCTGCCTCCCAATTTCAGTTTATTTTTTAGTATGCCCATTCATTGCGATTGGTTCAGTCGCAGGTATAATCAAGCGGCCTGACGGAGCATACTAAGCCTGAATATCCAGCAAAGGAGAAGATAAATTATGCCCAATGAAGTAACCTCCAAATGGGACAACTGGAAAGACTTTTTAGGTCAAGCCGTTGAATTTGCCGAAGAAATCGGTATTTCCCGAAAACAAATCTCTGATTTGGCTTTGCAGGCCGGCAATCTCCTGGCTTCCGAGGTAGATCCGGCCAGCCCGGAACAGCAGGTTTTAAAAGAACTGTGGCTTTGTGCTGACAATTCGGAAAAAGAAGCTCTGGCTTCTTTGATGACCAAGCTCAGTTTAAATGCAGCCAAATAAATACACTTTCCCTAAAAAAAATTGTTGCAAAAAATCTGAATTTAAGCTTGACTTAAAACTGCCGATATGCTACTATAATATTCGTCCGAAAGATAGTGGGCGGTAGTGGCGGAATTGGCAGACGCGTAAGATTCAGGTTCTTATGCCTTTCGGGGTGTGGAGGTTCAAGTCCTCTCTACCGCACCAACAACAGTGGTTGATATTTCAACCGCTGTTTTTTGTTTTGGCAGCAGAACAGTTTACTTCAGATCCGCAATAATAAAAATGACCATACAGGAGCATTTCTACTCTTATATGGTCGTTATTCTGTTTGTCCACTTTTGAAAGTGTTATGCAAAAATTTTCATTTCCAAATTTCAGCTTTACAACCAATTAGTCCAGTTCATACGGCCAGCCATGCAGACCGCCTTCCAGATATTTAACATCTTTAAAGCCAAAACCTTCAAAAATTCTTTCAGCTTCATAACTGCGAATACCCATGGCACAAATTAAAACAATTTCCTTATCCTTGGGAATTTCATTGATTCTTTCCCGAATATCGCCCAAAGTAACCAGCATGACCCGATCATCATCAATATGCTTGGGAGCAAACTGCTGTTTGGTACGCACATCAACCATCAGGAAATCCTCATCACTTTCGATTTTGGCTTCCAGCTCTTTGGCACTGATCGGCTTGGAAAGCCCGTCCCATTTATTCAGAACCATATTGGCAGTGTGGTGCACCACATCAATCGGAGTACCGAAAGGAGGAGCATAAGCCAAATCCAATTCAGATAACTGTTCGACTGTAGCCCCAAATTTAATGGCGGTGGAAATAACATCAATCCGTTTGGCAATTTCACCGGCACTTAAACCCTGAGCTCCCAAAACTTTATGGCTGGCCTTGTCCACAATCAATTTCAGCAGAACCATGCTGCTGCCCGGAGAATAATGGGTGCGGTCAAAAACAGTGCTGAGAACAGTGGTGACATCAAAACCGGCAGCCTTGGCCTGTTCTTCACCCAAACCGGTGCGGGCAATATTCTGGTTCAGAACCCGGCAAATGGAAGTAGCCAGAATTCCCGGAAAACGATCTTTATTGCCCAAAACAATATTATTGGCCACAACCCGACCCTGACGGTTAGCATAAGTAGCCATCGGAGTAAAGACTTTTTTGCCGGTAATCAGATTGGTATTTTCCACGCAATCGCCCAAAGCATAAATATCCGGATCAGTGGTCTGCATATATTCATTAACACTGATAGCTCCGGTTGCTCCGATTTCCAGACCGGCGGCTTTGGCCAATTCCACATTGGGACGAACCCCAACTGCAATAATGACCATATCAGCATCCAATTCTTCCTGATCGGTAATTACGCCATTAACATTGCCTTCTCCATCATCCCGGAATTTTAAGACCTTGTGACCCAGACGGAATTCAATCATCTGTTCTTCCAGGCGTTGTTTCAGGGTAGCCGATACATCACTATCCAACATAGCCGGTAAAACTTTATCCTGCAATTCTACTACCGTTACAAAAATATTTTTGGAACGCAGAGCATCAGCCGCTTCCATACCAATTAAGCCGGCTCCAATAATGACAGCTTCCTGAACATCTTCCAGATTTTCCTTAACCAAACGAGCATCATCAGGGTGATTGAATTGATAAATTCCTTTTAACTGATTATTTTCAATGGGAGGAACAAAAGGACTGGCTCCGGCAGCCAAAACCAGCTTGTCATAAAGCAGAACGGATTCTTCTCCGGTGGTCAAATTTCTAACCAGCAGCTCTTTCTTTTCCCTGTCAATATTGATTGCTTCATTGCCAATTAAAACTTTAACCCCTTTTTCCCTGGCGAAATATTCCACATCTCTGGGAACCCCGTAAGAGGTTTTATAAAGATGATCAAATTCCCGAATGGTTCCGGCTACATAAAACGGCATTCCGCAACCGGCATAAGACAGCATACTGCCTCGTTCCACAATAGTAATATCAGCTTGAGGATCCAGTCTTCTGGCTCTGGCTGCGGTTTTGGGACCAGCCGCTACCCCGCCGACAATAACGATTTTTAAATTTTCAGACATACTTGAAAAACCACCTTTCCTTTGGTTGTCTAAAACATCCGCAATTTCATTGTATCAGCATTATTCTTTTTTCGCAATATCTCTGATTCCAAAAATACTGAAAAGCAGAAATATTAAATCATACTATTAGCTCAATATAGTGTTATATTAAAGTACAAAAAAAAATTGTTGTATTCTTGTTATGTTTATGATATAATGTATTAAAATTGCGGCCTGTTGGAGTATCCCGATTAAGAGGATACATATTTTTGTTAAAAAAGCTCAATAATATTTTTTATTAAAGGAGTGTTTTAATATGACCTTAAAATTAGGAATCAATGGATTTGGCCGCATTGGCCGCTGTGTTTTCCGAGCCGCCATGCACAATCCGGAAATCGAAATCGTGGTTGTCAATAACCCCAGTTTCCCCGAAAAATTATATCACTTTTTGAAATATGACACTGTACATGGCATTCTGCCGGAAGAAATTAAACCGGCTGAAGGCGGTTTCACCGTAGACGGCAAATTTGTCAGGGTAGTTTCCGACCGCAATCCGGCCAATATCAACTGGGGCGAAATGGGCGTAGACATCGTGATGGAATGTACCGGCAAATTGAACAGTAAAGAAGCCGTCCTGCCCCATTTGAATAACGGTGCCAAAAAAGTAGTTATTACTGCTCCAGCCAAAAACGAAGATGCTACCATAGTTTTTGGCATCAATGAACATACTTATGATCCCGCCAAGCATCAGGTTGTTTCCTGTGCTTCCTGCACCACCAACTGTCTGGCTCCGGTAGCCAAAATTTTATTGAAGGAATTCGGCATTGTCAAGGGCATGATGACCACCGTTCATGCCTTTACCAACGATCAAAGAGTTCTGGATCACACTCATAAAGATTTTCGTCGTGCCAGAACTGCTTCCGCTTCCATTATTCCCACCACCACCGGAGCTGCCAAGGCTGTAGCCAAGGTTTTGCCCGAACTGGAAGGAAAACTCACCGGAATGGCCATGCGGGTTCCGGTTCCCAATGTATCAGTGGTAGACCTGGTGGTTGAAACAGGCCGCAAAACAACTGTGGAAGAAGTTAATGCAGCCTTAAAAGCTGCCTCCGAAGGAGAATTAAAAGGTATTCTGGAATATTGTGAAGAGCCGCTGGTTTCCGTAGATTTTAACGGCAACAAACATTCATCCATTGTAGATGCTTTATCTACTCTGGTTGTCCAGGATAATCTGGTCAAGGTTATTGCCTGGTACGACAATGAAATGGGTTATTCCTATCGGGTAGTTGATATTGCTTTATATCTCTATCACCAGGGACTGTAAACTGATAAATCAAAACCACCCTCCAAAGGGTGGTTTTGATTATGCAGATCTCAGTTAACCGCATGAGAAAAGCTTCCCACCTGCAAGCCCGGAACTTTCCTTAACTCGGCCAGATATTCCGGAACCCCCAGAATATCTTTTTCAGCAGGGGGCATTTGACTTAAAAACCAATCCGGATCAATATTCAAGTTTCGCACTTGAACCATATTAACTTTATATTGGTCAATAAGTTCAAGCATAGCAGCCAATTCTTCTTCCCGATCACTAAAGCCGGGGAAAAATAGCAAGTTCAAAGAAACAAAAACTCCCGACTGTGAAGCATAAGCAATGGAATTGCAAACATCCTGCAAATGATAGCTGGCTCGATAATATTTTTGATAAATCTGAGGTCTGGCACTGATAATACTCACCCGAATACTGTCCAGACCAGCTTGACAAGCTGCCTTAATTCCAGCTGTAAAACCGGCATTACTATTCATATTGATGGTTCCCCGACTGGTTTGAGAGCGAATCAGGCTGATCGCTTTGGGCAGCTCCGGCGATAAGGAAGGATCGCCTTCACAGCCTTGACCAAAGCTGATAATAGCTTCCGGAGCCTGGTTTAAATGCGGTACGGCAATTTCCGCCACTTCCCAGGCGGCAGGTTGGAATTTGATTCGAGATTGAGGAGAAGGACAACACTCGGATTCCTGCAGGGAAATGCAGCCCAGACAATGAGCATTGCAGACAGGTGAAAGCGGAATTCCGCCTTCCCATCGTTCATAAAAAATATTTTGAGCAGTAAAGCATTGATATTGCAAAGCACAATGAGCTAAATGTTCCAAAAGCCGATTTTCAGCCAGTTTTTTTCGCTTTCTGGCAATCAGCCTGGGCAGGTCTTCCGTATTATAATACAAAGGATCCCAATGTTGCGGCTGATCGGTTGGAACTGCGGCCACATAAATTTGCTCTCCTTTCAAGGCTACAGCTGCATAACCGAAAAGAGGTAAAGGGTCAGCTCCTTCCGGCCTTTGATAGGCAGGAAATAAAGTTCTGGTAAAGCCTTGAGGCAGCAAAGCTCCAACTGCCCAGGCTTTCTGGCCATAAGCATCTTTTTCCAGAAAACTAAATTCTCCCTGCAAATTGACTCCGGCTGGAGTTCCTTCCGGAATTAAGACTAAAGAAGCACCTTCCGGCAAAGGATACATTTCTTCTTTGCGTAGTTCGACCCAAAATTCCCCACTGCGACCCAAAGCCTGAAGCTGAGGAGCATCATAAAAATTTCCCTGAGTATCGGCATACAGTAATTTAAAACTTTTACTCATTATTATTACTCCTGCTCGAACTGGAAAAACGGCGGGCAAAACCCTCTGAACGGTGATTTGGTGGATTGATGACAGTTCTTCTGGGTGGAAAACTGAAATTCTGAATTAGTTCAGAATTGTTCCTGCTTTTCTTCATGCGATCCAAAAGCAGTTCAATGGTCTCAATGGAAGTCATGGCCGCTGCTCCCCGACGATAGGACCAGGTCCATTCCAATTCTTCCCTATTCATCAGCAATTCTTCCTTGCGGGTTCCGGAACGCAAAACATCAATAGCCGGAAACAGGCGTCTTTCCGCCAGCTTGCGATCCAAAATCAGCTCCATATTACCGGTTCCTTTAAATTCCTCAAAGATTACATCATCCATGCGGCTGCCGGTTTCAACCAGAGCCGTAGCCAATATTGTCAAACTGCCTCCGTCTTCCACATTGCGAGCCGCTCCAAAAAAACGCTTGGGTCGATGCAAAGAAGCCGGATCCACTCCGCCGCTCAAGGTGCGTCCACTGGGAGCCACTACCAGATTGTGAGCTCTGGCCAAACGGGTAATACTGTCCATGAGGATAACAACATCTTTTTTATGTTCCACCAGTCTTTTGGCTCTTTCCAAAACCATATCCGCCGCTTTTACATGATTTTCCGGCGGTTCGTCAAAAGTCGAGCTGACCACTTCTCCTTTCACTGAACGCTCAATATCCGTCACTTCTTCTGGCCTTTCATCAATTAACAAAACCATCAGGTGAATTTCAGGATAGTTTTGGGTAATACTGTGGGCAATATCTTTAATCAGCTCAGTTTTACCCGCTTTGGGTGGAGAAACAATTAAACCCCGTTGTCCTTTGCCAATGGGAGCAATTAAGTCAATCAGACGAGTGGAATAATTTTGCGGATTTTTTTCCAAACGCAGCCTATCCTGGGGATATAACGGAGTCAGACCGTCAAAATGCAGCCTTTCCGGAGACAGCTCCGGCGGCAGCCCATTCACCTGTTCCACCCGCAATAAACCGCAATATTTTTCCCCTTCCTTGGGAACCCGAATCTGACCGGAAACCCGATCCCCGGTTCGCAAATCAAAACGCCTTCTTTGCGAAGCCGAAACATAAATATCATCATTACTGGGCAAATAGCTGCATGGCCGCAAAAAGCCATAGCCATCTGGCAAAATTTCCAGAATTCCGCTGGCTCGGATACAACTATCCTTTTCCGCCAAAGCTTTATGCAGTTCAAAAACCAACTCTTTTTTGCGTAATTTGGAATAACCTGCCAATTCTATTTCCCTGGCTATTTTATATAATTCCTGGATGGTTTTTCCTTCCAATTCCTGCTGAGTCAAACCAACCCCCCTCTTTCTTGAAAAATTAAACTTTACATAAAGAATCAAAATCTACTTGAAAATTGATGGTGGAATAAATAAAGATGCTCGTCTGAACAGGTATGAAGCGTTCTCATAATTTTGAAAGGTTAATTTCAGTATAACCGGAAAAAAAAACACCGTCAAGTGGCAATTAAGTCTTGACGGCGTTTTCGACATTATTTATCTGGCTTTGCCGGAACTACCAAATAAACGAATTTTTTCCCGGATAATTTCAATGGCAGCCTCACGGGCTGGACCCAGAACTTTGCGGGGATCAATTTCTTTGGGGTTAGCTTCCAGAACCTTGCGGCAAGTCAAAGTAAAGGCTTCTCGAATATTGGTATCAATATTGACCTTGCAGATTCCCAAGCTGATGGCTTCGGTAATGGCTTCATCAGGAACCCCGGAAGAACCATGCAGAACAATCGGAATATTGACCAGGGAAACAATTTTTTGCAGGCGTTTAAAGTCCAGTTCCGGCTTACCCTTATATTGTCCGTGAGCTGTACCAATAGCAACCGCCAAAGAACCAACTCCGGTTTGTTCCACAAAATATTTGGCTTCGTCCGGATCGGTAAATAAAGCATCTCTTTCCGATACGCTGACATTATCTTCTGTTCCACCGATTTTGCCCAATTCAGCTTCCACCGAAACTCCCATGGGATAGGCAGCTTCAATTACTTTTTTGGTAACGGCAATATTTTCTTCCAAAGGATATTTGGAGCCATCCACCATAACGCTGCTGAAACCATGCCGCAGACAAAGCATTACCTGCTCAAAGCTGGTGCCATGATCCAGATGCAAAGCCACCGGAACGCTGGCTTGATCCGCAGCCTGCCGAGCCATGGCTACAATACATTCAATTCCGGCATATTTGATAGCTCCCTGACTTGCCTGCATAATAACCGGAGATTTTTCCGCTTCGGCAGCCTGCACAATGGCCTGAACTATTTCCATGTTGTTACAGTTAAAAGCACCTATGGCATATTTCCCTTTTTGGGCTTCCAATAATAAATCCTCTACGGGTACAAAAGGCATAAAAATTCCTCCTTTATTTTTCTTTACTGCGAGCCAGACTATCTAAATATTCAAAACCATGTTCCCTTAGACAAATTTCCTGCACATCCCTAATAGCCAGCCAATCATCCTGATTTTCTCCGTATAAAATAGCTACGCTGCCGCAATCCTTGCATTGCAGCTCCACCCTTTCCGGAAAAATTAAAACCTCCACTGAAGTGTGTCCGCACTGGCAGTACAATTTATCCTGCCGCAATAAATTATATAAGTGCTTCAAAATTTTTTGCATAACTTCCCGGTTTAAGAAATAATCCTTTTGTTCTGAAAAATCTTTAAGCACGGACAAGGATTCCTGCAATAAATCTGCTGCTCCCAAATCAATCAGTCTTACTCCCGAATCCGGGCAGAAAATTTCCTGCAAACTGCCCGACCAAAAAGCCTTGCGGTTAAAATTAAACCTGTGCTTATCCAGACAGATCGGACAATTAAAATCCAGGCAATAACGCCGATAATCAGGGGTAAATAATTCAATCTCCCAGCAACCGCAGGAACAAGCGTAAGTTTGTTCCTTGCCCTTTTTTAAGGCAAAACGGGAAAGAGTAGTCAATTTTAATTTCCCGCACCAGGGACAACAAACGGCCAACATCACTTCGGTTGGGATCAGCATTGCACAAACCTCCTTGTCTGATTGATTTTATATTTATTCTCTGACTGACAAAAAAAATCCTGCAATTTCTTTTGTCTTTTATTTTTGTTATAATAAATCAAATGCAAAATTTGCCGGATTTTCAGCCGTTGTTTTGAAGCAGCGGATTTTCAGCGAAAGGATTATCTTTATGAAAATTTTTCATCTTTCTGATCTGCATTTGGGCAAAAGACTCAATGAATTTTCCTTATTGGAAGATCAGTCGTATATTTTGAACCAAATTATTGATTTAGCCAGGGAATATCAACCCCAGGCTCTGCTTTTAAGCGGAGATATTTATGATCGCTCCCAACCTTCGGGTGAAGCGGTGCAGCTTCTGGATCAATTTCTAACCCATCTGGTTGAGCAGAAAATCAAAATTCTGCTGATTGGCGGCAATCATGATTGCTTAACCCGTCTGGCCTTTGGATCTGCCTTATTGACTTCCGCTCAGGTTTATCTGCCTCCGGTCTTTGATGGTTCTGTCCGCAAGGTCAGTCTGGAAGACGAATATGGCTGCCTTAATTTTTACTTAATGCCCTTTCTCAAGCCCACTTCTGTTCGGCCTTTTTTCCCGGAAGAAAATATAAATTCTTATAGTCAGGCCTTGGAATTGGTTCTCAGCCAAATTCAGCTTAATCTTCGGCAACGCAATATTTTACTGGCTCATCAATTTGTACGGGGTTCCCTGCACAGCGATTCCGAAGAACTTTTGCTGGGTACTCTGGAAGAAGTGGAAGCAGAGATTTTTGCTGCTTTTGATTATGTAGCTTTAGGTCATTTGCATCGTCCTCAGACAATAACAGTATCTCCCAGCGGTTCTCCTAAAATTCGTTATTGTGGTTCCCCTTTGAAATATTCGGTTTCTGAAGGCGAAAAATCTTTGACTTTACTGGATTTTCGAGCCAAAGGTCAGCTAAATATTTCAGAAATTCCCCTGCGACCCCTGCGGGATGTTCGCCAGCTCAAGGGCAAATATGCTGAACTGACGCATCAAAATCATTCGGATGATTTTGTTCACATTACTCTGACAGATGAAAGTGATATTTTTGCTGCTTTGGATAAGTTACGCACCATCTACCCCCATACTTTAAAGCTGGAATACGATAATCAACGCACCCGCCGCCGTCAGCAAATAACCGCTCCCCTGCCCCGCTTTCAGCCGCTGGAACTGTTCAGCCAGCTTTTTCAATTACAGAATAATCAGGCTTTAAGCCCCGAACAGGAAAACTATTTAAAACAACTAATTCAGGAAATTGAGGAAGATCAGCTTTGAAAATTATTGAATTACAATTAACCGCCTTTGGGCCTTATGCTCAGCCCACCCGAATTGACTTCACCCAACTGGGCGAACAGGGAATTTATTTAATCACCGGCAAAACCGGAGCCGGCAAAACCGCTCTTTTTGATGCCATTACCTTTGCTTTATATGGACGAGCCAGCGGAACCCACCGGGACAACAATTCCTTACACAGCAAATACAGCGATCTGCCCCCCGAAGTCAGCCTGACTTTTGCCCATCACCAGCAAATATATCAGGTAAAAAGAAACCCGGAGTATTCTCGTCCCCGCCGCCGGGGAGAAGGTCTGATTCAACAAAAAGCCGACGCTCTTTTGCTGCTGCCGGACGGCCAGAGCATCAGCGGCGTTAAGAATGTTAATCAGAAGCTCATTCAGCTTTTGGGGCTGGATTACAATCAATTTGGTCAAACCGCCATGTTGGCTCAGGGAGATTTTTTAAAGCTGCTGCTGGCCGAAGTGGAAGATCGCAGTAAAATTTTTCGCCGCATTTTTGCCACCGAATTATATCAGAAAATTCAGGAACGCTTAAAAGAGGACTTGCAGCAATGCCAAAAACGCCTGAAAGAGCTGGAACAAAAGCTGCCGCCGGAGCAAAGAGAAATGCCGCAGGAAGATATTCTGGCTTTCTGGCAGCAAACAATAGAAACGGAGCAGAAGCAAAGGCAGGATCTGGAATTATGGCTGCAAAAAGCGGAAAATAAATTGCAGGAACTGGCTAAATCAATTCAGCAAGCTCAAATTCGCCAGAAGCTTTTGACCGAAATTGCACGGGAAAAACAGTTTATTGACTCTGAACAGCCTCGCACTTCAGCTTTGCAGCAAATCTGGCAAGCTGAAATTCAACAAAATGTCTATCGGGCTGAATTGGCTCAAAATATTTTTCTGGCCAAACAAAATCTGGATCAATATCAAAGTCTGGCTGATAAACTGACAAGTCTGGCTGCTCAAAAACAGCAGCTTCAAAAAGATTTAAGCCAGCAGCAGGAACAAGAGCAAAAACTCAAACAGCAGATTGCAGCCGGGCAAAAGCAATTCAATCAACTTTCGGTTGATGAAACAACTGTCCAGAACTGGCTTTTGCAGGGCAAAGCGGCCAAAGAAAAACAAGATAATCTGACCAGTCTCCAGCAAAGCATAAAGCAAACTCAGAAGCTGGAAAAGGACTGCCGACAGGCTCAACAGGAATATCAGGAAATTGTTCGGAAGTATGAACAGCAGAATCAAAAATTAGATCAAATGGAACGGGCTTTTTGGGATTCTCAAGCGGGAATTCTGGCTCAAAATTTGCAGGAAAATCAGCCCTGCCCCGTCTGCGGTTCTTTAAATCACCCCTGCCCGGCCAAGCGTAATAATCAGGCTCCCAATGAAGCCGAATTGCAGCAGGCAAAAAAAGAACTGGCCGATCTGCAAAGGGAAGTTCAACAAAAAAGCCTGCAGGCCGGTAAGCTGAAAGGCCAACTGCAAAGCCAGCAAGCCGAAATTCGGCAGAAATCCGCCTTATGGCTGGAAAATGATCCTGCCAGACTTCCAGAGGTTCTGGAGAATCTTCAGAAACAATTAAAACAAATCAGCCAGGAATATCGGCAAGCTCGCCTTGATTTACAGCAAAAAGAGCAGCTGGCCGCCCAAATTCCTCTTTGGGAACAAAAATTGGCCGCTTTACCCTTAACGCAATTAAATAATGATTTAATTAAAATCCAGACTCAATACCAGGCTGCCTGGGAAAATCAGCAAAAACTAAACTGCCCGGATCCGAAAGCGGCTCAGGCAATGATTCGACAAAAGGAAGCCGAGCAGAAAAGATCCGAGCAGAAATTGCAGGAGGCCGAAAAAGCCTATCAGCAAAGTAGTGATGCCTTAAAACAGGCTCAAGTCAGGCTGGAAACCTGGCAAAAACAGTTGGGTGAAGAATTGAATTTGGCGGAATTGGAAAAACAACAGCAGGAATTAGCTGCACAAAAAAAGGTCAAGTTAGAACAAAAGGAAAAGCTGGCCATTCAGCTTGCCGCCAATGCCAAGCTAAAACAGGAGCTTGAACAGCAATTAAGCGAACTATCCATCCAGAAAAATAAATGGAATTTGCTTAAACCTCTCTCAGATACAGCCAACGGAACTTTAAGCGGTAAGGATAAGATTATGCTGGAAACCTATGTCCAAATGGCCTGTTTTACCCGCATTATTGAGCGAGCCAATCTTCGTCTGATGATTATGAGCAGCGGACAATATGAATTGCAGCGAAAATCTCAAGCTGACAATCAACGCAGCCAGACCGGTCTGGAGCTGGAAGTTATTGATCATTACAACGGAACCACCCGCAGTGTCAAAAGCCTGTCCGGAGGAGAATCCTTCAAGGCAGCTTTGGCTTTGACTTTGGGACTGGCTGATGAAATTCAGGCTCAAGCCGGAGGAATCAGCATTGAAAGCCTGTTCATTGATGAAGGGTTTGGTAATCTGGATGAGGAATCCTTGGATCAGGTTTTGCAGGCTCTCAGCGATTTGGGGCAAAGTCAGAAGCTGGTGGGCATTATTTCTCATGTCAGTGAGCTGAAAGAAGTTATTGTTAAACAAATTCAAGTCAGCAAACCACCTCAGAAAGGCAGCCAGATTAAAATCATTTTGGATTAAAACAAAAGGATTTATTTCAGAAAAAAATCTTCAAAATTTCTTTCCGAAATAAATCCCTATTAAAAGAAAGACAGGACTGTAAGCGAGATTCTGTTTTTCAAGCAATCATCTATCTAGGCCAGTTATCTGGCCTTTCTTCCCTTCAGGAAGAATGCCCCTACCCGTGATTAAATCACCTATTTGGGTTGCACGCCGGAGGAGTTTACCCTTGCATTCGCTGGTCGCCCAACGCTCTGGTTTCTGTGGCACTTTATGGCTACTGGAAGCTGCGGGAGTTTCTTTGGCCGTCGTCAGGTCACCCTGCCCTGGCTTACACCAGGCACCGTGTTACACTTGCGTGTGCGTGTCTCGACTTTCCTCTACCCATATAAATGGGCAGCGATTGCTCACCCTGCTTTCAAAAATATTATACCTCAAAACCAGTTGTCTGGCAAGTGAATTACCTTAACTTTCCCCGTCCTCCAACATAAAATAAAACAAATTTTCTTTTAGGGAGGAATTTTGATGCAGGTTATTCCAGTTCGCACCAGGCTTCAATTAAAACGATTCTGTCAATTTCAGCTTTTAACTCCGCCTGTTGCCCCTTCCGTTCTGTTCAACCCTCTTTTCAATCCAGTCATGAACCATTTGCATTGGCAGGGTTTTTTAGCTTTGGAAAAGGAACAAATTGTTGGACGCATTGCCGCCGTTCGAGATCAATTAAATCCCCGTCCGTCAGAAGGCTTTTTCAGCGGTTTGGAGGTGGTGAAAAAGCCTTTGGCTGCTCAAAAGCTGCTTCAGGCAGCAGCCGAACATTTACAGAAAAAGGGCTGCCGCCTGATGCTGGGTCCAGCCACCTGGAATCTTAATCAGGAAGTAGGACTGGTCATAGAAGGCAACAGCAATCCCGGTCAACCGGGATTGCCCGGTCATCCTGCTTACTATCCCCAACTGCTGGAACAGGCCGGTCTGCAAAAGCTGACCGACCTGCTTTCTTTTCACTGGTATCGAAACAGCGGCTTTCCTGAGCTGACTGCCCGTATTGCCCGCCGAGCCAGCCGCAATCCCCAGGTTAAGCTGCAAAAATTTAATTTTTATCGCTTAAATGAAGCTTCCCATTTTATTCAGAAAACCTATAATCACTGTTTAGCCCAAAACTGGGGCTTCATTCCCTTCACTTTGGAAGAAAGCCTGTCCTTTTGCCGCTTTCTGGCCAGATTTGGGGATCCGGATTTACAGCTTCAGGTTTTGGTCAACTCCCAACCGGCTGGTCTGCTGCTTTGTACACCTTTTCCAGCTCCACGCAAAACGGTTCGGATTGCGGTTTTGGGCATTATGCCGGAATTTCGTTTGCGGGGTCTGGAAGCTCTGCTTCTGGAAAAGCTTTTTCAAACCATGG
>JAZRXK010000097.1:0-9131 GCA_045600185.1 Desulfocucumaceae bacterium
TTATCATCCATTATCACCCATATCAGGTAATTTATTGCATATCCTCAGGAACCTTCCATTTTTCAGCCTCTTGCAGACGAAAAAGCAGAACTATTCCCGCTAATATGTATATATACCAAGCATAGCACACTTTTCCTGCAAAATCAAATTTTTTTTCACCATTTTTCAAATAAAAAAAGCCGGTCGCTGCAAAGGCGTTCGGCTTTTTTGCTTTAAGCTTCCATTTGGTTTATTTAGTTACCGGTAAATACTCCGAAAATTGCAATATCGGATTAAAAATCCCCACCCAAATCAATACAAATATAAACTAAAAAAGATGGAAAATAATTTGCACCTTCCATTTTGCCGGGCAAAATACTTCCATCCTTCATTATCTGAATTTGGTGGACCGTCAGGGGCTCGAACCCTGGACACCCTGATTAAGAGTCAGGTGCTCTACCAACTGAGCTAACGGTCCTCAAAACTGCTTCTCTATTATACCTCTCAATTTAAGAATTTACAAGCATTTTTTTAGCCGAGAGCAAAAAAATTTTTTGTTTTGTTTATATCCCATATATTACCAGTAAATAAACAACAGGCAAATAATTAAAAACAAAAGAGATTTTTATTGCATTTGGCAGCATTTTGGACTATACTTAATTACAGTTCAGTTACTCATGCCAAGAAGGAGCTGTATATGGTTAACTTGCAGGAATGGCGGTCAATTTACCAGCAAATTGTTTTAGACTTATTTGGGGAACGAGTTTTATTCATCGGTCTGCAAGGCAGCTATGCCCGCAATGAAGCTGCCCGGAACAGTGATCTTGATGTAGTTCTAATCCTGGATAAACTGGACTTTAACGATTTAACACTTTATAAGGAAGCTTTGGATCATCTTCCTCACAGACCATTGCTTTGTGGTTTTGTATCCGGCCGGCAGGAATTGCTGAACTGGTGCAAATTTGATTTATTTCAATTTTACCATGATACAATTTCCTGGTATGGCAGTTTTAGCCAAACTAATACCTGAACTAACCCTGGAAGATGTTCGGGAGGCTGTTCTGGTGGGAGCGTGCAATATTTATCACGCAGCCAGCCATAATTTTTTGCACGCTGGTGATCCCCAGGTTTTGCAGGCTCTCTATAAAACGGCTTTCTTTGTTTTGCAGGCTAAATATTACAGGGAAAACGGCACTTATATTAACCAGAGTTCCCTGTTAGCCAAGCATTTGACAGGCATGGATCTGCAAGTTCTGCAAGCCAGAGAAAAACTGAAAAACGCTGAAAACTTTTCGATTTATTCGAAATTATTAGTGCAATGGAGCAGCAGTTTAATTAAAGATTAAGGAGTTTTTTGAATGAACGAAGATAAAGAAGATTTGGTATCCATACCCATTTTAGGCAGTATTGCCGCCGGAATACCGATTGAAGCCATTGAAAATATTCTGGGTTATACCGAAATTCCTAAAGCCATGGCTAAAGATTGTAAATTTTTTGCTTTGCAGGTTAAAGGCGACAGCATGGAACCGGGGCTTTCACCGGGAGATATTGTAATTATTCGCCGCCAAAAGCATTGTACTAACGGTGATATTGTAGCAGCTTTAATCGGCGGCAGTGAAACTTTATTAAAGAGGATTACTAAAAACAAGGAAGGAGCTATTCTGGCTTCTGATAATCCTCGATATGCACCGCTTTCCTTTACCAACCAGCAAATTGAAGATTACCCGGTGGTTATCCTGGGCAAACTGGTGGAAGTCAGAAAGAGCTTTTAATAATTGAAGTGTAAGCTGTTAGTCCAATAATCAGCCTGGTAAATATCAGTCAAAAGGTAATTAACCAAATAATGTCCACCGGGTACTGTCCTGAAGGTAAAATAAAGATTGGTTCCATTATAAATAATGGGTTGGCCAATTACAAGCTGATCCTTCTTTTGACCATAACTATTATAACAATCAGCTACAACTTGAATTTGATCGCCTTCTTTCAGGGAGAAAAAATTATTATTAGTCAGGTCAACCCATTTATTGGAAATAATTTCCTTTTTATCTGACCAATAAACCATTAAACCAACTGTTTCTTCCTGATTATTAAGCCGACAAGGGACATAACCTATGAAAATAAAAGGATCAGTACTCAAATTATAAAACGGAACCAGATTGCCATTCAAAAAAAGCCATTCTCCACTAAAAGCTACCTCCAGATCACCAGCATCATTAAATTCCAATTGTTTGTTTATTCCTAAATCCAGATAACTCCCCTCTCGCAATTTCTGCACCAATTTCAAAGAAGCTTCTACAAACTGTTTGTTTTTAATTTTAACAGCATATTCGTTACCATCATTATAAATTTCCGGGTTACTGTGATCCGTCCCAGCATAGCTACAGTTTAAGCTGAAATCAGGATCGTACCAGCTATAAGTCTGATCATCAGAAGCTGCCAGGTTTTTAAGATAGGGAGGATTACTGAAACTTTTGTTTTGTATCCATAACAACAAATTGGACAAAGTGGTATAATAGGCTTCATAGTCATCCCCTATGCCGATTTGTCTTAACATGGTCAGAGAATCACCATATAAATCCAGATAATAATAAGGATGGTACATGGCCATGCCGCAACAGCTTCCATAAACAGCATATCCAAAACCGGAAGTAGCTATAGCTTCCCGAATTGCCCGAAGCAAATTGGCCTTGGGTTCCTGAAAAATCTCATCTTCCAAATGATTAACATAGTCCAGCAAATCAATTTGTTCACTTTGATTATCGCCATAACCATAACTTAGCAGGCGAGCCATAACCAAAGTGTTATCAGCCTGGGGAGTATTCAGCAAATAATCCAAAGCAACTGTAAAAAGCTGATTTAAAGCAATATAAACCTTTTCTATTGTACTTAAATCATACAAAGCCATGACAGACATACCGTTAAAATCACTCGAATTTTGCAGAAAATCGGTAATTAGTCCCTGAACCAGATCTATAGTGCTGATTTGAGGATTAGAATCTAATTCACTGATCCAATTAGTGTAATACAACCCATAGTTAGAAACCATTTCTTCAGAGGCCAGAAGATAGCTGGCACAATCCTTTAAAGCATAAGCAGTTTCCAGGGTTCCCATCAGACAAGCATCAAAGCCAATAAAGTCAAAGTGGATCCCGCTATTTTGACAGGCTTGTTTTAAAGCCTGCGAAATTTGAGCCAGATTCATGGCAGTTTTCGGTTCCTGTGTTTCATCCAAACCATAACCACCCAAAACACCGCCACCATGGTTCCATAAAATCAAGTCATAGCGTTCAGATGGATAGTTTTTGCAGCTGAATTGGACAAAATCCTGTAAACTGTCAGGATCAGCCATACTGATTGCTCCCAGGTCTTCCAGATAAATCAGCTGATTATTGCGGATTAAATAACGCTTAACTGTAGAAGCAGAATTGATTAAAGGAGTACTGTAATTCATATTTGCCCACTCTTCAATGCCGGGCAAAGTAAAATTTTCCGGGTCAGACTGATACAATTCCAAAAGCTTCGTCCAGGCATCAACGGATAAAGTTTCATCCTGATTCAAGGGTAACCACCAACAGTCAGCTCCCCCAAGCTGCACTACAATTTGAGTATTATTTCCTGTTTTAGCCATAATCATTTCCATTAGGTCAATAGAAGCTTGCATTCCCTGACTTTCCAGGTTGGAACCTACCATATAAACCAGAACCGTGGAAGGGAAAGATTCAGATGCTTTTGCCTGAACTGCCAGACCCAGAACCAGCAACATAACCCAAAGGAATATTACTTTTCTCATATAATGAACTCCTAAAAGTTTTATACAAATCTATTCTGTTTCCAAGTTGACTTTCCTTTTATTCTTTTAAAAAAGGGCGAAAAATTCAAGATTTTTCGCCCCAGCCCTTTTACTTTCTTTATTCTACTGTTACCGATTTAGCCAAATTTCTGGGCTGATCCACATCACTGCCCTTGGCTACGGCCATATAATAAGCCAGAAGCTGTAAAGGAATTACAGTTAAAATCGGTGTTAAAAGAGAATCAACAGCAGGAATATAAATAACTTCATCCACTACTTTTTCCACTTCACTATGCCCTTCCTGAGCCAAAGCCAAAACAAAAGCTTCCCTGGCTTTAACCTCCTTAATATTGCTCAGGGTTTTGTCATACAAAGCCTGTTGAGTAACCAGAGCAATAACCAGAACCCCTTCCACAATCAAGGCCAGAGTACCATGCTTAAGCTCTCCGGCAGCATAGGCTTCAGCATGAATATAGGAAATTTCTTTAAGTTTTAAAGAACCTTCCTGAGCAACCACATGATCCAGACCCCGGCCAATAAAGAAAGCATCCTCAATATGAGCATAACGCTGCACCAGATCCTGAATATGCGAAACATCTTTTAAAATCAATTCTACTTTTGTACTAATCTGACGCAGTTCCTGCAATAATTCCGGATTTTTCCGGCCTTTTTGCTGAGCCAGATAAATGGCCAGGAGATATATTAACATTAGCTGAGTGGTATAAGCTTTGGTGGAAGCCACAGCAATTTCCGGACCAGCCCATGTATAAAGAGCTGAGTCTGCTTCTCTGGCAATAGTACTGTCCACTACATTGGTAATGGCAATGGCTCTGGAACCTTTGGCCTGAGCCTCCCGCATGGCGGCCAGAGTATCGGCAGTTTCTCCGGATTGGCTGATCACTATGGTTAGAGTCTGAGCGTCAATCAACGGATCAGAATAGCGAAATTCCGAAGCAACCTCTACTTTGACTGGAATTTGAGTGAGTTTTTCAATAATCTGCCGCCCGACCAAACCAGCATGATAAGCGGTTCCGCAAGCTACAATTTGGATATTTGTAATATCCTGCAAGTCAAAATCAATTTCCGGCAACACAACTTCCTGTCCGTTGATCCGGCCTCTTAAAGTATCCTGCAAAGCTTTGGGCTGCTCAAAAATTTCTTTGAGCATAAAATGAGCATAGCCACCCTTTTCAGCTTGAGAAGCTTCCCATTTGACTTCAAAAATTTCTCTTTGCACCGGATGACCATTTGCGTCAAAAATTTCCACTTGTTCCGGAGTAATGCGAACTATTTCCCCATCATTTAAAATACAGATCTGGCGGGTATAAGCCAAAATAGCCGGAATATCTGAAGCCAGAAAGTTTTCATCTTTGCCCAATCCCACAATTAAGGGGCTGTTCTGCCGAGCCGCCACCAGTTGATTGGGATTTTCTCTGGATAAAACAACCAGAGCATAAGAGCCTTCAATTTGACTGATCACCTTTTGCACGGCCGCCAGCAAATCTCCTGCATAGGCTTCTTCCAACAAATGAGCCAATACTTCCGTATCGGTTTCTGAAAGAAATTTATGCCCACGGGCAATTAAGTCCTGCTTCAAGGTCAGATAGTTTTCAATAATACCATTATGCACAACAGCAAATTGCTGGTGGCAGTCAGCATGAGGGTGAGCATTTTGATCTGACGGCCGGCCATGCGTAGCCCATCTGGTATGCCCAATGCCAACAGAAGATGAAAGCTTTTCCTGTTCAATACTTTGCTTTAAATTGGTCAGTTTACCGATTTTTTTATAAATCTTTAACTGGTTTTCTTCCAAAATGGCAATTCCGGACGAGTCATAACCTCTGTATTCTAATTTTTGCAGTCCGGATAACAAAACAGGCACTGCCGCTTGTTTGCCAATATAGCCCATAATTCCGCACATTTGTTTATTCTCCTAAATTTATAATTTGCTGATTAGCTTACATAGGTTATCTGCAATTTGATGTAATTGTTCGAGGTTTTTACCTTCAATCATTACTCGCACCAGAGATTCAGTACCGGAGGGACGCACCAGAATCCGGCCTTGTCCCTGCAGCAATTTTTCCTGTTCAGCAATAGCCTGAGTTAAAACAGAACTTTGCATAACAGCCTGTTTATCCTGTACCTTAACATTTTTTAAAACCTGCGGCAAACGCTCCATTTGAGCAGCCAGCTGAAGCAAAGACTGACCGCTTTCGGCCACAACAGCCAAAAGTTCCAAAGCAGTCAAAAGCCCATCTCCAGTAGTATTATGTTCCAGAAAAACAATATGTCCGCTTTGTTCCCCACCGAATTTTGCCTGATTTTTTAAACATTCTTCCAGAACATAACGATCTCCTACTGCAGCCACTATTGTTTTAATGCCAGCTTTCCGGAATGCCAAATGCAAGCCCAAATTGCTCATTACCGTTACTACTACCGTATCTTGAGGCAAGCGGTTCTTTTCATGCAGGAATTTGGCACAGATTACCATAATTTGATCCCCGTCTACTAAATTGCCCAAATGATCCACAGCCAGCAAACGATCTGCATCTCCGTCAAAAGCCAGTCCCAAATCTGCTTTTTCCGCTTTTACCCGCTCCATCAGACTTTCCGGGTGTGTGGAACCACAGTTGGCATTGATATTAGTTCCGTCCGGCTGATTATGCGTGGAAATAATCTGAACTCCCATTTGCTTCAGCAGGCGGGGAGCCACCCGGCTGGCCGAGCCATTAGCACAGTCCAGCACTACTTTCAGACCGGATAAATTCAGTTGAGGATAGTCCTTTTGGATCACCTGCGTTAAAAAGTCCAGGTATAAATCTTCAGCTTCTTTTAATTCTTCCACCCGTCCAATTTGGACACCGGTTGGGCTGGGTATTTGCTGCCAGTCAACCATCCATTTTTCAATCAGTTCCTCTGTAGCATCCGGCAGCTTAAAACCGGCAGAACCGAAAAATTTAATTCCATTATCCGCCACCGGATTATGAGAAGCAGAAATTACAATTCCGCCAGCAGCATCAAGCTTACGGGTCAAAAAGGCAATGGCCGGAGTAGGCAGAACACCGGTTTTTAAAACCGTAGCTCCGGCTGCACAAATTCCGGCAATTAAAGCTGCTTCCAGCATATCACCGGAAATTCGGGTATCTTTACCGACCAGAATAGTTTTATTCTCCCGGCTTTGGGTCAAAATATAAGCTCCGGCTTTACCTATTTTAAAAGCTAATTCTGCGGTTAATTTTTCATTAGCTATGCCTCTAACCCCATCCGTACCAAAATATTTTCCCATAAGGCTTCTGTCCCTTCCATCGCTCTGTTTTTGCGGCTGCAAATTCCTTCGGTATGCAAACAAGGGATTATTTCTACATTATCTTATTAAATCCTGCTCGCCGGACGGAACAAATTACGCTTTTCCTCAGTCGGCCGGGGCAGCAATTTCCGGCTTTTCCTTGAGATTTTCCAAAGAACCAACTATACTCAAAAGCCCGGTAGAAATAATTCCAATGACCTGACCGGAGGTTTTGACTGTGGCCAGAATCTTTTTAACGCTTTGAAGCAGACCGGCAGTTCCTGATCGGGCAGAAGTCAAGGACAGCTGGTTTTGAAAATAATGATTTTTAGGCTCCTCCTGCTGGTGTAAGTCCTCCAGTTTAATGCAGTAAACCAGAATTTTATTTAATAATTCCGCCAATTTTTCCATTTGTTCCGTTTGAGCAGGGCAAGAATCCAGAGTTGTCAGCATAAATTGATTTCTCCTTTTTTCTTTCATTATATGTTCTCAATAAAAAGGAAGTTACAAAGTTTATTTATTCATGTTATAATATCAATAAAATATTTTAACAAATCGCTATAAGAAAGAGAGAAAGAAATGGCTATTGATACCAGGAAAGAACAGGAAAGAGATGAACTGCATCGTGCGATCTGGGCGATTGCCGATGAACTGCGTGGTGCCGTAGATGGATGGGACTTTAAGAACTATGTACTCGGTACAATGTTCTACAGATATATTTCAGAAAATCTTACTTCCTATATCAATGAGGGAGAAATCGAAGCAGGCAACGATGAGTTCGATTATGCACAGATGCCTGATGAGGATGCAGAAGAAGCCAGAGAAGGTCTGGTGCAGGAGAAAGGATTTTTTATCCTTCCTTCCGAACTGTTCTGCAATGTAAGAGCCAATGCTCAAAACGATGAAAATCTAAATGAGACCCTTGAGCGTGTATTCCGTCACATCGAGGAATCCGCTAAAGGCAGCCAGTCAGAAAGCAGCTTTGCCGGACTGTTTGATGATTTTGATGTAAACAGCAACAAACTGGGATCTACCGTTGCCAAGCGTAATGAAAGACTGGTCAAACTGCTGAATGGCATTGGAGGAATGAACCTCGGCTCTGTCAAAGACCATGACATTGACGCTTTCGGTGATGCTTATGAGTATCTTATGACCATGTATGCCTCCAATGCAGGTAAATCCGGCGGAGAGTTTTTCACTCCGGCAGAGGTGTCTGAACTGCTGACCAGGCTTGGCACAGTGGGCAAAAAGACCATCAATAAGATTTATGATCCGGCTTGCGGTTCCGGTTCTCTGCTTTTGAAAGCCGAGAAAGTTCTCGGAAAAGAAGCTGTTACCAATGGCTTCTATGGACAGGAAATCAATATTACCACCTACAACCTTTGCCGTATCAATATGTTTTTGCACGACATCGGCTTTGATAAGTTTGATATTAAATGCGATGATACCTTAATCAATCCGCAGCACTGGGATGATGAACCTTTTGAACTGATCGTTTCCAATCCTCCTTACTCCATCAAGTGGGCTGGCAATGAGAATCCGCTCCTGATCAATGACCCTCGTTTTGCTCCGGCAGGTGTTCTTGCCCCAAAGGGCAAGGCGGATATGGCGTTCATTATGCACAGCCTTTCCTGGCTTGCTCCAAGCGGAACGGCGGCTATTGTCTGTTTCCCTGGTATTATGTATCGTGGCGGTGCCGAGAAAAAAATAAGAAAGTATCTGATATACAATAACTTCGTTGACTGCGTTATCCAGTTGCCTTCCAACCTGTTTTTTGGAACCTCCATCGCTACCTGCATCATGGTCATGAAACGCAGCAAGGCGGACAGCAGAACCCTGTTTATTGATGCCAGCAAGGAGTGCATTAAAATAACCAACAATAATAAGCTTACCCCGGAGAATATTCAGTATATTGTAAATATTTTCGCCAATCGTGAGGAAGTCGCTCACTTCTCCCATCTGGCAGACTACGCAGAAATTGTGGAAAATGGCTATAACCTTTCTGCTTCCACTTATGTAGAAGCAGAAGATACTCGTGAAAAGGTGGATATTGCCAGGCTGAATACTGAAATTGCT